>JALHNL010000110.1 GCA_022843545.1 Phycisphaerales bacterium | reverse complement strand
GAGCAGGCGGGCTTCGGCCCGCTGCCGCAGGGCGGCGTGGCCTCGGGCGAATCGTCGCGCGGACGCGGCGCGAGCCCGACCATCGGCGGTCGCAGCCCGGGCGCGGCGCGGGCGCTGCGCGACAACGAAGAGTCGGCGCCGGTGGTTCTGCCGCGCGCGGTCTCGTTCGGGCCTGACCCCGCGCCGATCCTGACGACGAACGATCCGGTGGTGACCGGACCCGGCCCCGCTCTGCGCGGCAAGCCCAGCGCGAACCTCATCACCCGCGACCAGCCCGGCACCATCGCGGGCCTGCCCTCCAGCGACCCGGTCGTCGTGGGCCCCACGCCCCTGAAGGGCTCGGGCAAGCCCAGCGCGCAGATCATCTCGGGCCCGGGCATTCCCGGCGCCGCGCCCAGTCTGGATGGCAACGACCAGCGCCGCGACCAACTGGTGAAGGCGACGCGCCGCCCCACCCCGCGTGAGCGCCGCGCCATCGAAGAGCAGATCATCCCCGAGCAGCAGTTGAACAAGCCCTCGCCGGTGCCCGCCGCCGCGCCCGTCATCGGGCAGCGTCCCTCGCGCGAGGCCTTCGGCGACCGCGCCACCACCCCGCGCCTGAACCGTCCCACGCCCAGCGGCGGCGTGATGCCTGGTCTGCCCTCGACAAGCGTCAACAGCGGCCCGGGCGTGCAGCCGGCCAACCCGGGCGTGGTGGGCGGCAAGGGCTCCAGCAACCCCGTCATCGGCGGCACTCGCCCCGCTCTGGGCGACCCTTCCTCCGTCTCCATCGGTGGTGTGAGCGGCGGCTCGGGCGGCGTGTCGCCCTCGGGCCCGCAGACCGGCGCCTCGCTGGGCGGCGTGAACCCCCAGCCCACCCCCCGCCCCACGCCCCGCCGGCAGGGCGGCGTTGAGCCGGGCATGCGTTCGCCCGACGCGATGAACATCGGCGGAGTCAACGGTGGGCAGGGCGGCATCCGCCCCGAGAACATGCGTATCGGCGGCGTGCAGCCCAAACTCATCCAGCCGCCCAAGGACTGGGGCGGGACGAGGCCCAAGGTCCAGCTCGACACCCCGACCGGCGCGCCGGATGTCAAGCGCAACATGGGTGGCGGAGGCTCGCCGAGCGTGTACTCCCGGCCTGTGCCGCAGGAGACCTTTGCGCCGACCCCGCGCCGCGAGATCGACCAGACGATGCGCTCCCGCGACCGTCGCACGCCCATGCCGACGTTCCAGCCGCCGTCAGTGCCGACGCAGAACTTTGACCCGCAGCCGCGGATGGCCCCGCGCCCCGCTCCCAGCGGCGGGAACATGGGCTCGCGGATGCCCTCGGTGCGTCAGCAGGCCCCGAGCCGCGCGCCGCAGGCGATGCCCGCGCCGCAGACTCAGCCCCAGGGCCAGCGTTCGGCCCCCGCCCCGCGCCGCCCGACGCCCAAGCGCGACAAGTGATCGAAGCCCACAACCTGTGAACCACGCCGAGCCCCGCCCTGTGCGGGGCTCGGTTCATTCTGGGGCGGTGCTCCGTGGCAAGATCGGATAAAACAGGCGCATGCCCCAGGCCGTCACCACCGTCGCGCTGCTGATCGCCTCCAACGTCTTCATGACCTACGCGTGGTACTACCACCTCAAGAAGCCGGCGTGGCCCTTGCTCACCGCCATCATCGTGTCGTGGCTGATCGCGTTCGTGGAGTACTCGCTGATGGTGCCGGCCAATCGGTATGGGCATGTGAGCCAGGGCGGGCCGTTCACGGGGCCGCAGCTCAAGATCATCCAGGAGGCGATCACGCTCACGGTCTTTGGCGTCTTCTCGGCGGTGGTGCTGCGCGAGAAGCTCCAGTGGACGGACTATGTCGGCGGCGGGCTGATCTTCGCGGGGGCGTTTGTGGCGCTCTTCGGCAAAGACCTGCTGGCGCGGGCGACGCCCTGAGGCCCGGGCGTTATCCTTCACGCATGAATCACCTCCGCGACCTGCGCTTCAGCGACCTGCTCGAACAGATCGCCGCCAAGACTCCGGTTCCCGGAGGCGGCGCGGCGGCGGCGGCCATCGGCGCCACCGCCTGCGCGCTGGCCTCCATGGTGGTTCACTATTCCCAGGGCAAGGCCGACCTCGCCGCGCACCAGGCCGCGCTCGACGCGGCGGACCAGGACCTGACCAAGCGGCGCTACGTGTTCCTGGAACTGGCTGATGAGGACGCCGAGGCGTACGCCGCGTACACCGACGCGAGCAAACTGGCGAAGGACGACCCGACCCGGGCCGCGGCGATGGCGGCGGCGCTGGACCTGTGCGTGCAGGTGCCGCTGCGGGCCCTGGACCACGCCCGCCACCTGGCCCGGGTGCTGGACGACCTGAAAGACAAGGTGAACTGGCGGCTGCGCAGCGATCTGGCGATCGCCGCCCTGATGGCCGAGGCCGCCGCCCGCTCGTGCCGGTGCAACATCGAGATCAACCTGCCCCGGGTGGCCTCCGAGAGCGCGCGGGACACCCACCAGGCGGCGATGCTCCGCCTCCTGGACGAGGTCCACCGGTATACCCGGAGCGTCCTGACCGTCTGTGGGGGTTGATCGCCGCAAGCCGGATCGCAAGAGGGTGTCGAGAACATCGATCGCTTGCGATTGCAGATGGATGGCCTTTCAAGGAGCTTTGGCCGTGTTCTCACCACTGAATCCGAGCGATGCCGTGTCCTTGGCACGCAGCTTCCTGTTGAAGAGCATGAGCGCGGCTTCTCAACACGCCGTCAAAGACCAGACCGCGCTGCTCGATTTGTTTGACCGCGTCATCAACCTGCCCGAGTTTCAGGCGGCCGTGGCGGGCTTGTACTTCACTCCGCTGACAGGTCTGCAACTGCTCGCCGGGCAGGACGTGAACAGCCATGAAGGCTACTCGCAGCTGGTGATTGATCCGGAAGGCGTTGGGCACGACGAAGGCCTCCAACGTTACTGCGCGGGCGTTGCCCCGGCGTCGGACTCGCAATTGCTCGACGTGGAGTCCGCACTGAACGATCGACTGGATGAGAACCCCCCGGGCCCGTATGTTACCGGAGATCGAGTCTATCGTGAAGCTCTCGAACTTCGATTGAGTTCAAGGGCGAAGGCAAAGGCGGGCTCGGGGTCGGGACTCTACAACGGTTCGCACTTCATCCATGTCGGCACGACCTTTGAACCTTCAGGTCCGGGGGCCTCTGATCGCCGTGTCGTTGTCGCGGCGCGTACGGAAGGCCCTTGCTACTTCAACACGCTTGATACCACCGAGTCCCTCAGCCTTGAAGCGGCGATCGCGTTTCACGAGAGGGCGGAAGCCGCCCCGCTGAGCATTGAGCATCTCCCTCTGCGTTCAAAGCTGCGATCCCACCTCCAAGGTCGGAGCGAGCTGCTGTCGGGTGAGGGCAGATGCAGTTCGCTCTCAGTGGCGACGCTGCTTGTACTCCGCCACCCGACCCAGCAGGAATACCTGGGGATGATCTGGTGCCGATCTCAGGGCGCGGTGGCGGTCGGGCGAGACAAGTACCACATCATTCCCGGCGGGATGTTTGAGTACGACCACCAGTTTGACCTGGAGTCATCCCAGTTCTCGCTCGTTCAGAACATCTGTCGTGAGTATGCCGAAGAGTTGTTCGGCGTAGGCGACGACTTGTCGAAGATCGCGACCCACGGATTGGACGACATCCCGGCCTACATGCGCGACGCCAACTACCTGCGGATGGAGCGGCTTCTGCGCGACCGCGACACGGATCGGAAGGTGCAACTTCTGTTCGCCGGCACGTCTGTAGACCTCATGAACTTGCGGACCGAGCTCTGCACGGTTCTTGTCGTCAACGACCCCGAAGAAGTTCGGCACATCTTGGTGAACAAGAAGCCGAGCTTCGAATTCCGATCCCGCGAGCATGGACCGGTTGAGTCCGGGAAGAAGTTCCTTCATCTGGTTCCGCTGGAACTCGCGAACTCGCAGTTATTGGCACGATACCCCGTGAGGCCTCTCGACATGACGCCGCATGGTGCCGCGGCGTTTTGGTTAGGCAAGCGCGCGTTCTGTCGGGCCCGAGCGCTTGGTCTCATCGCCGGGCCAAAGTGACGAAGTGCGCTCATTCGGCCTGCGCCGATGCGCTCCGTCATCGAGGGTTCCAGCACCATAGAGTTCGCTCCGATGTTCCTGCTGCTCGAAATCGTCAAACTGGGTCTGTCGAACCTGCGGCGTCACAAGCTGCGGTCGGTGCTCACGGCGCTGGGGATCATCCTGGGCGTGGCGGCGGTGATCACCAACGCCTCGATCGGCGAAGGGGCCAAGCGCGACGCGCTGGACCAGATCGAGCGGCTTGGCGCCAAGAACATCATCATCCGGAGCATGAAGCCGCCCGAGTCGGCCCAGCAGGGCGGCGGGCGCGGGCGGACGGGCATGGTGGCGCGCTACGGGCTCTCCCGCGCCACGCTCACGCTCATCCGCCAGGAGTTCCCGAACCTGGACGCGATCGTGCCGCTCAAGGCGGTGGGCGGGCAGATCCTCCGCGAGAACCTCCGCCAGACCAGCCAGGCCTTCGGGGTGACGCCCGACTTCCTGGAGGCGGCGCAGCTGCGGATCTCGCGCGGGCGCTACCTGACCGCGGGCGACATGGACGAGAAGGCGCTGGTGTGCGTGCTGGGGGCCGAACTGGCCCGGACCATGTTCCCCTTCGACGACCCCCTGGGCAAGACCGTCCGCATCGACGCCAAGTCGCTGGAGATCGTGGGCGTGCTGGAGCCCGTGAGCCTCGCGGGCGGCGCGGGCAACATGCTCGTCGGGCGCGACATGAACCTGGACCTGCACCTGCCGCTGTCGGCGGCGGAGGAGGTCTTCGGCGACGTGGTGTTCCGGGCGTCGGCGGGGTCGATGAGCTCGGACAACGTGCAGGTGTCGGAGATCTACTGCGTGGCGCCCACGCGCGAGGAGGTGGTGGCGTACGCCGACCGCATCCGGCGCGTGCTGGAAGTCCGCCACCCGGGGATGACGGACGTGACGATGATCGTGCCCTACCAGCTGCTGGATCAGGCCGAGCGGACCGCGCTGACGTGGAACCTCATCCTGACGGCGATCGCGGGCATCTCGCTGCTGGTGGGCGGCATCGGGATCATGAACATCATGCTCGCGAGCGTGACCGAGCGGACGCGCGAGATCGGTATCCGCCGCGCGCTGGGGGCCACGCGACGGCACATCACGCTGCAGTTCCTGGTGGAGACGGGCGTGCTCTCGGCCCTGGGCGGGCTCATCGGCGTGGCGCTGGGCGTGGGCGTGAGCCTGCTGATCCCCTGGGTGGCGGAGAACCTCAGCGGTCTGCCGCTGGTGGGCGACAGCTTCGGGTCCGAGGTGAAGCTGCCCACCGAACTGTCGATCTTCCCGATCGCGCTGGCGTTCATCGTCGCCTCGCTCACCGGGCTGGTCTTCGGGCTCTACCCCGCGTGGCGCGCCGCGCAGCAGGATCCGATCGTGGCCCTGCGTCACGATTGATCGGTCGGGATCAGGAGTTCACCACCGAGGCACCGAGGGCACGGAGACTCGCAGAGAAGCCGCGGATGGGTCAAGAAGCCGAAGGCGACGTTGGAGGGGCGAGAGACCGGCGAAGAGTCGTGTCACTGACCGGCTGCGGTCCGGCTCTTCACCCTTGAGTCGGCTTCTCCGTGCAACTTGGCGCCCTCCGTCCCTCTCGTGGTGAATCCTCACCCGCCGCACTCACTTGCGGCGCTCGATCTTGACCCGGACGGTCTGGACGTCGCACTCGAACTTGAGCATCGAGGGCGTGGTGGTGAAGGCGATCGGCGCGTCCTTCACGCCCTCGGCCAGGTCGGCGGCGCGGAGCACCACATACGCCCGGACGCCGTCGGGCGAGGCCCGCAACTGGTCCAGCAGTTCGCGGCGCCCGGTGATCCGCACGTTGGCCACCGAGCGGGCCTCGGGCGTCACGATCCACGCGCCGGCCTGATCCGGCGGCAGCACCACCCACACCGCGGCCTCGGCGACCGTGACGGTCACCGCCTGCCCGCGCCGGGTGAAGGTGACCTGCGCCCGCGCGGGCTCGACGGTCACGGGGCCGATCCACGAGGGCAGGCTGGGGATGGTGATGCGGGCCGCGACGGTGTGCGGCCCGTCGCCCACCAGCGCGCTCAGCGTGTCCAGATCGGGCGTGGCGCTGGCGGTGAGCACCGCCGGCAGGCTCTCCAGTTCGCCCTCGCGCACGCGGATCGTCACCTGCTCGGGCGACACTTTCGCCTCGCCCGCCAGGTCCACTCCGGGCAGCACGGGCTGCAGCGGGATCGTGCGGCTGGCGAGCGCGTCGATCTTGATGCGGATGATCGCGGGCTCCACGTCGATGAAATTGACACCCAGGCGGGCCAGTTCGGGGTGGTTGCGCAGGGCGTCCACCATGCCCACCACGTGCTCGCCCGGGGTGGCGGGGATGCCCCCGATGCCGGGCTTGAACGTCACCGCGGTGGCGAGGCGAGACTGCGCCTGGCTGACCGATGCGCTGGACCCGCGCAGACGCATCCGCACCGTGCCGTTCCAGGAGGCGTCCAGCACACGGGCCGTGACGTCGGTGCCGCTGGTGACGAGCTCGACCCGGGGCGAGACGGGCACGGTGCTGAGGCTCTCGGCCTCAGCCCAGACCCAGATGAGCACGGAGACGATGCTGACCAGGGCGTACGTCTTGATGGAGGCCCACAGGCTCATGTCGACTGTTCTCCGGGCGGCGCACGGGCGGCCCACTCACCTGGTCACACTAATTGCGCGAAGGCCCCAGTTCCGCCCCCTGATCCGTGTTCAACGGGCTCGCCGCGTCTTCGAGGACCGCCGCGGGCTCGTCGGCGGCGGTGGCCACCGGGGTCTGCACCAGTTGCGTCACCAGGCCCGGGTTGAGCTTCAGCACCAGCAGGCCGCGCAGTTCGGCCTCGCTGAGGTTCCGCGTGAGCTTGCCGCGCTCCGCCAGCGAGATGCCGCCGGTCTCCTCGGAGATGATCACCGCGAGCGCGTCGGACTCCTGCGAGATGCCCACGCCCGCGCGGTGGCGCGAGCCCAGCGATTGGTCGGGCATGTCGCTCTCCTCCGCCAGCGGGAGCTGCACACCCGCGGCGCGGACCACGTTCCCGCGGATCACCACCGCCAGGTCGTGCAGCGCCGAGCCCGGGAAGAAGATCGTCTGCAGCAGACGGCTGCTCACCTCCGCGTTTAGCGGTGTGCCCCCCTCGGCCAGGCCCTTCAGGGGCACCTGGCGCTCGATGACCATCAGCCCGCCGAAGCGGGCCTTGGAGAGATAGAGGCTGGCCTCCACGATGGCGTCGACGGCCTGGGTCTGCGGGCGGATGGCCCGGCGGAACAGGGAGGTCTCGCCGATGCGGGTGAGCCCGCGGCGCAGTTCGGGCTGGAAGATGACGATGAGGGCGATGGCGACGATGCCCAGGAAGTTGTCGTAGAGGAACGTGAGGCGCTGGAAGGCCTCGCGCTGACCGAGGATCCGCAGCAGCAGCGTGGAGATGACGATCAGGAACAGCAGGTTCTTGAGGATCGCCGCGGCCCGGGTGCCCTGAACGAACCGCACCACGATGAGCACCAGGAACCAGATGACCACCAGCTCGATGAGCACCTGCCACCAGGGGTACGCGCCCAGACGCTCCCCGAGCTGGGCCAGGCGGTCCAGCGTGGTCGGGGGCACGGGTGGTGCGGACGGGACGACGGGCGGCAAGCGATCCTCCGGGAGTCGGGCTGTTCCTCTATCGGCCCGATGTGTACATCGTACTCTGCGACATCCGGCGCTCCGCGCCCGAATGTGCTGTTCGCGGGGGCCGGCGGTTCGGAGTCGCCCGAAGACTCCGATCAGCGAGCAGAGGACCCCGAAGCCAGGGCTCGGCGAGCCGGGGCACCCGGAAGCGACCTACCCCTATGCCATGCCCGCCCGATCCGTCCGGTTCGAGACGACGCCCAACCCCCACGCCCTCAAGTGCGTGCTCGACCGCGCGCTGCCCGGGGGGGCCCGCTCGTACCGCACGCCCCAGCCGGCGCCGGACGACGACCTGGCCAAGGCCCTCTTCGCGCTGCCGGGGGTGACGGGCCTGCTCATCTTCGGCGAGTGGCTGACGGTGAACAAGTCCCCCGAGGCGGCGTGGCCGGCGCTGAAGCCGGCGATCGAGCGGGTGCTGAGCCAGTGGCCCTGAAGACCCCCTCAGCCCGCGATGCCGCGATGACCGCCGCGCTGACGGCGTGGTTCGCCCGCGCCCGGCGCGACCTGCCTTGGAGGCCGCCCCCCGGCGCGCCACGCGACCCGTACCACGCGCTGGTCTCGGAGTTCATGCTCCAGCAGACGCAGGTGAGCCGGGTGGTGGGCTACTTCTCGCGCTTCATCGAGGCGTTCCCGAGCGTGCGCCATCTGGCCGACGCGCCCGAGGACCGGCTGATGGCGCTGTGGGCTGGGCTGGGGTACTACCGGCGCGCCCGGAACCTGCACGCATCGGCCAAGGCGGTGGTGGAGCGCTTCGGCGGTCAGGTGCCGTCGGAGATCGAGGCGCTCACGACGCTGCCGGGCGTGGGGCGCTACACCGCCGGGGCGATCGCGTCGATCGTCTTCGGGCGGCCCCAGCCCGCCGCCGACGGCAACGTGCAGCGCGTGCTGGTGCGTGTGGAGGGGCGCGACCTGGACCCATCGGCGAAAAGCACGGCGGGGTGGACGTGGGACCGGGCGAGCGAACTGGTGCGGGCCGCGGCCGACCCGGGCTCGTGGACAGAAGGGCTCATGGAACTGGGCGCGACGGTGTGCCTGCCCCCGCCGCAGCGGCCCCGCTGCGCGGAGTGTCCGTTGGCGGCGCACTGCGTGGCGCGGGCGAAGGGGCTGGAGGGTCGCATCCCGCGCCCGAAGGCGAAGGCCAAGCTGCGCACCGTGGAAGCCCACACGCTGGTGGTGCAGCGGCGCGGGGCGGTGATGCTGGTGCCGGTGCGCGCGGGCGGGCTGTGGGCCGGTCTGCTCGCGCCGCCCACGGTGGAGGCGGGCACGGCCAAGCCGGGCGATGACGCGCGGCACGCCAGCCCGGAGGGCCTGGCTCGTGCCTGGCGCGCGGTGGGGCTGCAACCTGTGGGCGAACTGCGCCGCGTGACCAGCGCGGCGGTGGTGCGCTTCGTGGTGTACACGGCGGAGTCGGCCCGCAACCCGCGCGGGGCGAGGTGGGTGAAGATCGACGAACTGGGTGAGCACGCCGTGAGCAGCGCTCACCGCGCGGTGATCGCGCTGGCCCTCAAGGCATCACGCTCGCCGCGGGAGCGGGCGCGTCGCTCCGCGCCGCCACGGAAAGCAGGCTCGACACCCGGCGGGCGCGGTACGCGTCGTCGAGCATGAGGCGTTCCATGGCGAGCGACGCGCGGTCCTCGGCGCTTTCGGGCTGGACGGGTTCGGGGCTTGTGCGCGGGGCGCGGGCCAACGGGTCGGCGGGCGCCACCGCCAGGTCAATCCGCGTGGCGACGGGCCCGCCCACGATGCCGCCCAGTGGCCGCACCAGGCGCGAATCGTCGATACCGCGATCACGCTCAAGCGGCACCCCGCCCAGCAGGAACTTGGTCCCCGGCGGGATGATCGGCACCACGCCCTTGTCCTTGTCGACCGCGTACTCCGACTGCGGAAAGACCGCGATGACCCCGCCGCTGACGCGGGCGTACCAACCGGCGTACGGCGAGTTGGCGCTGCGCGGGATGCGGTAGACGCCCGCGAAGTCGTTGGGCAGGGCCATGTTGGCGGGCATGTGTCGGCCGGCGGGCGAGAGCGGGTTCAGGTCCGCCACCCTGCCCTCCACACGCTCCAAATCCGAGGGCCGGAGCATCGTCGAGCCGGTGTCGGGCGCGGACCCGAAGGCGAGGGTGCCGGTCAGGATGGCGAGGGCGAGGGGCATGGGGTGGTTATCGGCGATTCACTACCCGGGGGCGAGGGCGATCCTCCGCTCACCGCAGGTTCATGGTTACGGTCAGGAGCAACCGCGAGTTCTCTCCGGGGGGCAGTTCGTCCAAGGGGCGGCCGCTGGCGGTCCAGGCGTAGATGGCGTTCTTGATCGGCTCGTCGATGTCCGGGTTGCCCGAGGGCTGGACCATCCGGGCCTCCTTGACCGTGCCGTCGCGGACGAAGGCGATCTCGACCACCACCCGCGTCGGCGCGGCGGTGGCCCTCACCAGGCGGGTGAACTCCGGCCGCTTGGTGCGAACGTCCAGCCCGTCGGCCCCCACTACGCGCCCGTTGCGGTACTGGCCCGTCATCCGCGTGCTGAAGCCGTCGGAGTCCTTGTTCGCCTGCACGCCCGGGTCGCCGGCGTCGGAGACGGCCCCCGGCGGGCTGGGCGGACGGGGCGTGGCGCTGGCCTGGCTGCGGGGCGTGGCCCGGGGCTCGGGCACTGGCAGCGATGGCGGGCTCACGGGCGTGGTCGCCCGCAGACGCAGCGGGCCCAATTGCACCGACGCCAGGTTGAGCGCCAGTTCCAGCGGCTGAGGGTTCAGCCTCAAGAGCGACTCGCCCAGCGCGGTGAGGCCGGGGGACACCGTCGGGTCCAGTCGGGCCGCGTCCTTGGGCTCGGGCGGGGCGGTCGGCTCGGGCGGCGCGGCGGGCACCGGCGCGACCATTGGCGCGGGCTTGATCTCGTCCTGGTCGGGCCCCA
>JALHNL010000109.1 GCA_022843545.1 Phycisphaerales bacterium | reverse complement strand
ACCGCGCCTCAGAGCGGTGCGCCCGAACAGGCCGAGGGCGGCACCTCGCCCGACGCGGGCCCGCGCCCGCTGGGCGGGCCGCTGTCGGTGAAGCCGCCGGTGACCCCGCCGCCGGCGAAGACACCCTTCCCGCCCAATCGCGCGCCGCGGAACCCGCAGCGGAACCCGAGGCGGTAGAGGGTGGTGCGTGGTGCGTGGTGTGTGGGGCGTGGTGCGGGGGGCGTGGTGAAGACAGGTTGGCTGGGGGGTGAAGCATCCGAGCGCCCGACTTCAGTCGGGGGTTCTGGGCCCGTGCGCAATGAAAAGCGGCCCCCGATCCGAAGATCGAGGGCCGCCGTGTAGGCTCGCCGGATGCGACGCGGCGTGCCGCGGGAGGACTCAGGATCAGGCCGGGCAGCCGTCGCCGAAGGCGTTGACGAAGGCGATGATGTCGTCGACGGTGAGTTCGCCGTCGGGGCCCGCGCCGGTGTCGCCGATGTCGGTGACGTCGGAGCGGTTGCACTGCACGCCGGGGGTGCCGGGGCAGCCGATCGAGTCGCTGAAGGTGTTGACGAAGGCGATGATGTCGTCGACGGTGAGCTGCCCGTCGGGGCCGGCGCCGGTGTCACCGATGTCGGTGATGTCGGCGAAGCAGGTCTTGATGGAGAGCTGCCCGGCGCCGAAGGTGGCGGAGTTGCCGCCCGAGACGCGGATCCAGATGGAGGTTCCCGCGCCGAGCTGGATGCCGTTGATGGTGCTCAGCGAGGTACCGCAGCCGGCGGGGACGGGGGTGTGGTTGTCGTTGCAGAGCAGTTCGGCTCCGCAGGGGCTGTCGTGGATGGAGAGGACGGTGTTGTTCATCAGCGAGTAGCCGGCGGGGGCGGTGCCCTGCGGGCAGGTGCTGATGTCGAGGCGCTGCTGACGCGTCGCGGTGTAGCGGAACCACACGTCACGCGACTGGTGGGCGCTGGTCGCGCAGGTCAGCGGGGCCAGAGACGAGGGCAGGGCCTCGGTGGTGTTGAAGGGGTGCACGCCCGGGCCCACCGGCAAAGCGGCGAAGCAGTCATCATTGGACGGGATCGTGGGCGCGGGGTTGATGGACAGGTTCATCGTGCTGGTGCCGCTGAGGAACGCGTTGAGCGGCGCGGCGACGCGGATGAGGTAGGGCGTGCCCGCGGTGAGCGCGATGGTGCTCACGCGGCTGCGGCTGTTCGTGCAGCCGGTGGAGGGCCCGGTGAGGTAGTCGTTGTTGCAGGCCAGTTCGTTGCCGCCGCAGGCGTCGAAGATGGAGAGCACGGTGTCGAAGTTGGCGCCGCAGGTCTCGATGCGGTAGTTGCCGGAAGCGACGGGGATGAAGCGGAACCAGCGGTCGGTCTTGCTGCTGCTCACGCACGAGGAGCCCGACAGCGGGTCGTTGATGAACGCGCTGCAGGGGCTCTGCGCGGGCGAGAGCACGTTGGTGCCCTGCGTCACGGTCTGCGCGGTGGCGCAGGTGTCGTTCACGGCCGGGGTGGCGAAGGTCGGATCAACCTGCACGGTCGAGGCCGCCGAGGTGGCCGGCGTGCCGCACTGGCCCGTGATGACGCAGGTGTACGAGCCGGCGTCGACGGGGGTCAGCGGCGGGGCGATGCTCAGGCGGTCGCTGGTGGCGCCGGTGACGGTTGAGCCCTGGGGCTGCAGGCCCTCAGCCAGGGGGTTGCCGTCCTTGAACCACTGGTACGTGAACGGGCCGGTGCCGCCGGCGCTCACGCTCACGATGATGGACGAGGAGCAGGCGGAGTAGTTGACGGTCGCGGTCGGGTTGCGGACGACCTTGACGTCAACGCACGGGGCGGTGCCGGTGGACTCCCAGATGTAGGGCAGCGCGCTGGGGATGAACTGCGGGCCCAGCACGGTGCCCGCGATGAGCGTGCCATCGGGGGAGATCTCCACCGGGGAGCCCAGGGCGGGCAGGCCGCGGGTGGGGTCGCCGTTGTCACCAATGGGCCCGTACAACTGGCCGGGACCGACGGCGGGAGTGCCCTGAGCGACGTTGTAGTCGTACCAGTCCTTGATCAGCCCGTCGGACTCGTGCCAGATGAACCCGCCGGTCATGAACGAGCCGCAGGTGCTGTAGGTGGCCGAGCCGACGATGATGGAGCCGTCCTCGGACATCGCGATGACGTTGCCCAGGGTGGGAGGAACGCCGCAGGACGTCACCGAGAAGGGGAGCCACGATGCAGGCGTAGCCAGGTTGGAGCCCAGCAGGATCGGCGCGCCCCAGGTGGAGTTGACGCCGTCCCACACCCACTTGGTGAGCTGACCGTTGGCGCCGCGGGCGGCGATGATGGTGCCGGCGGCGTTCATGGTGACGCCGCTGGGCGTGGAGCCGACGTAGTTGGGGAAGTTGTTGGCGTCCACGCCCGTGTCCAGATAGGACATGGTCCACACGCCGGCGGTGCGACGCCACACGACAAGGCGGGCGCCGTCAACGTCGGCGCCCGGCAAGATGTTGGCGTTGTGCTCGGTGGCGCCGACGACGACGTTGCCGTCGGAGCTGATCGCGTACGGATTGCCGGTGCGGCGGCGGTTGTTGCCGCCGTTGGCGGTGGAACTGGTGCGGAACGGCGTGGGCAGCACTTCGAGCGTGCCGGTCTGCGAGTCCCACAGCGCGGGGCGCCAGTAGAAGGAGTTGGCGGTGATCTGCGTGCCCGCGGTGGTACCGGTGTTGAAGACGCAGGCGTAAGCGAGCGCGGAAATGAAGCGGCCGTCGGCGCTGATGGCGTTGGGAGTCACGAAGCTGCCGGACGTCTGGCCGCTGCCGCTGGTGCCGTAGATGCCCGAAGTGCCTTGACCCGCGAGCCCGGGCACGGGCGGGGTGTAGGGGATGATGGGGAGCGTGCCGAGGTTGACTTGCGTGTTGGTGTTGAAGTCCCAGCGTCCGCCGCCGAACTCGGCAGAGCCGGGCTGCGTGGTGGAGACGGTGAGCGTGGGGTTGGGGTTGAACGCGGGGCTGACGCCGGTGGCGCTGTTGCCGCTGGCGAACCGCGGGTTGTTCACGATGCTGGTGGTGGCGTAGCGGGCGTCGGCGGAGAGCGCACCGGTGCCGGTGATGCCCACCGCCTCGATCCAGGTGAGGTTGTTCGCGTTGAGCGCGAGTCGGGTGACGTTGCCGTTGAGCCCGCCACCGACATACACCGTGCCCGCGATGCGGTTGGTGATGCTGGAGGGCGAAGCGCTGCCGATGGCGGTGATGGTGGGCACGGCCAGAGCCGCCCCGCAGGACGCGAAGAGAGTCGCGGCCGCCAGGCCAACAAGACGAGTCTTGAACATGGAACGTGTCCTTGTGCTGGATCGCAGCCCGCGCCTCTACCGCGCCGCGCCCCGGGCCGGAGGCCGCGACACCATTAACCTACCCGAGTTCCTGGGTCCCGCAAGATTTCTCTGGAGAAATTTCGGCCGATTGTTGGGCCGGCGTGAGCTCCGGGAAGCTCTAGGCTAAATTACTTAACTCAAATGGTCTACTTAAAGCCGCTTCAACGCGCCCACCAGCGAGTCGATGTGCTGATTGGTGTGGGCCGCGCTGATCTGGCACCGCAGGCGGGCGTGGCCCTCGGGCACCACGGGGTAGCCGAAGCCGATGACGAAGACCCCCAGCTCGAGCAACCGCTTGCTCATGGCGATGGCCTTGGCGGTGTCGTGGACGATGATCGGGCAGATGGCCGTGGGGCTGGGCAGCACGTCGAAGCCGGCCTGCTTGAGTTGCGCCCGGGCGTAGGCGACGTTGTCGCGCAGGCGCTGCACGCGCTGGGGCTCGGCGAGCAGAATCTCGATGGCCTTGTTGGCGGAGCACGCGACGGTGACGGGCAGGGCGTTGCTGAAGAGCGTGGGGCGCCCGCGCTGCACGATGAGGTCGATGGCGCGCTGGGCGCCGGCGATGAACCCGCCCGCGCCGCCGCCCAGGGCCTTGCCGAGCGTGCCGGTGAACAGGTCGATCTGGCCGACCATGTCCCAGTGCTCGTGGGTGCCGCGGCCGAGCTTGCCCATGACGCCGTGACCGTGGCTGTCGTCGACGACGAGCATGGCGTTGTACTGATCGCAGAGGCGGCGCATGGCGGGGAGGTCGGCGATGGAGCCCTCCATGCTGAAGACGCCGTCGGTGACGACCCAGATCTGGCCGGTGACGTCCTTGTTGGCGCGGGCGGCCTTGAGGGCCTCTTCGAGGCTCTTTTCGCCCGTGAGCACGTTGTTGCGGTACACCGCCTTGTGGACGCCCTTCTTCATCACCGTCGCCAGGCGGATGGCGTCGATGATGCAGGCGTGGTTGAGTTCGTCGCTGATGATGCAGTCGCCGGGCTCGCAGAGCGTGGGGAAGAGGGCCTCGGCGGCGGTCCACGCGCTCACGAAGGTGTAGCTGGCCTCGGTGCCCATGAGCCGGGCGATGGATCGCTCCAGCGTCTCGTGCGGCGTGAACGTGCCGCAGATGAAGCGGACGCTGGCGGTGCCGGCGCCGAACTCGCGCAGCCCGCGGATGCCGGCCTCGACGACCTCGGGGTGGTTGGCCAGGCCCAGGTAGTTGTTGGAGCAGAAGCAGAGCGTGTCGCGGAAGGAGCCGTCGGGCTGACGCAGGCGGACGCTGGCGTCCATGGGCGAGCCGAGCATCTGCAGGTGCTTCCAGAGCCCCTGCTCGCGGAGCTGCTGAAGCAGAGCGTCGGTGCGGGTGTCGAAGGCGTGGGAAGCGGTGGGCATGCGGGGCCTCGGCAGGGAGGGGGAAGGAAGTCGTCGCTGGTTGGCCGAGATGCTAACCCACGCACGGGCGAGGGTCTTGCCCGCGCTGAATCCGTTACCTCCCCCCCGCGATGTCACTCCAAGTCGGCCACCCGAGCCCGGCGTCGGGCCGTGGTGGCGGTTTGTCTGCGTTTGCACGCACGCCCCGCCGGGGTGACTTCAGGAGATTCTGGATCATGAACGCTCGCACGCTTGCCGCTGTGTCCCTGTCCGGGTTGGCCTTGATTTCGGGTGGTCTGCTGCTCGGCGGGGCCGGGTCGGCGGAGGTGGCCAAGTCTGAGGCGATGACGACCGCGGCCGCCGAAGGCGGGTTCGCGATCGACAACGGGCACTCGTCGGTGGTGTTCGCGATCCAGCACAACAAGGTGAACGACGTGTGGGGGCGCTTCAACACGGTGAAGGGCTCGTTCCACATCGACCCGGCGAACCTGGACAAGAGCTCGATCGACGTGACGATCGACATGGACTCGGTGGACACGGGCATCGACGGGCGCGACAAGCACCTGCGCAGCCCCGACTTCTTCTCCACCAAGGAGTTCCCCACCGCCACGTTCAAGAGCACCAAGTTCGCCAAGACCGGCGAGAACACCTTCGACGTCACAGGCGATTTTGAGCTGCACGGCGTGAAGAAGAGCCTGACCGTGAAGGTCGAGTATCGCGGCGAGGGCCAGGGTCGCGGCGGGCCGGTTTCGGGGCTCGTCGCCACCTTTGACCTGCCCCGCGCCGACTTCGGCATCACCAAGTACGAGGGCTCGCTGGGCGGGATCGTGAAGGTGACGGCGTCGCTGCAGGGTGGGAAGTGAAGTCGTGAGGGAAGAAGTGATCAGTGATCAGTGATCAGCGATCTGTGATTGGGCATCGGGCACTGGGCATTGGGCAATCGGCAATCGGCAATCGCCGAGCGGTGCTGGTGGCCTGACGGTCTGTCCATCTGGCCCTTTGTCCCTCCGTCCCTCGCCACCTCGACACCCCGCCACCTCGACACCTTCCCCCCATGAGCGTTATCGCCGAGATCGCCCGCGCTGTGGTGCCCGCCGGGGTGGCGGGCGTGGTGGGCTTTGGGGCGGCGTGGCTGCTTCGCCGATCCAGCGGGCGGGTCCACACGCCCGGCGATGCGGTGGTTCCGACGGCGGGTGAGGCGCGGTTTGCGCTGCCCGTGGCGGCGGTGGTGTTCGCGCTGGCCTTCGGCGCGACCTACCCGATCATCACCAACCAGTTGCCGACGCTGGTCCCGCGCACCACGGCGGACTGGATCCCGCACATCGCGCTGGTGGGCCTGGTCATGGGCGTGCTGGCGCGGGGTGTCCGGCTGCCGGCGCTGGTGAGATGGGGCGTGCGGGCGCTGGTGGTCGCGGCGATCGGGCTGGCGATCGTGTGGAGGTTCCTGCCGCGGCAACCGGCGGGTGAGAGCCTCGGCTTGCTCGCGCTCTTCACGGGCGGGACGCTCACGGCGTGGGCGGCGCTGGAGGGCGTGACCGACCGCACCCGCGGCGTGTCGGCGCCGCTGTTGATCCTGGGCTGGCTGGGGTGCGCGTCGCAGGTGGTGATCTTCTCGGGCTCCGAGAGCCTGGGCCGATCGCTGGCCTGCGTGGCGGCCGCCGCGCTGCCCGCGGTGATCATCGCGTTCATCAAGCGCGACTTCACGCTGGCCTTCGGCGGGGCGCATGTGCCCGTGCTGGCGGTGGGGTCGGTGCTGCTGATGCTGCACCAGACCGCCGACGTGCCGGACCTGGGCGTGCTCGCCGCGCTGCTGTGGCTGGTGCCGGTGACGGCGTGGTCCGTGGACGAGCCCAGCGGGGTGGAGTCGCGCGGCGGGCTGCGGACGGTGGTGCGGATCGGGCTGGCCGCGGTGCCGGGGCTGATCGCGGTCGGCCTGGCGATCAGCCGGGTGAACCTGTCGGAGTACTAGGTCGGCGGCCAGCCTACCTAGGTGTTCTACTAACAACACGCTGTGCACCGTGCAGAAAGTGCGCCTTGCCGCAAGGTCGTGCGTGCGGTTAGCCTCACTCAGGTCGCCAAATGTGGGAAGATGGGAGGTTCAGCGTGAAAAGGGCTGAACCAGAGAGCGATTTCAGCGTTATCGGATGGTGAGCGACCTCAGCGGCCAGGAAGCGATGGACGAACTGGGCGTGTTTTGTTCGGGTTAAACCCTGTGAAATTCTGTCCGGAGGGGTGGCCCAGCACCGTCATTTGAGCATTCTTGAAGAGAGAAGGTCCAAGAATCAGATTGACGAATAGTTAATGTGGGTAAGAGTGATTGAATGGGGGCGGGTGGGTTAGGAGATTGAATGGGTGCGACTGAACTCCATTTGGGAACTCGCGGCGGCGCTCTACCACGAGTGCAGGAAGCCGCTCTGGCGCTAGATGAGAGCCACTTGGTCGCCTGGTCGCGCAGCGCGCCGGTGGCGGAGCGGTTTGCGCTGGATCTGGCGAATCTGCTGGGGCATTACCCTGAGACCCAGGTGTGCTCGATTGCGGGCTGGCTGGTGCGAGACCTGGACTCGTTCTGTCATCAACTCGAGATCGGTTTGGCCAAAGCGGCCTCGGCGGACAGCCTCCCTCGAATCCGGAGGGATGTTCACGGGCCGGGCGGAGTGGTGGAACACCTGAAGCAGCGCGGGGGTCATGGGGAAGACGCGCATCACGTGGCGGACAAGCGTCGCTACTACATCTGGCGCGACGCGGACGCCCTGCTCCGCAAAGACGAAGGGCTGTTCAGCGAGATCGTGGACGCGATCTCGGGCGTGGCGGCGGCCGACGAATTCTGCGGGCCCGACCTGCTGTTCCTTCACCGGGCGGCGTATGTCGGCGGGCCCGCGCTCAACACCTACGCCAACAAGCGCACGGGGCAGTTCCGCAAGTGGCTGCGTGATCGCGGCCCGGCGGGCGAGAAGAACGAGCCTTTGTGGCGGACCATCACGGGCGTGAGCAAGCCGCCGGTGAAGGTCATGGAACTCTGAAATCAGCCGCGGCTACCGCGAGGGCACGCCGTCGATCTGCTCGGCGGTGATGGTGCGGACTTTCCACTGTCCATCGGCGGTCTTGCGCCAGGAGATGAGCAGCCAGGTGCTGTGCGGCAGGCGCGTGGCTTCGGGCTCGGCGGTGACGCGGGCGCGGGTGCGGGCGGCGTTGTCGCCGTCGATGGACCAAGCGAGGGCGCCCACGGAGTGCTCGCGGATCTCGTAGCGCGGGATGTACTGGCGGAGGACGGAGAGCAGACCGTCGAGGCCCTGTGGGCCGGCGGAGACGGGCACGTCGAGGACGACATCGGTGGAGACCAGGTCGCGCAGGGCGGACTCGTCGACCTTGACGCAGGCGTCGACCAGATCGCGGGTGCGGGCGGCAAGCTTCTCGCCGGTGGTCTCGACGAGGGTGCTGGCGAGGTAGACGCCGGCGGCGAGGAGGGCGGCGACGCCCAGCAGCACGAGGCCCAGCCCGGCGCGGGCGCGTGTGTTGAGGATGACGAAGGCGGCGAATCCGGCGACCCCGAGGGCGCCCATCGCGACCCAGGGGGAGACGAGGACGTACTGCTCGAAGGTGCCGGGCCCGGGGAGTCGCGAGATGCCGGCGGGGTCGGTCATGGCTCAGTGTTCGACGATCCGGGGCGGGGTGCGTTACCGGATCCGGGGCGGACATGCGGGCCAGGGCCTCAACCCCCCCGGGTGCGATAACCGATCCAGTGTGGGGGGAAAGTTCGGAGGTCGCGATCTTGACCGGCGCCAACCCGGCCATTCTGGAAGCCAATCTGCGCGGGCTCGCGCGCACCTGCCCGGCGATGGTGGCGGTGATCCGCACGACCACCCCGCGGGCGGACCTGACGTGGGTGGTGACCCCTTCGGGCGCGCTGTCGGCGACGATGCCGGAGGTGGCGACGGCGGGCCCGATGCGCGGCACGGCCCTGCCGCGGTGGCTGGCGAGCCGGAAAAACCCGGAGGGTGAGGGTCGCGAACTGGCGGGTGCGGTGAGCGTGGCACAGACGCCGGTGGTGGTGGTGGCGGGGTTCGGGCTGGGCTACCACGTGGCGGAACTGGCGCGGCGGATGAAGCGGACCGGGTTGATCGTGGTGCTGGAGCCCGACGTGGGGCTGCTGCGCGCGGCGCTGGAGCGGATCGACTGCACGGAGTGGCTGGACGGGTCCAACGTGGTGATCGTGAGCGACGCGGGGAGCGACACGGCGATCGGCGACGCGGTGGCGGGGCTGGACCCGATGCTGGCGCTGGGCGTGAAGCTGGTGGACCACCCGGCGAGCCTGTCGCGGCTGGGCGGGGTGAGGTCGGAGTTCTTTGAACGGTTCACGCGCGTGCTGCGGGCGGCACGGATGAACGTGGTGACGACGCTGGTGCAGACCGAGGCGACGCTGCGGAACCTGACGCAGAACCTGGATCACTACGCGCTGGGCGGGGGCGTGGAGCCTTTGCGGGGCGCGCTGACGGGGCGGCCCGCGCTGCTGATCGCGGCGGGACCGAGCCTGCAGCGGTCGCTGGCGCTGCTGGAAGACCCGGCGGTGCGCGACGGGTTCGTGATCATCGCGGTGCAGACGGTGCTCAAGACGCTGCTGGCGCGGGGGATCCGCCCCCACTTTGTGACCGCGCTGGACTTCCACGAGATCAGCCGGCGGTTCTACGAAGGGCTGACGGCGCGGGACGTGGAGGGCGTGACGCTGGTGGTGGAGCCGAAGGTGAACCCGGCGGTGACCGAGGCGTGGCCTGGGCCGGCGGGGTCGATCCGCTGCACGGGCGACGCGTTTTTGGATGAACTGCTGGGCACGCTGGCGCGCCCGATGGGGGCGATTTCGCCCGGGGCGACGGTGGCGCACCTGAACCACCACCTGGCGCGGCACCTGGGGTGCGACCCGGTGATCCTGGTGGGTCAGGACCTGGGCTTCACCGACGGGCAGTATTACGCGGACCGGGCGGCGATCCACGATGTGTGGGCGGGGGAACTGAGCCCGGTGCGGACGCTGGAGATGTTCGAGTGGGAACGGATCGCGCGGATGCGGCCGCAGCTCACGAAGCAGACCGACGTGCTGGGCAGGCCCATCTACACCGATGAACAGATGCACACGTATCTGGTGGGATTCCAGCGCATGTTCGCGGAGGACGCGCGGCGCGGGCTGACGACTCTGGACGCGACCGGCGGGGGCGTGCGCAAGCAGCACGCCGAGCCGGTGGACCTGGGTGAGACGCTGGCGCGCTACGGCGTCGCGGGCACGGGCGCGATGGTGGAGCGGGCGCTGTCGCGTCCCGATGGATCCGACCGCTCCGCGGCGCGGTCGCGGGCGGTGAAGGAGCGTCTGAGCGGGCTGATCCGCGACGTGAGGCTGATCGCGCGGCGCAGCCGGGAGACAGCGGGGCATCTGCGCGACATGGCGGACCATCACGCGGACCAGGCGAGGGTGAACCGGCTGATCGGGAAGGTGGAGGCCATCCGCGACGAGGTGACGGCGCTTGCGCCGGCGTTTGGCATGGTGGAACGGCTGAACCAGACGGGCACGCTTAACCGCACCAAGGCGGACCGGAAGATCTACATCGAGAACGATCAGGACCCCATGGCGGTGCAGCGGGCGCAGATCGAGCGCGACCTGACGAACGTGACCTGGCTGGGTGACGCGGCGGACCAACTCGCGGAGATCCTCAGCGAGTCGCTGGGCGTGATGGAGGGCAAGCCCCGGCGGACGCGCCCTCCCGCGGCGGCGGCGGCCGGGCCGGACAAAGACGCGGCGGAGGGCGAGGAGCGTGTGTGGGGGGTGGTGAGCCTGAGGCCCGGGTTCAGCGGGCTGGGCATGGCGCCCGCGGGCGCGTGGATGGGCGCGGACCCCTTGGTGAGCACGGTGGCGCGACTGCTGAAGTCGCGGATGCTCGAGGGCGTGGCGGTGGTGTGCGACGACGGAGGCGGGGCGCGGCGGCGGCCTGGCCCGCTGGCCGATTCGCCGCGGGTGCGCGTGCTGGATGGACGGGCGTGGAACGGCGCGCCGGCGA
>JALHNL010000108.1 GCA_022843545.1 Phycisphaerales bacterium | reverse complement strand
CCCGCTGCGCCGCCCGCGCGCCGGGGTCGTGCTGCTGCTGCGCTTCGAGCGCCTCGATCCGCTCGCGCGGCAGCAGCGTGAAGATCCGCAGGAACTTGCCCACGTCCGCGTCGCTGGCGTTGAGCCAGAACTGGTAGTAGGCGTAGGGGCTGGTGCGCGAGGGGCTTGTGTCGCCCTCGCCGCGACGCGCCGTCAGCCAGATCGCGCCCGACTCGGTCTTGCCGAACTTGCCCCCGTCGGCCTTGGTGACGAGGGGGCAGACGAGGCCGAAGGAGGCGGAGGCGTCGGATGCGGCGGATGCGTCTGCGGGCGCTTCCCCTCGCTCGCGCTTGGGGCTCGTCAGAGCCGCTTCGCGCCTGATGAGATCACACCCGCTCACGATGTTCCCGAACTGGTCGCTCCCGCCCATCTGCAGGGTCACGCCGTGCGCCCGGTACAGGTGCAGGAAGTCATACGCCTGCAGCAGGATGTAGGAGAACTCGGTGTAGCTGATGCCCTGCTCGCGGGCCAGGCGCTCGCGCACGCTGTCGCGCTGGATCATCGCGTTCACGGAGAAGTACTTGCCCACGTCGCGCAGAACCTGGATGTAGCCGAGCCCGCCCAGCCAGTCGAGGTTGTTGACCATCTGCGCCGGTCGCGGGCCGGAGAAGTCGAGCAGGCGCGAGAAGATCGCCTTCTGGCTCTCCACGTTCGCCCTCACGCGGTCCTCGGTCTGCAGTTCGCGCTCCGCGCTCTTGCCGCTGGGGTCGCCGATCAGCCCCGTGCCCCCGCCGCAGACGACCACCGGCTGGTGCCCGGCTTCCTGGAAGTGTCGCAGGAGCATGATGGTGACGAGGTTGCCGATGGTGAGCGAGTCGGCGGTGGGGTCGTAGCCGACATACGCGCGGCGCGTGCCCGAGGCGAGGTGGGCGCGCAGGCCCGTCTCGTCGGTGATCTGGTGGACGAGCCCGCGCCACTGCAGTTCGCTGATGAAGTCGGAAGGCATGGGGGAGAGGGTAGGGGGAGGCGCGAGTGGTGAGTGGCCGGTCGGGTTGTCCGGCGGATCGGCCGGCCACGTCGCCGGGAGCGGGGGCGTGGCGCAGGGGTCAGCGAGGGCGCTGGCCCCGCCGACCGACCCGCGAGTCTCACAGCGCCGCGATCCGCCGGGCCGTCTCCTGCTCGATCAGGTCCGCGTGGATCTTCTCAAAGTCTCCCGCGAGCAGGTCGCGCAGGGCGTACTCGCCGGGCAGACGTTCGTCGGCGGCGATGCCCTCCTTGTAGCGGTAGGTGCGGATCTTCTCGCTGCGTTCGCCCCCGCCGATCTGCGAGGCCCGGGCCGCGCCGCGCTCGGCGTGCTTCTTCTGACGCTCGGCCTCGTGCAGGCGGGCGATGAGCAGCCGGCGGGCGCGTTCGCGGTTCTGCTGCTGGCTCTTGGCTTCCATCATCTTGATGACGATGCCGGTGGGCTTGTGGTGGATCTGCCAGGCGGTTTCGACCTTGTTGACGTTCTGCCCGCCCGGCCCCTGCGCGCGGGTGGCCTGTTCTTCCACGTCCTTGGCCCAGTCGATCTTCACGTCCACGTCCTCGGGCTCGGGCAGCACGGCCACCGTCGCGGTGCTGGTGTGGACGCGCCCCGCCGCCTCGGTCGCGGGCACGCGTTTGACGCTGTGCACGCCCGCCTCGAAGTTCAGCGCGGTCCACACGCCCGCGCCGCGGACGTTCACCACCGCGCTGCGCACGCCGCCCACCGCGGGCTCGGGCGTCGCATCCAGCACTTCCCACGCCCACCCGCGGCGCGAAGCGTCCTTCTGATACATGCCCAGCAGGTCCGCCGCCCAGATCGCGGCCTCATCGCCTCCGGTGCCGGCGCGGATTTCGAGGATGACCGAACCGACGGCGTTGTCGTCGGACTGCACCAGCGCCGCCTTGATGCGCTTGAGCAGGACCGCGGACTCGTCGCGCACGCGGGGCAGTTCTTCGCGGGCGAGTTCGGCGAGGTCCTTGTCGCCGCCGGGGGCCAGGGCGGACTCGTACTCGGCCTCGTCGCGCAGGAGCGACTTGAGCCGGGCGTAGTCGCTGACCACCGCTTCCAGCGCCGCCCGCTTCACCGAGCGCTCGCGCACCGCGCGGTGGTCGGTGAGGATCTCGGGGTCTTCCAGCTCGCGCCCCAGCCGGGCGTGCTGCGCGGCGAGCTCGTCGAGCTTGGTCAGGATGATGGGTTCGATGGGCATGGGGGCGAAGGCGGAAGGATGAAGGATGAAGCGTGGTGGAGGCGGGGCGCGGGAAGGGGCGGATCTTGTCCGCCGCGGGCTTCGCCTCGCGTGCTAACGGTCGCCCGTCGCCGGCTGGGTCGGGGTGATGGGGGCCCGCCGCCACCAGCCGCCGAGCCTGGGCCCAGCCCGGCGGATCGCGTAAGCCAGCAGCACGGCGCCGATCGCGACCATGCCCACGCTGAGCCACTGCCCGCGCGACAGACCCAGGGGGCGTCCCTCGGCAAACTGCGCGTCGGGCAACCTCCAGAACTCCGTGATCACGCGCAGCACGCCATAGACCATCAGCCACCACGCCGCGATGACGCCCGGCTTGCGCGGCGTCATCCAGATCAGCCACACGACCGCGCCCAGCACCAGCCCTTCGGCGAGGGCCTGGTAGACCTGAGAAGGATGACGGGCCGAGAGCAGGGGTTCGAGTTGCTCGCGGTAGCGCGAGGCGTGGGTGACGACGTACTTGAGCCCGTCGTGCCACGTCTCGCTGGCCGCCTTCACGCTCATCACCAGACGGTCGAGCGCTTCGATCTGCTGCGGGCTCAGGTCGGGCGCGTGGCTGGAGGCCTCGCGCATCAGCCGCGGGCCGTCGTCGGTCTTGATCCAGTTCCACCCCAGCAGTTCCTGCGGGAAGCGGACGCTCCACCACGGGCCGGGCTGCCCGGGCAGGGCCACGATCTTTCCCAGCAGTTCGCCGTTGACGAAGTTCGCGAATCGCCCCAGGAGCAAGCCCACGGGCGCGAGCAGCGCGAGCATGTCCATGACATGTAGCATGGGCGAGCGCCCGGTGCGCTCAAGCGAGGGCGGCTCGCGCCAGCCGCGGGAGATCAGCCACGCGGCGAAGGCGAGCCCGACCATCGCGCCGTGCGAGGCCATGCCGCCCTTGGTGATCAGGAGCATGTCCCAGAACGGAAACGAGGCTCGAAAGCCCGTGAGCAGCGTGGGGTCGTACACCAGCGCATAGCCCAGCCGCCCGCCCACCAGCGTAGCGACGATCAGGATCAGCATCGCGTCCAGCACGCGGTGGCGCGGCACCAGCGACAGCCCGCGCTTGGCGAGCATCATCCACACCAGCATCGCAAACACAAACCCGGCGGTGTACGACAACCCGTACCACCGCACGGCGAAGTCGCCGCTGATGGGGATGACGATCGGGTTGAGGTCGTGGAAGTAGGGCATGGGGGGCAAACACGGCAAACACGGCAAACACGGCAAAGCGTCACAGAAGAAGAGACCGAAGAAGCAAAGCGGGGAAGATTAGCCAATTTCCGGGGCGGGCACGCCGCCACCGAGGGCGCGGCGGCGGCGGGGGAGTCTTCTTTGCAGGCTTGCGACTGTGCCCATGTGCGTCCCTGCGCCACGGCACCCGTTCTCACCGCACCCCAAAGAACCTCGCCGTGTTCTCCACCACCCGCTCAAGCATCTTCTCCACGGGCTCCCCGCGGATCGCCGCCAGTTTGGCCAGCGTGTGCGCCGCGAAAGCCGGCTCGCAGGGGCGGACGCTGCGCACCGGCTCGGGCGACAGAAACGGCGCGTCGGTCTCGATCATCACGCGGTCGGGCGGCGCGAGGCGGGCGGCCTCCTGCACCTCTGCGGCGTTGCGGTACGTCAGCACGCCCGTGAACGACACCATCGCGCCAAAGTCCAGCAGCGCCCGCATGTCCGCCGGCCCGCCCGTGAAGCAGTGGAACACGAACCGCGAACCCTCAAAGCCCTCCCGCTTCAGGATCGGGATCAGGTCCGCGAACGCCTCGCGGCAGTGCAGCACGATGGGCTTGCGCCGCGGGCTCCTCGCGTCCACCGATCGGATGAACGCCAGTTGCTCCGCCAGCACCGCGTGCTGAACGTCGCGCGGCGGGCGGTCGTAGTGATTGTCCAGCCCCAATTCGCCCCAGGCCACGCACCGCTCGTCGGCGATGCACGTCGCCAGGCTCGCCCACTGGTGGGGCCCCTTGTCGCTGTACAGCGGGTGCACGCCCGCCGTGCTCCACACCCGGTCGTGCGACTCGGCGATGCGCAGCGCTTCGAGGCAGTCCACCGTGGTGGTCGAGATGGTGATGCAGCCGGTCACGCCCGCCGAGGCGGCGCGGGCCAGCACCTCCGGCACGCGCGCGTTGAAGTCGGGGAAGGTCAGATGGCAGTGCGTGTCGATCACGCGCGAGGATAGTGCGCAAGCGCGGGGTCCGGCCCCGTAGAGATGGTGTCAGGAGGGTGGTGCAGGCGACTTGTCTGTGCCGTTGCGCACGCATCGCCCGACCCAGGCGGGACGCCTGGGCCACCATGCTCAGAGGGGCCGTTACTTCGCCCGGTCCACCGTGATGGTCCCGTTGCTGGTCTTCAGCGTCGCGGTCGCCGCGCCCTCGCCCACCTTGGTCTCGCCGTCCTTCACCGTCTGCCCCATGACGCGGATGTTGCCGTTGGACGTGTCGGCGTTCACCGCGCCCGCCCACGCCGCGCCCACGTTGAGCTTGATGGAGCCGTTGCTGGTGGTCAGCTTCACGGGCGAGGCGTTGCCCTCCGCGAGCGTCACGTCCATTGAGCCGTTGGAGGTCTTGACGGTCACGATCTCGGACGCCCCCTTCACGGTCACCGCGCCGTTGGAGGTCTTGCCCTCGATCGGCCCGGCGTGGTTCGTGAACGTGAGCGAGCCGTTGCTGGTGGTCACGTTCGCCGGCCCGGCCAGCCCGATGAGCGCGATCGCGCCGTTGGTGGTGGAGACGGTGACGCCCTTGGCATCGGGCATGATGATCGTGAACGACGCGGACTCGCTCCCCTTGCGCTCGCCCTCCGCCCAGTTCACGCTCACGCGCAGCACCCCCTCGGGCAGCCGCTCGGTCAGGATCGATGTCGCATCCAGGCGAGCCTGGGTCTCCGCGCCGATCCGGGCCTTGATCTGGACATCCTGAACGTCCATGCTCGCCGACGCGCTCACCGCGCCGTTGCTCGTCTGCACCACCAGCGCCGACTGGGGCACGTGCGGCACGTTGGCGGTCTTGTCGCCGTAGACCAGCGGCTTGACCAGGCACCCAGACAGGCCCACCGGAAGGATCAAAGCGGAGGTCAGGCAGAATCCCGTGGCGAATCGCATCGAAAGCACTCCTTGAAGGGCCGCCAGGCGAAGGCCTCGGCCCGCTGCCCATTGTTGGGAGCCCGCCCGCCCCGGTTTCGCGGGCTGGTCAGGGATACGGTAGTCTCTCAGGCATCGCACACAGGAGATCGGCTGTGATCACAGGTCGCGGAACCACTCGGCGGGCGTTCATGGGGTTGCTAGCGGGGGCGATGGCTCTGCTTGGCGCGGCGGGTTTGCCCGCCCCGGCGCAGGCCGCGGAGGCCGCCGCCAAGCCCAAGGTCCTGCAGATGCCCATGCGGACCGACGGCCCCAAGAGCCTGGACCCCGCGGCGGGCAGCACCCAGTACGACAACATCGCCGTCGCCCAGATCTTCGAGACGCTGCTGACCTTCAACTACGCCAAGCCGGGCGAGCTGGAGCCGCTGCTCCTGGAGAAGATGCCCGAGATCACCGACAACCCCGACGGCACCCGCACGATCACCTTCCTCCTCAAGGAGGGCGTGCGATTCCACGACAGCCCCGCCTTCAAGGACGGCAAGGGCCGCGTGCTCACCAGCGACGACGTCTTCTACTCCATCAAGCGGCTGGCCGACAAGAAGAACCAACTCAAGAACTGGTGGCTTCTGGAGGGGGTGATCAAGGGGCTCGACGAGTACAAGGACGCCCAGAACAAGGCCGCCGACGCGGGGGGCAAGTTCGACTACGACGCGCCGGTTTCGGGCTTCGTGAAGAAGAGCGACCGCGAGTTTCAGATCATCCTGAACAAGCCGGTGCACCGGTTCCTGTACACGCTCACCCAGTTCCAGACCAGCATCGTCCCTCGAGAGGCGGTCGAGCACTTCGGCGACCGCTTCATGTTCAACCCCGTGGGCACCGGGCCGTTCGTGCTCGAGAAGTGGGAGCCCAAGCAGTACCTGTACCTCAACCGAAACCCGGCGTATCACGAAGTGAAGTACCCCGCCCGCGACCAGTGGAGCGCCGCCGACCGCCGGCTGCGGCTTGACCGCCCCGCGGGCCAGAAGGTCCCCTTCGTGGACCGGATGGAGTTCCAGATGTTCGTGCAGGACCAGCCCATGTGGCTGGAGTTCGACACGGGCAAACTGGGCTACATCGAGGTGCCCAACGAGTACTTCGAGCAGGCCTTCGACAAGCGCACCAAGCAGCTGCTCCCCAAGTGGGCCGAGCGCGGCGTCCGCGGGCACAGCGACCAGTTGCTCGACTTCATCTTCAGCGGCTTCAACATGGCCGACCCCGTGCTGGGCGCCATGACCGCCGAGGGCCGGGCTCTGCGCCAGGCCATCCACCTCGCCGTGGACCTCGACGAGATCAACGAGGCGTACTACAACGGGCTCAACACGGTCTTTGACGGCATGATCCCGCCCAACGTCGAGGGCCACCCCGAGGGTGGCAAGGGCCCGGTCTCCTTCCGCGGGCCCGACCTTGACCGCGCCAAGAAGTTGCTCGCCCAGGCCGGATGGCCCGACGGCAAGAACGCCAAGGGCGAGCAGCTCGTGATCGAGTACTACACCGCCAACAACGCGGTGAACGTGCAGCAGGCCGAGATGATGAAGCGTCAGATCGAGCGCTTGGGCGTGAAGTTCGAGGTCCGCCCCAACGACTTCTCCACCCTCATCCAGTTCGTCAACGAAAAGAAGGCGCCCATGTTCGGCTTCGCGTGGGGCAGCGACTACCCGGACGGCGAGAACAACCTCGCGCTGTTCTACGGCCCCAACGAAAGCCCCGGCAGCAATCACTACAACTACAAGAACCCCGCGTACGACAAGCTCTACGAGCAGATCCTGAAGATGGCCCCCAGCCCCGAGCGCACCAAGATCTACGAGCAGATGCGCGACATGGTGATCAACGACACCCCGTACATCGGCAGCATGGGCCGCACCCGCTTCTACCTCATGGCCCCCTGGATCATGAACTGCCGGCCCACCGAGCGCATGTTCACCTGGTACAAGTATCTTGACGTGGACGACTCCAAGCGCTGAGCCGAGGGCCCGGCGCGCCGGGCGAGCCCCCTCTCCCCATCCCTAAGCCCCGCCCCGTCCGCCCTGCCCACATGCTCTCGTTCATCGTCCGCAAACTGCTCTACAGCGTCCCGGTTTACCTGGGCATCATCCTCGTGGTGATGGTCTGCCTGCGCGTGAACGACCCCGTGCAGGCCTTCCTCGGCAAAAAGGCCACGAAGGAGACCGTCGCCACCATGAAGGAGCAGATGGGGCTCAACCGCTCGTTCGCGGAGCAGTACGTCTCCTTCGTCGCCCGAGTCGTCACCCTCGACTTCTCCGATCAATCCTGGGAGCAGAAGCGACCCGTAGGCGAGATTCTCTACAGCGCGATCTGGCCCAGCCTCTCCATCGCCCTGCCCGCTCTGGCGCTCACCACGCTGCTGGCGGTGTGCGTCGCGCTCTTCGCCGCCTATTACCGCGGCAGCCTCACCGACCGCGTGCTCATGTTCGCCGCCGTCGTCGGCATGAGCATCTCGCTGCTGGTGTACGTGGTCCTTGGGCAGTACTTCGGGGCCTACTGGCCCAAGCAGAACCTCGGCGTTGAGCCTTTCGCGATCTCGGGCTACGAGAGCGGCGTCACCAACTGGGCGTACTACTGCCTTCTCCCGGTGATCATCACCGTGCTGCTGGCCCTGGGCTACGACACGCGCTTCTACCGCGCCGTCATGGTCGAGGAGTGCAACCGCGACTACATCGTCACCGCCAAGGCCAAGGGCGCCAGCAAGCCCAAGATCATGTTCGTTCACATGCTCAAGAACGCCATGATCCCCATCATCACCAACGTGATGATCACCCTCCCCTTCCTCGTCACCGGGTCCATCGTCATCGAGACCTTCTTCCGCATCCCCGGCATGGGGCAGACGCTCATCACCGCCCTGAACAGCAAGGACTTCCCCCTCATCCAGACGTTCACCGCGGTCTTCGCCGCCATCTTCATCATCTCCAACATCCTCACCGACGTGCTCTACGCCCTGGTCGACCCCCGCGTCCGCCTCTCCTGATCCGCCACCCTCATGTTCGCCGCGCTCCGCAAACACCGTGGTTACGTCAAGTTCCGGCGCAACCGCGCCGCCATGGTGGCGCTGGTCATCATCGCGCTCTACGCCGCGCTCGCCGGTTGGGTCATCTTCTGCGAGTCTGTCCGTTGGGCGGGCCGCCAGACCGGTCTGTGGTCCGTGTCCAATCAGTCCGTGCTGGGGCTGCTCACCGCCGAGTCCGTCTCACAACCCATCGGCGCCGACAGCGAGGCCGGGCTGTTCCTCAGCCAGTCCGAGGTTCGGCGGGTCGACCAGGTCGACTACTACCTCAAGCGGCTCACCACCGCCCTCGACGCCGCCGAGCGCCGCGAGGTCGCCAGCCCCGGCGAAGGGCGTACGGCGTTCCCCGAGTTTGCCCTGGGAGCGAGGGAGATCGCCGACCGTCCGCCCGCCGAGCTCCGCGCCAGGCTGGACGCCGTCCGTCCCCTCTCCGACGAACTCACCGCCCTCAAGCTCCGCCGTATCCGTATCGCCAATCTCACCGGGGTGATCGACCGCATCCCCGCCGCGCAGCAGGGCCTCAACGCGCTGGGTGAATCCGCGACCGAGCCCGACCGCACCCGGGCCCGCAACGCGCTGGGCGACATGGTTGAAGACGCCGGATTCGCCATCCAGGACCTGGCCGACTCCGCCCCGGCCGACGACCCGCTCAAGGCTCTTGATCCACTCCCGCTGCTCGACGCGGGCGAGGCCATCCGGTCGGGCAAGCCCGATGCGATGCCCGCCCCGGAACTGCTCGCCAATGCCCGCGCTGCCGCTCAGGCCTCCATGCAGCGCGTCGCCGACGGCTTCTCCAAGGTGCTCCCTCAACTGGAGTCGGCGGTCCTGGAGCTGATGCCCATGCCCACCGGGCTGGCCGGACTCTCGCACGATATCCAGATGCTCCTGGGCACCGACCGCGCGGGCCGCTCCATCCTCATGCGCGGGCTCTACTCCGCCAAGACCGCCATCCAGGTCGGCGTCGTCGTCGCGCTCGCCGCGGTGCTCATCGGCACGCTCTTTGGGGCCGCCGCCGGCTACTTCGGCGGCTGGACCGACCAGGCGGTCATCTGGCTCTACAGCACGCTGTCCAGCCTGCCGCAGCTCGTGCTGCTCGCGGTGCTCGCGTTCATGTTCCTGGGCTCCCGCTTCGACGGCACGCTGATCCCGATCTATGTCGCGCTCACCCTCACCTTCTGGATCGGCACCGCCCGCGTCATCCGGGGCGAGGTGCTCAAGATCAAGGAGCTCGAGTATGTCCAGGCCGGCAAGGCCATCGGCTTCTCGCGGTTCTACATCCTGCTCCGCCACATCATCCCCAACACCTCGCACCTCATGTTCATCCAGTTCTCGCTGCTGTTCATCGGCGCGGTGAAGACCGAGGTGATCCTCACCTTCCTGGGTCTGGGCATCAAGGACGGAGCCTCCTGGGGCAAGATGATCAGCGACTCGCAGCCCGAGGTCATCAACGGCTTCTTCTGGCAGATCGGCGCCGCCACGGTGCTCATGCTCGTCCTGGTCCTGGCTTTCAACGTCCTCAGCGACGCGCTGCAGGACGCGTTTGATCCCAAGCATGTGGGGTAGGCCGAAGAAGTGAACAGTGAGCGGTGAACAGTGATCAGTGGGATGCGTCGGGAGGTTGGGAACTTGAGATCCGGCAAGCCCATCCAGTCTTTCCGAGACCTGATCGCGTGGCAGCGAGCCCGCCAACTGGCCGTGGAGGTGTACCACGAGTGCCAGACCATCCCGAAGCGGGAGTTGTTCACGACCGTCATGCAGCTGCGCCGTTCCTCCGAGTCCGTCAGCAGCAACATCGCCGAGGGCTTCGGGCTGGGAGCGCGCCCCGGCTTTCTTCGTCACTTGCGCATCGCTCGCGGCTCGTTGTGCGAGGCCGAGAGCCAACGGGAGATCGCTATTGAACTCGGTCTTCTCACCCCTCGCGACGGAGTCGCCGAACTGATTGCCGAGACAGGCCGCCTGCTTCAGGGCCTCATAACCTCCCTGGAAAGATCGCAAGCCCCCGGTCCAACCGAGCATCCCCGCTCCTCCACAGATCACTGATCACTGTTCACTGCTCACTTCCATGCCGCCGCTCCCCATCCTTTCCGTCCGCTCCCTCACCACCCGCTTCCGCACGGATCGCGGCACGGTCACCGCTGTCGACGACGTTTCCTTCGACCTCTTCGCCGGCGAAACCCTCGGCATCGTGGGCGAATCGGGCTGCGGCAAGACCGTCACCAGCAAGTCCATCATGCGACTCCTCCCCGAGCGCACCAGCCTCATCGACCCGGCAAGCCGGATGCTCTTCACCCCCGGCACAGGCAAGGCCGGCGGCTCCGGCGGCGACCTGCCGGCCGGGCCCATCGACCTCGCCCACGCCGACGACCGGCTCATGCGCCGCGTCCGCGGGTCGCGCATCGCCATGATCTTCCAGGAGCCGATGACTTCGCTCAACCCCGTCTTCACCGTGGGCTGGCAGATCGAGGAAGCGCTCAAGTACCACACCACCCTCGACGCGCAGGGCCGGCGCAAACGCGTCATCGAGATGCTCAAGCTCGTCGAGATCCCCAACCCCGAGAAGCGCGCCGGCGAATACCCGCACCAGCTCTCCGGCGGCATGCGCCAGCGCGTCATGATCGCCATCGCACTCTCCTGCGAGCCCGAC
>JALHNL010000107.1 GCA_022843545.1 Phycisphaerales bacterium | reverse complement strand
CCCGTCTGTCGGCGGGCACGCTGCACCTGGTGACCGAGCCTTCCACCCGCGCCGCCGACATGGTGGCCCGCCTCACCCGCTCCAGCGTCGAATCGCGCAAGCGCGAGGCCGAGGCGGCCGCCGCGGGGCTGCTGGGCGCGCGCTCCACGGCGCAGGGCGTGCTCTTTGTCCAGCCGGCGTCGGTGGGTCAGACGGTGAGCGTGGCGGGCGAGTTCAACGGCTGGTCGCCCACTGCCAACCCGCTGAAGCTCAACCCCGACCTGGAGGTGCTGGAGGCGGTCGTGCCCCTCCCGCCGGGGCGCTACTCGTACCGCCTGATCGTCGACGGCCGCTGGATGACCGATCCGTTCAACCCGCTGATCGAGTCCAATCCCTTCGGCGAACACAACAGCGTCGTGACCGTGCATGCCGATACTCCGGCGATGGCCACGACGGAAGCCCACGCATGATCGCCGACCGCGGGAGCATCTCGCCCGGGGACTTTGACGCGCTCGCCGACCTGTTCCTCGGCGGACCGGCCTCGCTCTCCCCGCCCGCCCAGGGCGCCCCCCGCCTCGCCCAGCCCGAAGCCGAAAGCCCCGCGCCGGCATCGGCGACGGTCGAATTGCTCCTCTTCGCCCACGTGCCCGTGATGGCCGCGAGCTGGGCCACGCAGTACGCGAGGCACAGCCACGAATCGCACGGCGCGGGCGTGGCGGTCGTCCGCCTGGGTGAGAACCACGCCCGTGTGGAACTGGTGGGCGTCGCGGAAGAGGCCCGAAGCGCCGACCTGGCCGCATCGATCGCCGATGCCCGCCGTCGCGCGGGCACGCTCATCGTCGTGCCCACCGCTGGGGCGGGGCTGGACATCCCCTCGCTGATCACACACGCCCACGGGCTCACCGTCATGTCCACGCCCGACGAAGCGGGCATGGTCGCCGGCTACGCCCTGCTCAAGCGGCTGGCCTCCGCCTGCGAGGTCGGCGGCGTGGACGGGGGCGCCGGCCCCAAGCCGATCCGGCTGGTGCTGGTGGGCGCGCCGGCCGACAAAGCCCGCTCCGCGGGGGCCCGCCTGAAGTCAGCCGCCGGGGTGTTCCTGCACACGCCGCTCGACGACCGGGTCTGCCTCGAGCGACTCGGCGGGGGCGTGCCCGCGGCGGTCACGTTTGACGGCCCGTGGATCGGCACCGCCGACGGGCTGATGCACGACCTGCGCTCGCCTCAAGCGTCGCCGAGGGATGACTCGGCCCCGGACGATCATCCTCCCGAGCCGCCCAGCGAGGCGGCGCCGACCGCTCTGCCGGAAGACGCCGTTGACGCCCAGTGCGTTCAGGACACGCCCGCCCAGACTTCTCCGACGGTTGATATTGACCCCCTCCCCGTCGACGAGCCGGGGTCGCTGCTGGCGTTCATCCCGGGCCTGGTGGGTTTGCCCGCCCGTTGCCCGCACGCGCCCGCGGTCGAGATCGGCGTGGACCGCGATGGGCTGCTGCATGCCGCCTTCTTCGCCGCGCCGGGCGACGAGGGTTCGGCCGTGCAGGCCCTGCTGACCGCCGGCGCCTGGGCCGAACTGAACCACCGCCTGCTGGCGCTGGTCTCCCCGGCGGGCCGTGGCGCCTGCTCGGCCCGCACCACGCTGCACCTGTTCACGCCTCAGCCCAGCGCGTGCCGGGCGCTGCTGGACACGCCGCTGAAAGTCCACGTGCTGGTGGTCGTGACCCGGGCGACGGACCGCGTGGCCCTTGAACTGAACTAGCCTCCGGCCCTCAAGAAAGTGGCGGAACCCACAAGGCCAAACGCCCACTCCGCAGAGCGGACCCGAGCCGCCCAGCGCCTTGCGATCTCGTCGCTGGTGCCCGAGCCCGCCGCGAGCCGATCTATGTCGGCCCTCGGAGACTCTCCGTGATCCCCTTCCGTGTTACGCTCGCGGTGGCCGCGATCCTGGTGATCGCGGCGGTGGTGTTGGTGGCGTGGTCGCTCCGCCGACGCGCGGCGCGGGGGCCCGTCGCCCGTCCGCTGCTGTGCCCGGGGCAACGCCTCTCCTGGTTGCGTTCCCTCTCGCCCTTGAGGCTGATCCACACGCCGCTGTGCGGGTATGACCTGGCGGGCCTGTCGCCGGGACCCGACGGCTCCGTGGTATGTCCGGAGTGCGCCCGGCATGTGCGGTCGATCAACCAGGCCCGACGCGACCCGCGGCGGCTGCATCTCGGGCGAGCGGGGCTGGTCGTGCTCGCGGGGTTCCTGGCGCTGTGGTTTTCGCCGCTGGTCCGCACGGGGGCGTGGGTCCGCTTTGCGCCCGACGCGGTGATCTTGGCGGCCAAACAATGGCTCGGCGGATACAACCCGCCGCTGTTTGAGCGCGCCCTGGCCGCGCGGGTTAGCGACGGCTCGCTCGCCACGTGGGTCCGCCCGTGGGCGGCCCGCCTCATCGCGAACGATCTGCGTGACGACGAGATCAAGTGGAACGCCGACCGGGCGGTCGGGCTGCTGCGCGATCTCCGCCTCGACGGCTACCGGGCGCTGCACGCCGCGCTGGACTCTGATGATCACCAGCAGCGGCACTTGGCCGCTCGGTCGCTGCGCTACTGGCCCGGCATGGGGGCCTCGGACCGGGTGGTGGCGGTGACGGTGGAGGGCCTGCGCGAAGCGTCGGGGTTTGTGTCCGAGTGCTTTGACTGGCTTGGTGAGCACCCCGAGGGCGCGACCGACCACCTGGCCGCGGGCCTGAGCTCCGACGACGCGCAGCAGCGGTTTCTGTGCGCCGCGCTCATCGGGCTGAACCGAGAGGACGCGCTGTTTGACCGGGCCGCACCGATGCTTCTGGAGGCGCTGAAGGACAACGGCGTGGAAGAAGACGCCAAAGTCGCGGCCCGCGCGCTGGCCGGGTTCTCACCGGAAGCGGTCATCCCCGCGCTGGAGGCCATCGCCGACTCGCCGGACCTCCAGCAGCGCACGCTCGCGCGGCAGGTGCTGGAAGCGATCGGTGCGCCAGCGCCCATGGTGACCCGGGTTGACGCGCGGCCGATGCGGACGACGTCGGTCCGCCTGAATCCCGCGACGCTCGACCGCGACCAACTGCTGATGCCCTGGCCGGTCACGCCGCTGCCCGCTCCGACGGACCCCGCCGCCTCGGCTATGGCCGGGAAGTAGACCCCGCGCACGCCCAGGACTTCAGGCGCGGTCACGCCGTGGCCGCACCCGAGGTGGTGCCACGCATGGCCTCCCTACGGCGGCCGCCCTTCCGAGCTTCTGGCAACCGGATTTGGGTGGTGGCGCAGGCCGTGCCGGCCGCCGGCCACGACTTCGGCTGGTGTTTATCGGGCTAGCGGCACGCGGGGTTGTGTCGATCCTCGTGACGGTGCCAGCCGGTCGGAGAAACAGGCCGAAGATCGCAACCCCCGGGAAACTCCCAGCGCAGAGTGAGTAACCCGAAGCCGATGGATACACTCCCGCCGGTTCAAACTCGTGGGGTGTTGATTCAGGGGTCTAACTACACGTGGCGATCGCGTCATCCATCCGGTCCAACCTCCCCGGCGAGCCAACTTCGGCGCCGAGGGTTATGCCGCTTTCGCTGGTGTCGCTCCTGCCGTACATCGTCGTGACGCTGGGCATCGGCGTGTTTGACTGGAGCACCGGCAGCGGGCTGTCGGTGCTGTCGTTCTACGTGATCCCGATCATGATCGCGACGTGGCGCCTGGGCGGCGCGGCCGGGCTTGCGCTGACCGGATTGATCGCGTTGCAGTGGATGGCGGTGATGCTGCTGGATGCCACCCGACCCGATGACCTGCGCGGGTGGTGGCTGATCTGGAACTGGCTGCAGCGGGTGGGGATTTTCTTCGCCGTCTGGTTCCTGGTGGTCCAGATACGCGCGGTGCGATTCCGGCAGTTGCGGCTGCTGAGTTCCGACCCGCTCACCGGCGTGGACACGCGCCAGGTGTTCCTGCGCAACGTGGGCACCTCCCTGGCGTCGGCACGCCAGAGCGGGCAGCCCGTGGCGCTGCTGCTGATCGACGTTGACGGCCTGCGCCGCGTGAACGCCCGGCAGGGCCAGCAGCGGGGCGACCTGGTGCTGCTCAACCTCGCCCGCACGCTCTGGTCCCAGGCGGGCGCGACGGACTCCATCGGGCGGCTGGGCGGAGACCAGTTCGGGCTGCTCATGACCAACGTGGACCAGCCCGGCGCGCTGGCCCGCGTCGCGGCGATCCGCCAGAACCTGGCGCAGGCCCAGGCTTCGCAGAACGATCCGGTGACCTTCTCGACCGCGCTGATCACGGCGTTGCCAGCCCCGGCCGTGGCGGAAGACCTGGTGCAGCGAGCCGAGGAGATCGCGTTCGAGTCCTTCGCCGGGGCCTCGGGGGCGAGCGTTCATCGCGTCTTTGAGGGCTGAGCCCGCCTGCTCAGATCTGCTTGAGGAATCGCAGGTCGTTCTCGAAGAGCATCCGGATGTCGGGGATGCCATACTTGCCCATGGCGAGCCGCTCGATGCCGAAGCCGAAGGCGAAGCCGGTCCAGCGGGCCGGGTCGATCCCGCACATCTCCAGCACGCGCGGATGAACCAGCCCGCAGCCGCCCAGTTCCATCCAGCGCTCGGGCAGGTCGGGGCGGAGGCGGACCTTCATGTCGACCTCGGCGGAGGGCTCGGTGAAGGGGAAGAACGACGGACGCAGCCGCACCTCGGCCTTGGGCCCGAAATAGGCCCGCGCGAACTGGATGAGCGTGGTCTTGAGTTCCGCCATCGAGACCTGCTGGTCGATGTACAGCCCTTCGATCTGGTGGAACATGAACGAGTGCGTGGCGTCCACCGCGTCGGGGCGATACACGCGCCCGGGGGCGATGATGCGGATGGGCGAGCGCAACTCGCCCCCGCCCGCGGCGACCGCGCGCTCCATCGTCCGCACCTGCACCGTGCTGGTCTGGCTGCGGAGCATCCGCGGGCGCGGGGTCGTGGCGGGGTCGTCAACGTAGAAGTTGTCGATCGGCTCGCGGGCCGGGTGGCTGGGCGGGATGTTGAGCTTGACGAAGTTGTGCTCGTCGTCTTCCAGTTCGGGCCCCTCGGCGACCGCGAAGCCCATCCGCGCGAAGACCTCCACCAGTTCATCGCGCACGCGCGTCAGGATGTGCTGGCGCCCGGGCCCGCTGGTGAACATCACCCCGGGCTCCGTGGCGTCCAGGGCGGGGCCCGACGACGCTGACGCGCCGGCCTTCACGCCCAGCGCCGCCTGGCGCTCGCCGAAGGCGGCCTCCAGTTCGCGGCTGAGCGCGTTGACCCGCGCTCCGTACGCCGGGCGGTCGCCCGCGGGGACGTTCTTCATGTTGCCCAGCGCGGCCTTGACCTTGCCCTTGGGCCCGATATAGGCCGACTTCCACGCGTCGAGCGACGCGGGATCGCCCGCCGCGGCCAGCTCGGCCCGGGCCGAGGCCCCGAGTTGTTCCAGCGCTTCCAGCATGGGGGACGAGTGTAGGGCGGGAGGCGGGGCCGCTCCGCGCCGGCTCGCTACACTGGGGCTCTCGGCAGTGCTGCCGGGCCGGTCATTTCAGGAGTCTTTGATGAACCTCAAGAGCGTGCTGTTCGGTGGAATCCTGGCGATGGGCCTCACCCTCGCCGCGTGCGACGAGAAGAAGCCCGACGCGGGCGATGCCGCCAAGGGGGGCACGCCGACGGCGCCGGCCGCGCCGGCCACCGGGAACGGGTCCCCGACCACGGGCCCCAAGAACCTCGACCAGCCCCCGAAAGCGACTCAGCCGACGGCGCCGGCGACTACGGGCGACCCGGTGGTGGGCGTGTGGGGCATCGACACCGACGCCGTCAAGAAGATCGCGATCGCCAGCGCGTAGAAGCAGAAGGGCGGCAAGCTCACCGAGGAAGAGATGAAGATGATGGACATGGCGATGGGCACCGTCGCCCAGCTCGAAGCCCACATCAAGGCCGACGGCACCTTCGTCATGCAGGGCGGCCGCAACCCCGAAGAGGGCACCTGGAAGAAGGAAGGCGACTCGTACGTCTTCACCGCCAAGACCGACCCCAACGCCGTCAAGTTCAAGCTCCAGGGCAACCTGCTCATCGTCGATGCCCCCGAGGGCAACGAGATGCACGGCCTGCAGTTCAAGCGCAAGTAACGCCCGGCCCTGTGCACGATCTGACCCCGGCCCGCGCCGACACCGGCGCGGGCCGTTTGCGTTTTGGCCCGGGCCCATTACCATGATCGCATGAACCGCACCGCCCCCACGTTCGCCGCGCTCGCCCTGATCGCCTTCTCGGCCCTTGCCGGCTGCGATAACGCCGCGGCCCCCGCCGGGCCCGCCGCGGGGCAGAACGCCCCCAAGCCCGCCGCCGGCTCGCCCGCGACCATCGACCAGATCACCGGCACGTGGGTCGTCGACCTCGAGGCTTCCCGCACGCTGCTGAACAGCGAGATGAAGGTGGCCCTCATCGCCCAGGGCCAAACGCTCAGCGACGAGCAGTTCAAGATGCTGGTGGATCAGGTGATCGACGCGTACAAGCGGGCCGAGATTGAGACCACCGTGAGCGCCGACAAGACCTACGCCATCTCCGCCAACGGGCAGCGCTCGCGAGGCACGATCCTGCTGGATGGCGAGACCTTCGTCTTCGTCCCCGACAACAACGCGGGCGTCAGCCGCTACAAGCTTTCGGACGGCAAACTCGTGTCGCAGCGTCCGGCCGACCTGACGAACTACAGGTCGTTTGTGGCGAAGCGGAAGTAGGCGGGGCCGCTCACAGGCTCACCGTGTCGCCCAGCATGGGCAGCGTGGCCTTGACTCCGAATCGCTCGTTGACCTTCGCCGCCAGCGCCGCGCGGGGGCCGTTCTCGCCGTGCGTGAGGTAAAGCGCGGGCTTGGAGGGGGCTACGCCCGCGAACCAGTCGAGCAGCGTGGTCTGCCCCGCGTGGGCGGAGAGCCCGCCGATGGTGTGGATCTTCGCCTTCACCATCACCGGCTCTCCGAAAATGCGCACGATCTTCTCCCCGTTGACCAGCCGGCGGCCCAGCGTGCCCTCGGCCTGGAAGCCGGGGATGATCACGTGGGTCGTGTCCTTGTACAGGTGGTGGCGCAGGTGGTGCATGATGCGCCCGCCGTTGCACATGCCCGCGCCGGCGATGATGATGGCGGGCCCTGGAACGCCGTTGAGGGCGCGGGATTCATCGGCGCTGGTGACGAGCTTGAGCGTGGGGAACCGCAGGGGGTTGCACCCCTGGCTGAGGTAGGCCAGCGCCGCCTCGTCAAACAGCTCGCGGTGGGTTTCGTACAGCCGCGTCGCCGCCACGCCCATCGGGCTGTCGATGAACACCGGAAGCGGCTTGATCTCGCCGGCCTGAAGCAGTTCGTTGAGTTCGTAGATCAGCGTCTGCGTGCGCCCCACGGCGAAGGCGGGGATCAGGATCATTCCGCGGCAATTCACCGCGTCGTTGATGGCGTCGCGCAATTCGTTCTTGGATACCCCCAGCGACTTGTGGTCGCGGTCGCCGTAGGTGCTCTCCATGATCACCACGTCCGCCTTGGTGGGCCTCTCCGGATCGCGCATGAGCGGCATCCCGCGCTCGCCCAGATCGCCCGAGAAGAGCACGGTGATCGTCCGCCCGCCCTCCTGGCACACCGCCTCCACCATGCCCGAGCCCAGGATGTGCCCCGCGTCGCGGAAGCGGATCGTCACGCCCGGCGCGACGTTCACCGGCTGGTCGTAGCGCACCACGCTCATCCGGCGGAGCAGTTCGCCCACGTCGCGCTCGTCGAACAAAGGGGTCAGACCGTCCTTGCCGCGCCGACGCTCGCGATGCCGGTTCAGCCGCTCGACTTCCTGGGCCTGCAGGCGCGCCGCGTCTTTCAGCAGGATGTCGCACAGCGCCACCGTCGGCGGCGTGGTGTACACGCGCCGGCGGTAGCCGTCGTTGGTCAGGATGGGCAGCCGACCGCTGTGATCGATGTGGGCGTGCGTGAGCACCACGGCGTCGAGCGTTCTCGGGTCAAAGGCCAGCGGGCGCCAGTTCTTGCGGGCCGCCTCGGGCGAGCCCTGGAACATCCCGCAATCCACCAGCACGCGCGACGAACCCACCTTGAGCAGATACGACGACCCCGTCACCTCGCCCGCCGCGCCAAGAAAGGTCAGTTCCATGCTCAAAGCGTACACGAACGCGGAAGGAGCGTTCCGGGTCATGGGCGGACCGTCGGCCCCCCATTCCCTCGCCCACACGGGCTACCTGACCTTTGCCGCTCTGCGACCTTAACCGTCTGCCGCTCTGCACTCACCCCGCCGCCGGGCCTGGGAGCATGCGCACCTCGCCGCCGCGATCTAGGTCGCCCGCGAGCATGTCGCTGTACGAGACGGAAACCGGCTCGCCCAGTGCGGGAGCCAATGCACGGCGCAACTCCTCCACCGCCGCGTGGGCCTTGGCCAGGTTCAGCCGCGGCGTGACCAGCGCTTCGAACTCGATGAACGCGCCCAGACCTTCCACGTCGTCGAGGTGGACACGCACGGACTGTTCGGGCCCGCCCATCCACACCTCGCGCACCTTCTTCACCACCACCCACGTCGGCGGCTCGGTGAGCCCGAAGTAGGCGCGGGCCTCCGACTCGGAGTAAATTCGGAAGTGGCTGAGCCGCTGGCGGGCCTGGTTGTCGCGGTGGTAGAAGATCCACTCCACCGTGGGCTTGGCGCCGGCCAGGTCGCTGGTGTACTCGCGCTTCTTGAGCCGCCCGTCGGCGAGGCGGAAATAGGTATCGGTCTGGCGCAGCGTCTCAACCCGGCGCGCCCCCAGGCGCGACACGATCCCCCGGGCCAACCCGGGGTCGCGCAGTTCGAGCTTGATCTCGACGTTGTGCATGCCGACCCCGCGAGCATAGCCGCGATCAGACCCCGCCCGCCCCGTCCGCTTCATACGCGTACAAGTCGTCCACCGCGCCGCGCCAGTCGTCCACGCTGCTGACGCTCACCATCCGCGCCTTGACGTCTTCGGGCCGCGGGTGGTGCTGGGCGAACTTGATCCCGAACTTCCGCATCATCTTGCTGCCCACCCGCTCGCCGTTGAGCGCGATGGACAACTCGAAGTGTTCCAGCAGCACCGCCCGCTGCTCGGCCAGCGTGGGAGGCCGGGGAGTCCGCCCGTCCAGCATGTCGCGGGCCTGCCGGAAGATCCACGGGTTGCCGATGCACCCGCGCGCCACACTCACGCCCGAGACGCCCGTGTACGCCAGCATCCGGAAGATGTCGCCCACGCTCCACACGTCGCCGGAGCCGAAGATGATCGCGTCGGACCGGCGCGAAGCCAGGTCACGCAAAAACGTCCACCGCGACGGGCCAACGTACTTCTGCTCCACCGTCCGTGCGTGCACCGTCGCCCAGGCGTAGCCCATCGCCATCGCCGCGTCGAAGATCACCTCGAAGTTCCGGGCCATCTCCGGCGTGTCGTCGTAGGCGCGGCGCAGCTTCACCGTGCACGGGATGCCCGCGGGCACCGCCTCGCGCACCGCCTTCAGGATCGCGATCGCGCCCTGCGGCTCGCGCAGCCAGTGCCCGCCGCGGTTCTTGCGGTCGATCTTCTTCACCGGGCAGGCCAGGTTCACGTCGATCGCGGCGAAGGTGCGGGAAGAGGGAAGTGACGGAGTGACGGATAGACGGAGTGACGAAGCGGAGTCGGACGACGCCGAAGACGCGACCGTCATCCCCGCGCTCTTCACTCCGTCACTCAGTAACTTCGTCACTTCGTCACCAGACTTCACCGCCCACCGCGTATCCACGTACGTCGGCATGCCCCCCTCGCCGTAGGCCATGTCGCGGTAAGCCCGAGGCGGGCGGGCGCCCTGCTCGATCATCTTCATCGCGCCCGCCGCCATCTCGTCGGGGTCGGCCCCGATGATCTGGCCCACCAGCGGATGGTCTTCATGCCCACAGGGCAGGGCCTCCTCGATCAGGTCCAGGTCCGCCTTGTCAAACCCGTGCCCGCCGCCCAGCAGCATCCGGTCGAGCAGGGCCTCGGTCACGCACATCGGCGCGCCGTGCCGCCGGGCCACGATCCGCATCGCCGCGTCGCTGTACCCCGCCAGCCCCGCCTGGAAGAACGGCGCTTCCATCGCCGGCAGGATCGCCCGCACACGCGGGTCCACCCCGCCGGGCCACCGGGCCGCCAGGTCGGCCGCCACTTGCTGTGGGCTCAGGTCTTCCACACCCGGGGCCACCGCCGGTCCGGGCGGGGTCGCGTTGTTGCCGTGGCACGACATACCTGCGACTATAGAGCGATGCACACCCGCCCCCCCCGCACCCCCCACCACCCCCGCACCCCCCGCACCCCCCGCCACCCCTTGGCCCTTCGCCCCGCGCTGGCCGCGCTGGGGCTGGCCGCGCTCGTGGGCCTGTCGGGCTGCACCGAAGCCACGATCGACAACCGCCCCGTCTACCCCGAGAAGCTCCAGGCCAAGGTGCTCAACGTCCAGGTCATCCGCGACGAGACCCAGATCACCATGACCAACTCCTCCGCCCAGGACCTCCCCGCGGGGCGGCTGTGGATCAACCAGTGGTTCAGCCGCGAATTCCCGGGCCTGGCCATCGGCCAGACCGTGACGTACGACTTGTTTGAGTTCAAGGACCGCTACGGCGACACCTTCCGCGCCGGCGGCTTCTTCGCGACGCAGCGACCGGACCGCGTGGTGCAGGTGCAGGTGGAGGATGCCTCGGGTGAACTCACCGGGCTCATCGCGATCCGGTCTAGCCGGGACTAGGCCCGCGCCACCCACCCCCACCCACCCCCACCCACGCCAGCCACTCCCGGTTCCCCGCGCCCTCTTTCTTGGCGTGCCCGCCGCGGATCGGCGACTCGGTCACGCCCAGCACCGCCGCGCCAAGCGCGGGCAGCGCATCGATCGTCCGCCGCGCGATCCGCTCCGCCTCCGCGTCGGGCAGCACGCCCGCCCGCAAGAGCCCCTTCTCCGCCGCTTCCAGTTCGTAATGCGGCTTCACCAGCGTGACGATCCGCCCGCTGCCCCCCCCCCCCCCCCCCCCCCCCCCCCCCCCCCCCCCCCCGCGGGCGCCCCCCCCCCCCCGCCGGGGG
>JALHNL010000106.1 GCA_022843545.1 Phycisphaerales bacterium | reverse complement strand
AGGCGGCCCGTGCCGGGGAGCACGGGCGCGGGTTCGCGGTGGTCGCCGACGAGGTCCGCAAGCTCGCCGAGCGCACCAGCCAGGCCACGCAGGAGGTCAGTCGCAGCATCCGGGAGATCCAGACGGGCACGTCCAGCTCCGTGGAGCTGATCAATCAGGGCACCGAGCAGGTGCGCAAGGGCGTGGACCTGGCTCAGTCGGCCGGCGCCGCGCTCGAGGAGATCGTGTCATCCAGCAAGCAACTGGGGATGATGGTTCAATCCATCGCCGCGGCCGCCGAAGAGCAGTCGTCCGCCAGCGAGCAGATCTCGCGCAGCATCCAGCAGATCAGCAGCGTGACGAAGGAGTCCACCGCCGGGGCGAGCCAGGCCGCGCAGGCCGCGGGCGAGCTCTCCAAGCAGGCGGCGCACCTTCAGTCGCTGGTCGGTAAGTTCAAGGTCTGAGCCGGACCGATCCAGTTCTGAGCGAACCCACCGGGCCCGGGCGACACCAGTCGTCCGGGCCTTTTTCGTTGTGTCAAACCGCGCCGACCTATCGCCCCAGAAGCGCCCAGATCACCGCGGTGATCACCACCGCGAAGACCACAAGGAGCGATGTGGCCAGCACGCCCTGGATGCGCTCGCGCTCGTGCTTCATGCCCAAGTCCTCACTCGCCGGGAATGTAACTGATCGCCCCTTCCCAGGGCGAACTCGCCGAGGCGTACAACCGCTTGGCGATCCGCCCCGCGCGGTACGACGCGCGCCCGGCGAGACACGCGTCGCGCATCGCCCGCGCCATCAGCACCGGCTGCTTCGCGTGGGCGATCGCCGTGTTGAGCAGCACCCCGTCGAACCCCAGTTCCATCGCCACCGCCACGTCGCTGGCTCCGCCCACGCCCGCGTCCACGATGACCGGGTAGCCCGCGTCGCCGCCCTTGAGCAGTTCCAGGCACAGCAGCAGGTTGTTGCGGTTCAGCACGCCCTGCCCCGAGCCGATGGGCGAGGCGGCGGGCATCACGCTCGCCGCGCCGGCCTCCTTGATCCGCAGCGCCGCGATCGGGTCGTCGCTGGTGTACGCCAGAACCTGGAACCCGTCCTTGACCAGTTCGCGGGTCGCCTCGACGGTTCCGATCGGGTCGGGCAGCAGCGTCTTCTTGTCGCCCAGCACCTCGAGCTTCACCCAGCCCGAGCCCGGATTGCCCAGTTGCTCCAGCAGTTCGCGCCCCAGCCGCGCCACTCGCACCGCGTCGGACGCGGTGAAGCACCCCGCCGTGTTCGGCAGGATCGTGTACCGCGAGAGGTCCAGCGCGTCTAGCAGGCTCTGTCCCTGCTCGTTGTACAGCCGCTCGCGGCGCACGGCCACCGTGATGGCCTCCGCGCCGCTTTCCTCGAGCGCCGCCCGCATCAGGTCGTGCGTGGCGTACTTGCCCGTCCCGACGATCAGCCGGCTGGTGAACGTGCGGCCCGCCACCGAGAACGGGGCGTCCGCGGGGGCGGTGAGCGGAGGGGCGGGGTGGCCGTTGGTTGAATTCATGACTCAGCCACCTCCCACCAGCGTGACGATCTCGATCGTGTCCCCGTCGCACAGCGTCCGCTGGGCGTGCTGCCGCTTGGGCACCAGGGTCCGGTTCACCTCGACCGCGCAGGGCGACCCGGACATCTTGAGGTCGGCCAGCAGGCCTTCGACGGTGCGCCCCTCGGGCACCTGGCGGGGCTGGCCGTTGACGGTGACGTTCGGCATGCCCGATTGTAGATCGCGGTGCATCCGCGGGGCCCGGGCGGGCTGTATACCGGTCGGGTAGAGTGAGGGGGTAGGCGGGGGCTCGGTGACGGGGCTGAAGGGGGAGCACCGCTGGAGGTGGGGGGGCGGGAGGCGTGCATGGTCTCGTGGCTCAGAATCGGGTTGATCATCGTGCTCGGACTGGGGCTGGCCTGCGGGCTTTCGGGCTGCGGCAAGCGCGACGGGTACAGCCAGGAGTCGCCCGAAGAGGTTCTGGCGACCGCGCTGGCGATGATCAAGAACGGGGAGGCGAACAAACTCACCCGGCTCATCTACGCCGACAGCCGGGAGTATCGATCGGTGCTGAACCGGCTGGGTTCGCTGCTGGGCAATCTGCAGAAGCTCGGGATTGAGCTCAACAACCGCTTCCCGGAGGACGTGGAGAAGCTGCGCAAAGAACTGGTCCGGGTGGCCGCCGAGTCGCCCGACAACCAGAAGATCGGGGCCGCCCTGAACACCGAGGCCGCGCCGGGCGCCGCACCCAGCATCCCGCGCGACCGCGCGGCGCAGCGCCGGCAGCGTCAGCAGTTTGAGGACCTGAGCCAGCGGATCCTCACCAACCCGTTCCTGTTCATCGAAGCCAACGCGGCGCGGCTCTCCGCCGAGAAGATCACCGACGACATCGCCACCGTGAAGCTCGACGGCCAGCCGCTGCTGGCCGGCGTGTTCCAGATGCAGAAGAAGGAGGGGCAGTGGTGGCTCATCCTTCCGCTTGAACTCCCGGGCGTGTCGTCGTTTGCGCCCAAGACGCGCAACGAGTGGTCGATCATCGGCAGCCTGATCAAGATGGCCGACGGCGTGGTGGTGGAACTCACCGAAGACGTCCGATCGGGCGCGATCAGCAAGGTGGGCCAGCTCGCCAACAAGGCGGGCGAAAAGGCCTTCTTGCCCGGGGCGATGATCTTCGTGGTCTACGGCAAGGAGATGGACGTTCGCCGGCAGCGCGAACGCGCCATGCGCGGCTTCCGCACTCGTGCCCGCGAATGGGGCAACGCGCGCGTCGAAGCGGGCGACGAACGCCCGGCCGTGGACCTCATGATCGAAACGCTCGGCAAAGTGGGGGTTGAGCGGCTGGATGAAGTGGTCAGGGCACGATCGGTGGACCGCGAGAAGAACCCCCTGCCCAAGTGGGAAGAGATGCCCGAGGCGGACTTCCTGGCGCTCATGGGCGCCTGGCTCTCGAGCGTCGGCGACAAGGAGCCCATCGGCGCGATCACCGAGGACCGCGCCAAGCGCGCCCAGAAGGCCGCCGACGCCAACCTGCGCGGGACCATCAAGCCCGTAACGGCCTACCGCTGAGCCCCCGGCCAACTCGCGCGCGGCGGCCCGCCGCCGACTACCCTCTGCCCGATGTCCGACGATCTTCTGCCCGTCGAACCCGCGCCAGCCAAGCCGAACCTGCCCGGGTCGGTGGTGATCCGGCCCTCGGCGGACGACCTGATCGACGCGATCGCCAGCGAACTGCTGCTGCACGCGACCAGTTGCGTGCGGAAGTTCGGCGACTTTCACCTCGCGCTCTCCGGCGGCTCCACGCCGCTGCCGCTGTACCGCCGGCTGATGTACGACCCGGTGTACCGCCAACTCCCGTGGAAGCGCACGCACCTGTGGATTGTGGACGAGCGGCGGGTGCCCTTCGAGGACGAACGCAGCAACTTCCGCGAGATCGAGGATCTGATCGTCCACCAGGCGGACATCCCCCGCGAGCAGGTGCACCCGATGCACGCGACCGAGCCCGACGCCGACGTGCGCTATGAGCGCGAACTGGCTCGGGTGCTGTTCTTCCGCGAGCCGGGGCACGACCGCTTGGACTACGTGCTCCTGGGCATGGGCTCCGACGGGCACACCGCCAGCCTCTTCCCGCGCTCGCCCGCGCTGTTGGCCGATCTGGCGTCGATGGCGGCGCAGAACGGCGCGGCGCCTTCGCTCCGCGACCTGCAGAAGGCCGCGGGCGACCGCCGGCTGGTGAGGCTGAACGAAGGGCCCAATGTCACCCCGCCCGACCGCGTGACCATGACCCTGCCCATGCTCAACGCCGCCCGCTTCGTCGCGGTGATGGTGACCGGGGCCAAGAAGAAGGACATGATCGCGAAGGTGGCGTCGGGCACGGCCTCCGCGGCGGACCTGCCGATCCTGGGCGTGAAGCCCAAGGCGGGGGAGCTGCGGTGGTACCTGGATCACGAGGCGTGCCCGGCTTAGGCGCGAGTCGCGAATCGCGAGTGGCGAATCGGGACGGGAGGCCGCGGCTCGCCGCTCACCACTCGCGCCCTAACCTTCCCCCCGTTGCATCGTCACGCGTAACCGGAGACCACCATGCCCAAGGCTGTGAACGTCGAACTCCTCGAGCGCCTCTGCCAGACCCCCGGCGTGCCGGGGCGTGAGGAGCGCGTGCGGGCGCTGATCGAGAAGGAGATCGAGGGGCTCTTCGACGAGGTCACGACCGACGCGATGGGCAACCTCATCTGCCGCCGCGCGCCGAGGGTCGGCAAGAAGAAGGGCGGGGCCAAGGCTCCCGCCGCCGGCAAGAAGAGCGGGCGGCCCACGCGGGTTTTGCTGCTCAGCCACATGGACCAGATCGGCTTCTACGTCCGGCACATCGACGACAAGGGCTACATCCGCGTCAACAACGCCGGCGGCTTCGACACGCGGAACCTCTTCTCGCGGCGCATGCTCCTGGTCACCGGCTCGGGCGACCTGCCCGCGGTGATGAACCCCGGCGGGCGGCCCATCCACATCTCCAGCGACGAGGACCGCAAGAAGATCCCCGACATCAAGGAACTCATCATCGACACGGGCCTGCCCGCCGCCGAGGTGAAGAAGAAGGTCAAGATCGGCGACTACGCGGTGTACCACGAGCCGTTCTACGTCATGGGCGACAAGCTCTGCTGCCAGGCGATGGACAACCGCGTGGCCTGCTGGCTGGGGATCGAGGCGGTGCGGCAGCTCGATGAGTCGGGCGCGGGGCACGCGTGCGAGTTGTTCGTCGCCTTCACCACTCAGGAGGAGGTGGGCCTGCGCGGCGCGAAGACCTCCAGCGCGATCGTCGAGTGCGACATCGGCGTGGGCATCGACGTCACGCTCGCGTGCGACACCCCGGGCGTGCCCGCCGACGAGGCCGTCACCGAGCACGGCAAGGGTTACGGCTTGCACGTGATGGATTCGTCGTTCATCGCGGATTACAAGCTCATCAACGAGTTCGAGGCCCTGAGCCTCAAGCACAAGATCCCCTACCAGCGGACGATCCTCATGCGCGGCGGGCAGGACGGCGCGGCGGCCCAGCAGGTGGGCAAGGGCGCGCGGGCCATCGGCATCACCGTGGGCACGCGCAACATCCACACGACGACGGAGATGATCGACCAGCGCGACCTGGCGGCGGCCCGCGACGTGCTCGCGGCGTGGGTGCCGACCGTCGCGTGAGGGGAGGGGGGGAGGGAGTGCTGAGCGATGAGTGCGGAGTGCTGAGGGAAGACGTAGAAGTGATCGGTGAACCGTGATCGGTGATCAGGGCCGATCGCGCGCGCGAAGCGCTCGCTCTGTTCTCCTTCCACTCCGCCTCGTCTCTTCTTCGCGCCCCTCCGCGCTCTTGGCGGTGGCCAAGTCGTGGTCTCCGCCCGCTCTTTGTTCTCCGCGTACAACCTCTTCTCTTCGCCGTGCTCCGCCGTGATCCGCCGTGGTGACCTCTCCGCCGCGCACTCGTCACGCCGCGCGGCGCTTGGGCCCGCGCTTTTTGTAAAGATCCAGCCCCGCGCGCGACAGGATCGCCTCCGGGCTTTCGCCTTCCTGCCCGCCGTAACCGGCGAAGGCGCGGACCTGGGCGGTGATGGCGGCGGTGTCGCGCCGCAGTTCGTTGATGGCGGATTCGAGCGCGACGGTCGCGGCCCGCGCGGCCTGCTGAGCGGCCCGGGCCTGCGCCATCCGCTCGCGCGCGACCTTCACCCTCTCCCACCACGCCTGCTCACGCTTGGGGTCGAGCCCGAAGGCCGAAGGATCGGCCTCCCACAGCGGATGGTGCGTCTCGCCGAACTGAATCAGGTCCGCGATGGTCGCCTGCGGGAACGGCATGAATCGGGTATCGGCCGATCCGCCCCGCGCCTTCAGCCCTCCAAAGCCGCAGCCCGGCCCCCCGGGCCCACGAGCCCGCCCCACGGCCCATCTATTTCGGTGGACGCGGCGGCCACCGAAACTCAAGCGATCTGGATTTCGGTGGGCAAGCCGCCCACCGAAATTCACGGAGTCTTTGGCCCGCTCTACGGAGTTTTTAATTCGGTGGCCGAGCCGCCCACCGAAATCTACGGAGTCTTTGGCTCGCTCTACGGAGTCTGGATTTCGGTGGCCAAGCCGCCCACCGAAATCTACGGAGCATCCGCCGGCCAAAAACCTGTTCACCACGGCGGATCACGGCGGAACACGGAGCAAGAAAGGGCCGGAATCAGGCTTGTTTTGGTCTTCGTCCGGGCTTTGGCGACGAAACACACCGCCCCGCCCCGCCTAGCCCGCCACGCCCGGATAACGGGCGGCCTCTTCCGATCTCACCACGCTCCACGCCCCACGTACCACGCACCCCGTCCCGCCGAAGCCCGCGGGACTTCGGTGGCACGGCGCGGGTGTTTGAGAGCTTCAGTGCCGCCTGCCGATCAAGCGAGCCCGACGCTTACAACCTCGCGCTTCGCGAACAGGCACGCCATTTCAAAGAGCATCTGGCTCGGTTCCGACCCGAGGAACTCACTCAAAAACGGGCCAAACTCGCTGGTCATGTAGCCTTCGAAGTCCGCCGGGTGGTAGCGGGTGACGGAGCCGAGAAAATACAGGAGCACGTAGCGAGACGCCATCTGGTGGTGTTTCTTAAACTTCTTTGGCGGCACATACACGTAGAAGTTGCGGAACGGCTCCGCGACTGTGAGAGAGCGATACAAGGTGCGACGGGCGTGCGCCGAGAGGTCTTCTACCTTGTCCGAAGGTCGCCCCGTGTACTTCACTGGCTGCGTTTGCTCCCAGCAAAGAACGTCCGCGCCCCAGCCTGCGGGGCAGGCCACTTGCTTCCATTCTCCGTCAAACCCCTTCTTGGCGATGTCTGAAGAGGAGATGTCCGCCTTCGACCTTGCTCCGCTCTGCATTCCCGCACGGAGCCAAATGGTCTTACTGGCCTCGTCATGCACAATCTCGATCGGCCGGACCTTGAGGAAGCGATCTCCTCGTTTCGTCGCGTCGCACCACAGGCGGTGGCCGATGAGCGAGCAAGCGATGAGATCGTGCACACGGTATGTTGTCTTGGCCGTGAGTCGAGTCCCCTCGATCGCCTCCATGAACTCATCGAACATGTTGATCGTCTTCGCCGAACTGGGGAAGCCGTCCACGGTCGCTGCCTTAAGACTTGTACCGGCATTGCCCGCCTCACTCAGCCCGTGTTGCGCCTGCCCAATGACTTTGTTGTTACCGCGGCTCAAACACAACGCCTTGGTCAGATTGAGGAATGCGTAGTACAAGAGGAGCGGCTTGGCCCGAACGGTCGAGTTTGCCAACGCGCCCGAATAGAACTCGTGACCCTGCTCCGCGAAAGCCACCGCGCTCGCCCGCACTGCCCTCGCGTCAATCTGTCGCACGGCAGCATGAATGACTGACCACGCATCGGTGGTATACGCCTTGGCTTGCAATCCTGCGCGGCGGTTTGTCTTGGATGTCGGGAAGTAAGAGAACTCGACGAGTGCCCCCTTGACGTTGAGCGGCTTCCCGGCCCGGGGCTGTGGCAGTTTGGGCATTGTTCAGATCCTTCAGGCGACAGCTAATGTCGTGCTCGGTTCAGGCGGGTGGCATTGAAGTCATAGGACAAGTCTACCGTGCCATTGAAGTCCCGGGGCTTCGCGGGACTTCAATGCCCTTGTGCCGCGGCCCGACCCCCACCTCCAACGCCGCCCCGCCCCCCGCCCGAACCCGCGGGACTTCAGTGCCACCCGCCGAAGGCCTGGCGGTTTAGAGTCGTTTGCGTGCCTTGGCGGGCACGGTCAGCGGCGTCACGAGCTTCTGGTACAGGTCAAAGAGGTACTCCACCCGCTGGCGCTCGCTGGTGAAGGGGGCGGCGCGGTAGCACTTGTCGACGGCGCGGTCGAGGTCTTTGTGGGCATCGCGGAGTGCCTTGGGCATGGCCAGCGGGTCGTAGAGATCGGCGAGTGTCTGCCCCTTGAAGGTGTCGCGGGTGGCGAGGACGTGCTCAGCGGCGGCGGTGACGGCGGCTTGCTGCTTGTCGGTGGCATCTTGGGGCCAGGGGAAGTTGTTGTAGACGATGTCCTTGGAGTAGCGGTAGCGGGATTCGAGTCGCCCGCAGAACTGGCGGACCCAAGCCATGTGCATGAGGCTACTGATTACCCCGAAGTGGTAGTACTCAGCGTCAGGGATGAGGAAACACGCGTTGCTGGGGATCACTTCAGGGCCGAAGTACGCGAACGGAATGTAGTGGCGGGTCTCCGACGTGTGGCCCGGCACGAGGATGAAGCGCCCCTTGGGTTGTGCGATCTGCCGGAAGCGCGTCGGATAGTCAGCGTACTCGCGCGTCGTGGCCGCCTTGCTCGCTAGGCGGAACGCTCTCACCGCCTCCACGCGAGCCTGAACCGTCGGGAGACTCCGCAGTTCCGACGGAGCGATGTCGGGGATCCACAAGCAGTACCGATCGATGCCGTCGAGAAACTCCTCCGCGCCGATGTAGCGGCGAACGTGCGGCGCCGCTGCTGGTTCTGCCTTGAGCAGGGCGTCGCGCTCCTCCGGCGTCATGAGGAAGTTGCCGCCGTCGGTTGGCTTGTTTCCGTACCTCATGCCCGGGACGGCGCACAGCGGATCGCGACGGTTCTGGAGCAGCGCCGGCGGACCCTCGAACAGGTATGGGCTAATCTGTTTGACAGCGCCCACCGTTCCGCGGTTGCCGTCGTCGTCCTCGTACTCCCAGAGTGTCTTGTTCGCGACGTCTTGCAGGCCAAAGCCGATGATGACCACATGCACGTGGGCCTTGCCGCGTGCTTCGCTCTCCCACTTGAACGTGCGGTGGGCGAACTGGATTTTGACGCCTTTGGCGAGAAGCGTTGGCCAGAAGATGCCCGGCTGTTCTCCCTGAGAAATCGAATTGGTCGAGACGAAAGCGACGCGAATGGCTGACCCACGGATGTACTGAGTAGCGACGGCGTACCAGCAGGTGACGAAGTCCAAGACGCCCGAGGCATCGACACCGTCCCAAATGCGGTTCTGGTCCTGCTTTTGGGCAGCGGTTTGCAAATGGTGACCAATGAACGGCGGGTTCCCCAGCACGTAGCTGCACTTGGCCGCGGGCAGGACCGTGTTCCAGTCGATCTGCAAGGCATTGGCGTGGGCGATCTTCGCACTCTTCTTGAGGGGCAAGCGCCGCACGGGCTGGCCGAAGGCCTCGCCCACTTTCTGGTTCATCTGATGGTCGATGAGCCACATCGCCACCTCGGCGATGCGGGCGGGCCACTCCTCGATCTCGATGCCGTGCATCTGATCGACCTCGACCTTCAGCAGTTGCTTCAGGTTCAGGACCGCCTGCACGCCGATCGCCGCCCCGGTCTTCTTGCTCGTGCCGTACAGCCGCCACAGCACCTCCAGTTCCAGTTCCCGCAGTTCGCGGTACGTGACCACAAGGAAGTTGCCGCAGCCGCACGCGGGGTCGAGGAAGCGCAGCGACGCCAATTTGTTCTGGAACGCTTCGAGTCTGCTCTTGCTCGTGCCGCAGGCGGCCAGTTCCGCTTTCAGGTCGTCAAGGAAGAGCGACCGGACCAGCTTCATGATGTCCCGCTCGCTGGTGTAGTGGGCCCCGATCTGGCGGCGTTTCTTCGCGCCCTCGTCGCCAGCCATGATGGACTGGAAGAGCGAGCCGAAGACGGCGGGGCTTATGCGGGACCAGTTGAACTCGCAGCACTCGATGAGCGCGGCCCGCATGGAGGCATCGAAGTCGGCGAACCCCAGGTCTTCCTTGAAGAGCTCGCCGTTCACGTACGGCAGTTCGCGGAGTTCTTCGGGGAGCTTGGCGGGCCGCTCGGGCTTGTCTTGGTCGAGCACTTTGAAGAACCGGGCGAGCTGGAGGCCCAGGTCGCTGCCGTCCGTGCGCGAGGCCTTGACGAGCGTCTTGAACTCGTCGTTCTCGAAGATGGCCGTGTCGTCGGCGAAGAGACAGAAGAGGACGCGGACGAGGAAGCGTTCGAGTTGGTGGCCCTTGTAGCCGCCCTTCTCCAGCGCATCGTGCAGCCTGCCGAGGACTTCGACGGCCTCGATGTTGATGGGGTCTTCGGGGTCGACGGGCTTGGTGGTGTAGCCCGACAGGAAGCACAGATGCTTGATGTTCTCATGGAGCTTGGCGGTCTTGAAGGAGGCCGCCGGCTCGGCGGGGTCCTTGGCGTCCAGGTCGTAGATGACGATGGTCTGGAAGTCGGAGACCACGATGAACTGGGGGATCTCGGTGTCGCGTCCTTCGCGCTGAAGCGACTGGACGTAGTCGAACGCCTGGCTGGCGGCTTTGGAAAGGTCCTCTCCCTTGCTCTTGTGCTCGCCGATCATCACACCGGCGTAAAAGACGTCGATGCGGTCGTAGGCCCCCTGGAGGTTTTTGACTTTCTCCTCGAAGCTCGCGACGCTCCGCCGCTTGATGCCAAAGACATCGAACAGATCAATCCAGAACGCCTGCGCCTCCGCCCGTTCGCTGGTCACCCCTGCCCATTCAGCGGCAAACTTCATGGCGCGGGAACGGATTTCGGAGTGGGGTAAACGCATAGGTGCGGGCAGTTTAACGGGAGGAGCGGAGGCCGTATCCAGCGCTCGTGGGCCAGCGGCATTGAAGTCGGCTGATGTCAGGGGGCCGAAGACGGCCCCCCGACACCCCTGGATAGAGGCCAAGCAGAAGAGGGCGGGAATCCGGAGGCGGGTGGCATTGAAGCCATAGGGCGAGTCGGCCGTGCCATCGAAATCCCGGGGCTTCGCGGGATTTCACAATGCGCTCTTGCCGCGGCCCCGCCTCGCCCCCAACCCCGCCCCCCCCGCCCCCCGCCCCCCGCCCCCCGCCCCCCCCGCCCAGAGCCGCGGGACTCGGGTGCCGTCGGTCGTACACCTCTTCTGTCCTGGCCGTGATCCGCCGTGATCCGCCGTGATCCGCCGTGGTGAGCATCCGTCGCGGTCTGGGAAGAACGCTCGCTGGCGCTGCGCGTCTGGATGGGGGTGGGTGGGGGTGGGCGGGGTGGGGGTGGGGGTGGGGGTGGGGGTGGGGGTGGGGGGTAGGGGGGCCAAGACACGGCACTGGAGAGCCGCGCCACCACTCACCACTCACCACGCACCACGCCCATCCCAAGCCGCGGGACTTCGATGGGGATGAAGACCTGTTGCCCCCGACCAGAG
>JALHNL010000105.1 GCA_022843545.1 Phycisphaerales bacterium | reverse complement strand
GGGCCTGGCCCAAACCCTCAACCGTCCGCGGCTTGCCCGCGGTGATGAGCCGGGCCTCCACCTTCGTCGCCAGTTCGGCGATGTCGGGCGCGGCAGGGGGGGTGGGAGTGGCGGGGAGCTTGAGCGGCGATGCCTGTGCGGGCTCTTCCAGAACCTGCGGTGCGGCAACGTCCACGACCTCCGTGTCGTGCGTGTGTTCCATGATGCAAGCCTAGCCGGTCGGCGTCGGCTGGGGGCCCTGGACCTCAGCCTCCTGCGGAACCTGTCGGGTTCGTTGCGGCGGGAGTTGGGCTGGGGGTGGGGGCAGGGAGCGGAGCGGGTGCCTGGATGGGCGCAGTCTGAGCGGGGGGGGCGGGAGTGATCTTGCTCCCGATCGGATTGAGCCAGCTATAGAGCACCATCCCGACGAAGATCAGGAAGAACAGAACCACGTGCACGAACGACAGCAGATTCACCTGCTCGGTCTTCCGGCCCAGAATGACCACCGCCAGAAGCCAATACAGCCCGGCCGCGAGCACGACCGACACCACGCCCCGGATGTCGCCCAGCGGCAGTTCGATGCTGGTGACGAAGAAGAAGGCCGAGACCAGGACGAACATTCGGCTGGCGGCAGACTCCAGCGAGCCAAACCGGTGCTGCGTGGCCCGGGCCGTGATCCAGACCGCAACGACCCCCGTGCCTGTGTGCAGAGCGATGGTGTACATCACCAGCACGGCCCGGCCGATCTGGCGGAAGAAGCCGCCCACCCCGCCCGTCTCCTCCTGGCCACGGTAATAGATGGTGGCGATTGCGGCGCCCAAAGCGAGCAGGCAGCCCACGATCAGGAACATCTTGGTCCGCGTAGGCGAGGCCGGGATGAACTCGGGCCACTGGCTCGACGGCAAACCCGCCCGGGGCGGAGTGCCCGCCGGCTCGCCGTGCTCGTCCACTGCCTTGGATCGAGTGGCGGAGGCGGTCGGGGGCGGGGGGTTGGCCATGTCGTACCCGCACTTGGCGCACACCGTGGCCAGCCCGGGCAGAGGGGTGGAGCAACGGGGGCACGCGCGGGTGGGCGTTGAGCCGGGTTCAACGCTGTAGTGGTCGGGCATACGGAGAGTTTACCGGGTAGGCGGGGGACGGTGGGGGGCGTGACTGGGCTGCCAAAGCGGCAGGCCGCGGGGTGGGTAAGCGGTCGCGAGGCAGGAAAAGGGGTGCGGGAGCCTTGGACGAGGCATGGCGGGGGGCGAAAACAGCGGTTGGCACAGAGGTTGCCTAGGTCTGGAACGCCTGAGGTAGCGGTGCATCCGCTTCCTCCAGACAAGACCTTACCCAATCCTCTGAGCGACGGAGTCTCATCGCATGGCCGCCAAGGAACTCGTGTTCGACGTTGACGCTCGTCAGGCCCTGTTCGCGGGTGTGGAAAAGCTCGCCAAGGCGGTGAAGGCCACCCTGGGCCCCCGCGGTCGCAACGCGGTGCTGGACAAGAGCTGGGGCGGCCCGACCGTCACCAAGGACGGGGTGAGCGTGGCCGAGGAGATCGAACTCTCCGACAAGGTCGAGAACATGGGCGCCCTGCTGGTGAAGCAGGCCGCCACCAAGACCAGCGAGGACGCGGGCGACGGCACCACCACCGCGACGGTGCTGGCCGAGGCGCTCTTCCGCGAGGGGCTGAAGTACATCGCGGCGGGCGTGGACGCCAACGCGCTGGTGCGCGGCATGAAGAAGGCCGTGGAGGCCGCGGCGGGCCAGATCGGCAAGATCGCCCAGCCGGTGAGCGGGGGCAAGGACATCGAGAACGTCGCGACGATCAGCGCGAACAACGACGGCGAGATCGGCAAGATCATGGCCGACGCGTTCGCCAAGGTGGGCAAGGACGGGGTGATCACGGTTGAAGAGGGCAAGAGCCGCGACACCGAGGTCACTGTGGTGGAGGGCATGCAGTTCGACCGCGGCTTCCTGTCGCCCAACTTCGTGACCAACCCCGAGAAGATGATGGTGGAGATGGACAAGTGCCTCGTGCTCATCCACGAGGACAAGATCGAGAACATCCAGAAGCTCGTGCCGCTGCTCGAGAAGGTCATGCAGTCCAAGAAGCCGCTGCTGATCATCGCCGAGGACGTGGCGGGCGAGGCCCTGGCCACTCTGGTCATCAACAAGCTGCGCGGCACGCTGCAGGTGTGCGCCGTGAAGGCGCCGGGCTACGGCGACCGCCGCAAGGCCATGCTCGAGGACATCGCGGTGCTCACGGGCGCCGAGCCGATCATGAAGGACCTGGGCGTCGAGCTCGACGACGTTGAGCTCAAGCACCTGGGCATGGCCAAGAAGGTCGAGATCGACGGCGACAACACGATCATCATCGAGGGCGCGGGCGAGACCAAGAAGATCCAGGCCCGCATCGAGCAGATCCGCCGCGAAATCGAGATCACCACCAGCGACTACGACCGCGAGAAGCTCCAGGAGCGCCTGGCGAAGCTCTCGGGCGGCGTGGCCCAGGTGAAGGTCGGCGCCAGCAGCGAGGCGGAACTCAAGGAGAAGAAGGCCCGCATCGAGGACGCGCTGCACGCCACCCGCGCGGCGGTCGCCGAGGGCGTGGTTCCCGGCGGCGGGGTCTCGTTCATCCGCGCCCGCGCCGCGGTGGAGAAGCTGCCCGAGTTCAAGCAGGTCTTCGGCAAGCACGGCAAGGGCGACGACAAGACCGCCGACGAGGTCGGGCAGGCCAAGTACGACGTGGCCGCCGGCATGGACGTGGTCTTCAAGGCCCTGAGCGTGCCGCTGCAGACCATCGCCGACAACGCCGGCGAGAAGGGCACCGTGGTCGTGGCCCGCGTCGCCGAGGGCGATGCCAAGGTCGGCGATGCCTTCGGCTGGAACGCGCTCACCGGCGCGTACGGCAACCTGCTGAAGCACGGCGTGCTCACCCCCGCGAAGGTGGACCGCTCGGCCCTGGTGAACGCCGCGAGCGTCGCCACCGTGCTGCTCACCAGCGACTGCGTCATCACCGACAAGCCCGGCGACAAGGACGACCATGACCACGGTCACGGCCATGGCGGCGGCGGGATGCCGGGCATGGGCGGGATGGGTGGCATGGGCGGCATGGGCGGGATGGGGTTCTAAGGCCCGCCTTTCTGTCCGACCATCACTCCGCACACAGCGATCGACACTTCAGGAGACACGCCATGTCCAAAGCTCGCGACCTGCTCAACAAACTCGGCGGCTCCGGAAGCCTGTTCCCCAAGCCCACCGGCAGCACGCCGCTGAATCTGACGCCCCAGGCGCCTGATCACGGCCACGCCTCCGGCAAGCCCCCGGTGAACGACACGAAGTTGAAGAACAAGCCCACCAAGTCGGGCCTTGGCTCGGCGCCCACCAGCGTCCGCCCCGAGGTCTGATCGACCCCCTCACGTCTTCGCGATTGTCTCCCATGCATGGCCGAGTTGCTCGACATCCTGCTCCATCTCAACAAGCACCTGGGGGATCTCATCCAGGCGCATGGCGAGTGGTTCTACGGGATCGCGTCGGCGGTCATCTTCGCCGAGACGGGGCTGGTGGTCTTCCCGTTCCTGCCGGGCGATTCGCTGCTCTTCGCGCTGGGAGCGTTCACGTCCGCCGACTCGGGGGAGGCCACCCGGCTGAACCTCTGGCTCTTGCTGGGTCTGCTCACGGCGGCGGCGATCGCGGGCGACGCGGTGAACTATCACCTGGGGCGCTACTTCGGCCCGCGGATCTTCCGCGGCGAGGGGCTGGGCTTCTGGGGGCGGATGCTCAACAAGCGGCACCTGGACAGGGCGCACCAGTTCTACGAGAAGTACGGCGGCAAGGCCGTGGTGCTCGGTCGGTTCGTGCCCATCGTCCGCACGTTTGTGCCCTTCGTGGCGGGTGCGGGGGCGATGAACTACCGGCGTTTCGTGGTCTACAACATCGTCGGCGCGTTCGCCTGGGTGTGGCTGTGCGTTCTGGCGGGCAACTTCTTCGGCAACATGCCCGTGGTTCAGAAGAACTTCGAACTCGTGGTGATCGGGATCATCGTGGTCTCGCTCATACCCATCGCCCTGGAATGGTGGATGCACCGGCGTTCGGTGTCGTCCGGATCGGCTGACCACCCCCGACAAGCGCACTGACCGCGTCTTGATGGAGATCGACCATGCGACTGCCTTCCCGGATGATCACCGCTCTCCCGATCTCGGCCGCCGTGCTGCTGGGCCCGGCCGGCTGCCAGAAGCTTCAGTCGTCGAGCGAGAAGCCGATCGCCATGACGGACGTGACGCCCGAGGCCCGCGCGACGATCGAGCGCGAGGCCGGCGGCGCCAAGCTCATGAGCCTCGTGACCTCCGAGGACGACGCGGGCAAGCCGGTGTACGAGGCTGAGTTCCTGCGCGGGCAGAGCGAAGTGGAACTGGAAGTCGGGCCCGATGGGCTGGTGTACTCGGTCGAAGAGGCGATGAGCCCCGCCGAGCTGCCCAACGCCGTCCGCGAGTCCATCCTCCGCGAGATCCCCACCGCGATGATCACCGAGGCCAAGAAGGTGACCAAGAGCGGCGTGGTGACGTTCGAGGTCGAGGCGGAGATGAAGCTCTCGAGTTGGGAGATGACGGTCTCGCCCCAGGGGGCCGTGCTGCAGAAAGAACTGAAGGAGTTCAACGCCAACGCGGGGGCGCAGAAGCCCGCCCGGTAAAGACGAAGCCACGCCCGGCGCCGCGGCGAGTGAACGCCCCGGCCGCTGAGCGAGTGAAACACGCACACTTCTAGCCGATTCTGGAGAACACCCATGCAGATCAAGCCCCTTGAGGATCGCGTCCTGGTCAAGCCCATCGAGAGCGAGTCGAAGACTGCCTCGGGTCTCTACCTTCCCGACTCGGCGAAGGAGAAGCCCGTCCGCGGCACCGTGGTGGCCGCCGGCCCGGGCAAGCTGCTCGAGAACGGCAAGCGCGCCGAGATGTCGGTGAAGATCGGCGCGACCGTGGTGTACGGCAAGTACGCGGGCAGCGAGGTGGAGATCAAGGGCGAGAAGCACCTGATCCTCCGCGAGAGCGAGCTGCTGGGAGTGCTCGAAGGCTAAGACGCCTTCGAGAACGCGCCAAATGGCCGCATGGCCAAATGGCCAAAGCCAAGACGCCGTGTCTTGGCGGGCTTGACAACCGGTTTGACATCTGGCCGCCTGGCCGTTTGGACTTTCGAGGATTTCCCATGGCTACCAAGCAGATCATGTTCTCCGATTCCGCCCTGCTGGAGATGAAGAAGGGCGTGCAGCAGATCGCCAAGGTCGTGAAGGTCACGATGGGCCCCACGGCGCGGCACGTCATGCTGCAGAAGTCGTACGGCGCGCCCACGATCTCCAACGACGGCGTCTCCGTCGCCCGCGAGGTGACGCTGCCCGATCCGTTCCAGAGCATGGGCGCCAAGATGGTCGCCGAGGTCGCCAAGAAGACCAATGACGAGGCCGGCGACGGCACCACCGCCGCCACCGTGCTCACCGAGTCGATCTTCCTCGAGGGTCTGCGCTACGTGTCGGCCGGGGCCAACCCGGTGCAGGTGCAGCGCGGGATCAACGAGGCCGCGAAGGTGGCCGCCGAGGCCATCGACAAGATGGCCGAGAAGTGCAAGGGCAAGGCGGACTACCTGAAGGTGGCCACCGTCTCCGCCTCGCACGACAAGGCGATCGGCGAGATCATCGCCGAGGCGATCGACAAGGTCGGCCCCGAGGGTGTGGTGGAGGTTGAAGAGGGCAAGAGCGCGGTGACCACGCTCGACTACGTCGAGGGCATGGCTTTCGACAAGGGCTACATCAGCCCGTACTTCATGACCGACCCCAAGACCGCCGAGGCCGTCCTCGAGGACGCCTTCATCCTGATCTTCGAGAAGAAGATCGCCAACATGGCCGACTTCCTACCCTTCCTCAACAAGGTCGCCGCGACGGGCAAGCCCGTGCTGGTGATCGCCGAGGACGTGGAGAGCGAGGCGCTCGCCGCCCTGGTCATCAACCGTCTGCGCGGCACGCTCCGCATCTGCGCGGTCAAGGCCCCGGGCTTCGGCGACCGCCGCAAGGCCATGCTGGGCGACATCGCCGTGCTCACCGGCGGCGTGTTCTTCAGCGAGGACCTGGCCCGCAGCCTCGAGTCCATCGAGGTGTCGGAGCTGGGCCGGGCCAAGAAGATCATCATCACCAAGGACGAGACCACGATCATCGAGGGCGCGGGCAAGAAGAAGGACATCGACGCCCGGGCCGCGCAGATCAAGGCGCAGCACGACAAGAGCACCAGCGACTACGACCGCGAGAAGCTCATGGAGCGGCTCGCCAAGCTCACCGGCGGCGTGGCCATCATCTCCGTCGGCGGCTCCAGCGAAGTCGCGATGAAGGAGAAGAAGGACGCGGTCGACGACGCGCTCAACAGCACCCGTCACGCGGCCAAGAGCGGCTATGTCCCCGGCGGCGGCGTGGCGCTCATCCGCACCCAGCCGGCGATCGCCAAGGCCATGAAGGACGCCGAGGGTGATGTGAAGCTCGGCTACCAGATCGTTCACTCCGCCGTGGAGGCCTGCGCCCGCCAGATCGCGGTGAACGCGGGCGTCGACGGCGACATCGTGGTGAGCAAGATCAAGGAAGGCTCGGGCGGCCTGGGCTTCAACTCCCAGACCGGCGAGTACATCGACCTGGTGAAGGCGGGGATCATCGACGCTGGCACCGTGCCCAAGACCGCGCTGATGAACGCGGCCAGCGTCGCGGGTCTCATGCTCACCACCAGCGTGATGGTGGCCGACCTCAAGGAGGAGGAGAAGGCCGCGACCGGCGCGACGGCGTGAGCGGGCAAAGGCCCCTCACCACGTACTCGCAGGTTCACCGAGGCGCACAGAGAGGAGGATCAGTTGATGATGGCATGGACCACCTCAACTCCCTCACCGAGCGCATTATCGGCGCGGCGATGGCGGTGCATCGGGCGCTCGGGCCCGGCCTGCTCGAGTCCGTCTACCAGAGGTGCCTTGTCCTTGAGCTCCGGGCCCGCGCGTGGAGGTTCAAGAACAGGTCGCGGTGGGCGTGGACTACCGGGGAGTCACGGTTGCCGACGCGCTGCGGCTGGACCTGCTGGTGAACGGATTGGTCATCGTGGGGGTCAAGGCGGCGGAGTCGGTGCTTCCGGTTCATGAAGCTCAGCTCCTGACTGACCTTAAGCTCTCCGGGAAGCGGCTCGGGCTGCTTCTCAACTTCAACGTCCCCCTTCTCAAGGACGGCATCAGGCGCAGAGTGCTCTAGCAGTTACTCCGTGCAACTCAGTGCTCTCCGTGGCTCGGTGGTGAAAACGGCCGGTGACTCTCATGCCAACCACACGCGACTACTACGAAATCCTGGGCGTCGACAAGAACGCCGACGCCGAGGAGATCAAGCGCGCGTATCGCCGGCTGGCGATGAAGCACCATCCCGACCGCAACCCGGGCAGCGCCGACGCCGAGAAGGCCTTCAAGGAGTCCGCCGAGGCCTACGAGGTCCTCTCCGACCCCGCCAAGCGCCAGCGCTACGACCAGTTCGGGCACGAGGGTCTCCGCTCCGGCGGCGGCCCGGCCACCCACGACTTCTCGCGGATGAATGTCAACGACATCTTCTCGATGTTCAACGACATCTTCGGCGGCGGTGGTGGGGGCGGCGGGGGCGGGCGCCAGCGCGGACCGGCCCGCGGGTACGACCTTGAGAACGAGATCGCCCTCACGCTCGAAGAGGTCTCCACCGGCGTCGAGAAGCCCATCGAGTTCACCCGCCTGGACGTCTGCGAGCCCTGCGCCGGCACCGGCGCCAAGCCCGGCTCCAAGCCCGTGAACTGCCCCACCTGCGGCGGGCAGGGCAAGGTCCAGCAGACCGGCTTCGGCGGCATGTTCCGGATGGTCACCGCCTGCCCCTCCTGCGGCGGGCGCGGCAAGGTCATCAAGGACTTCTGCGAGTCCTGCCGCGGCAAGGGACGCACGCCCAAGCCCCGCAAGCTCTCCGTCCGCATCCCCGCCGGCATCGCCGACGGCCAGGCCGTGCGCGTCCGCGGCGAGGGCGAGCCGCCGCCCACCGAGATGAGCCCCAGCGGCGCGGGCGAGCGCGGCGACCTGTACGTGGTGGCCCGCGTGCGCGAGCACGACCTGTTCGAGCGCGATGGGCAGGACCTGGTGCTCCAGATGCCCGTGTCGTACACGCAGGCCGCGCTGGGCGCCGAGCTCAAGGTGCCCACCATCGACGGCGAAAAGGCCCCGCTCACCATCCCGCGCGGTACGCAGCACGGCTCGGAGTTCCGCGTTCCCGACCAGGGCCTTCCCGATCCGCGGAGCGGCCGCCGCGGTGATCTGGTGGTGGTCGCCCGGCTGCACGTGCCGACCAAACTGACCAAGGAGCAGGAACGCCTGCTCCGCGAGCTGGCCGCCGCCGACGGCGAGCACGTCGCGCCCGAGAGCACCAGCGTGTGGAAGAAGATCTTCGGCGGATCCGAAGGCGGCAAGAGCAAGAAGGCCAAGAAAGACTAACCAAGGACTGGGGGCGGCATGTTCAACCCGTTCAAGAAGCCGCGATCGCCCCAAAGGAGTTCACCGATGAACCCATCGGACATCAGCAATCCGGGACAGCCGAAGGACTCCGGCGACTCGCCCGACCCGCTCTTCCCGTCTTTGGACGGGGGCGAGCAGGCCGGGGGCGCAGACCCCGACCAGACGGCCGCGCTCATCGACCAGTTGCAGGCCGAGGTGGCGCACGTGCGCCAGGAGCGCGACATCGCCCAGGCGGCGTACAAGCAGTCGCTGGCCGATTTCGCGAACTACCAGCGCCGCTCGCTGGTGAGCGAGCAGCAGGCCCGCGAGCAGGCGATCCGCCGAGTGCTCGAGAGCGTCATCCCCGTGGTGGATCACTTCGAGATGGCCCTGTCGCAGAACCCCGAGACCGCCACGACGCAATCGGTCATCGACGGGGTGAGCATGATCCGCGACGAGTTGGTGCGGGCGCTCTCATCGCAGGGCGTCGGGGTGATCAAGCCCGCCGCGGGCGAGCCGTTCGACGCCACGCGCCACAAGGCCATCCTTCAGCAGGTGGTCGACGGCGCCGAGCCCGGCACGATCGTGACCACCGTCCGCATCGGCTTTGTGCTCGACAATCGAGTGGTCCGCCCCGCGGAAGTGATCGTCTCGTCGTGAGGGTCTTGTTCTCTTTGCTTATCGCTCAGCACTCATCACTTCTTCCCCCCATGCCCACCTACGACTACAAGTGCAAGTCCTGCGGGCATCGCTGGGAACTGTTCCAGTCGATGACCGCCAAGCCCGTCAAGGCCTGCCCCGAGTGCGGCAAGAAGACCGCCGAGCGGCTCATCGGCATCGGCGCCGCGGTGCTGTTCAAGGGCGGCGGGTTCTACCAGACCGACTACCGCAGCGAGTCGTACAAGAAGGCCGCGGCGGCGGACGCGCCCAAAGCCGATGCGCACAAAGCCGACACGCCCAAGGCCGAAAGCACGCCCAAGCCCGAGGCCAAGAAGGCCGAGCCCGCGAGCAAGCCCGCCAAGGGGCCTAAGCCCAAGGGTGACTGATCAGGCACCCTGCCCGGCCAACTTCGTCGCGCGCCGGTAAACGACTTCCAGATCGCTCACCATCTTCTGTGCGCTGAACGCCTCGGCGCACCACGCCCGCCCGCGCGCCGCCATCTCGGCGCGCTGCTCGGGCTGCTCATGCGACCGCCTGATCGCCGCGCCCAGCGCCGCGCGGTCACCCACCGGAACCAGCAGCCCTGTCCGCCCGTCGATGCACGCCTCGCGCGTGCCATCGGCGTCGTAGGCCACGGGGCACACGCCCGCGAGCAGCGCCTGCGGCACCGTGCGCGGCAAGCCCTCGCGGTACGACGGGTGCGCGAGCACGTCCATCGCCCGCATGTTGGCGGGCACGCGATCAGGCGGCACGAGGCCCGTCACAATCACGCGATCGCTGAGGCCCATCTCGCGCACGCGCGTCAGCAGCCGATCGCGCCACCAGCCGTCACCCACCCACAGCAGCTTCCACTCGGCGTGGCGCTTCAGGTCGTCGCCCAGCGCGTCGAGCAGGTCGTCGTGCCCCTTGTGCTGGGCCAGGCGGGCGACGGTGCCGATGACGAAGTCGCCCGGGGCCAGCCCGAGCTTGGCCCGCATCGAGTCACGGTCTTCGCCCGGACGCGCGGTGAGGAACGGCTCAACCTCCATGCCGCTGCGCACAGTGACGTACTGCCCCTCGCGCCCGATGCCGCGGGCGCGGAACTGAGCCGTCATGGCGTCGGCGACGCTCACGATCACATGGCACTTGCGGGCGGCGAGCCGCTCGGCCTGCGTGTACACCCAGTTGTTCGCCCGCACCTTCGCCCGCGTCACCACGCCGCCCTCCACGGGCATGAACGGCGGGCCATGGATCGTGTGGACGATGCCGGGCCGGGGCGAGCACGACCACGCGGCGGCGCGCCCAAGGATGCCGGCCTTGCTGCTGTGAGTGTGCACGATGTCGGGCCGGAGGCGCGTGACGAGCTCTTGAATCTGGCCGTACGCGCGGGCGTCGCGCAGTGGATTCACCTCGCGGACCATGTCGGGCACGAGATGCGTGGCGATCGCCCGACCGCCCTCGGTGCGGAACTGCTCAACGCGCGAAAGCAGCGAGCCCTCCGGGCCGTAGATGGGCCCGAAGGCCAGATGCACCTCATGCCCCAGCCGGGCCTGCCCCTCGCACGAGAGCACGGTGTTCTCCTGCGAGCCGCCGAGGATGAGCCGGGTTGAGAGGTGGAGGATGCGCATCGGGTACAGCGATGGGGGACACGAAGCGTAAGCGGGACTCTGGTCAATGCACCGCGTACTCGATCCACTCCAAACACAACCCCTCCGGGCCCAGCGTCGGGCCCGCCTTCGTCCGGTCGCGCGACTCCAGCGCGGCGCGAACGTCCGCCACTGACCGCTGCCCCGCGCCCACCTGCATCAGCGTGCCCGCGATGATCCGCACCATGTTCCACAAGAACCCCGTGCCCACAATCGTCATCCGCACGCGGCGATCATCCACCCGCGCCACACCGCACGAGATCACCCGGCGCACGGTGGTGAGCCGGCCGTGCCCGGCGGCGGCGAAGGCGGCGAAGTCGTGCTCGCCCACCAGGGCCTGGGCCGCGTCGTGCATGAGCGCGTGGTCCAGCGCGTCGCGCATCACATGGTGCACGTAGCGCCGGTCCCACAGGGGCCGCTCGCGCCCGAAGTGGTAGGTGTAGGTGTACACCTTGCGCACCGCGTCACTCACGGGGTCAAAGTGGTTGTGCGTCGCCGCCGCGCTGACCACCATCACGTCCTCGGGCAGGCGCGAGTTGATGGCGGCGACCAGCCGGTCGGTGCCGCGCTCCAGCGGCCAGCCCAGGCCCTTGGGGGCCGGAGTCGGCGAGGGCTCGGGCACGCCGCCACCCAC
>JALHNL010000104.1 GCA_022843545.1 Phycisphaerales bacterium | reverse complement strand
CGCCCCCCCGCCCCCCGAAGACCTCGCGCTCGGGCAGAGGCCGCACCCGACTCCAAGAACGCCCGCTCACGCGTCGCGTCCCATCACCCCGATTCGCCATTCGCCACTCGCGATTCGCGCGTTCTCCCCGCCCCTCACGCCGTCGCTTCCACCACCGCCATGTGCTTCTCGAAGTTCTTCTGCCCGCCGATGAGGAAGCGGTACAGGCCCCAGCCCAGCAGCCCCGCCAGCGCCATGCCGGGCAGGCTCAGCGTCGCCATGCGCACCAGCCGGTCGTCCTTGATGGGCTCGGCCCCGGCCTTGGGCGGCTCGGCCACGATGGTGGGCAGCCCGTCGCCGCGGGTGTCGCGCCGGGCGTTGGCCAGGGCGACGGCGGCGAGGGCGAAGGTCTCCAGTTGCCGCTCGGTGGCCTCGGCGCCCTGCCCGCGCAGTTCGACGGTGAGGCGCCCGGCCTGGTCGGTCATGTACGTGAAGTCCTGGCCCACCTTGAACCGCGCGTTGACCGCGCCGGGGCTGGCCAGTTCGGGCATGCCGCGCGAGCCGAAGCGGTCCGCCGCCAGCACCATGAGTTCGGGGTCTTCCAGAATCCGCTCGTGGGATGCGGTCCAGGACTTGAGTTCGTCCGCGTCGGGCTCGGTGTCGCCCGGTTCGGCCGCCAGAACGGTGCGCACGGCGTAGTGGGGCGGGCTCATCCGCCCCGCGACGGCGTAGGCCAGCCCGATGACCACCGCGAGGCTGGCGAGGATGAAGAAGCACATCCCGGCGGCGCTGGAGCGGGCGGCGCGCTGGGCCACGGCCTTCTTCTGCACCGCCAGTTCGTTTGACGCCTGGGCGAGTTTGGCCCGCTGCGAGAGCACGGCCTCGGCCTCCGCGTGCCGCTTCTCGAGCGCGACTCGGGCCTGCATGAGTTTGCGGGCCTGCGCGTTCAGCAGAGACTTGTATCGCGTGAGCCGCCGGTGGCGAAGTTCCAGGTGTTCCGATGAGGCCGGGCTGTCGCCCAGGTTGCAGCGGTCGGTGCCCCCGGCGTGGAAGGCGGCGATGGTCTCGCGGGCCACGCTCAACTCGCCTTCCATCGACACCAGGCGTTCTTCGGTCCCCAGCAGCCGCTGGGCGAGCACGCGCAGGGCCTCTTCGCGCTGGTCCAGCGTGCGGGCCAGATCGCTTTCGTCCGCGCTGCGCGCCAGATGGCGCTCGCGCTCGATGATCTGCCGTTCGCGGGCCGCCAGTTCTTCCGCCAGACGCTTGAGTTCGTCCAGGTTCGCCTGCGCGGGGGCCACCGGGTCGGCGGGCAGCACCGCGTCCAAGTTCGGCGGGGGCAGGATGGGCGGCATGGACGCCTCGCTGGACATAGGTATGACGTCCCCTCTGCGACCTCGGGTCGGGGCCGAAGCGCGTCCTAGGCATCGGACGCTTTGCCCCCCGGGTAAACCGCGCCGCCCCGGTCCGCGAATACGCTCCTGTATTCCGGGAAGACCCCGCGCCGGTAGCGCGGTTATCAGGACCTAGACCATGAAGCGGCTGGCTTCGGTGTTCATCGGTGTCGTGGCTCTGGCGGGGGTGTGCGCGGCGGGCGTCGCGGGCTATCGAGCCGTCGCCGGGGGCAAGGGCGAGTCCTGCGCGCCTTCCAAGACTGACCAGCCCGCCGAGACGCGCTGCCCCTGCGGGCTGTGCTCGGACCCTGAGTGCCGGTGCGTGGAGCCCGACGAAGCCGCGGCGATGCTCAAATCAGCCGGCAAGGACTCGCCGCGATGATCACTCTTTCCTCGGGGCCGCTGCGGCTGGCCATCGACCCCGCGCTGGGCGCGGGGATCAGCGATTTCTCGATCATGGGCCCGAGCAAGTACGCCTACTCGCTCATGCGCCGCGCGATGGCGGGCGAGACGTCATCCTCGAGCCTCGCCTGCTTCTCCATGGTCCCGTACTCCAACCGCATCGCGGGCGCGAAGTTCGCGTTCGGGGGCGTGACGCACACGCTGCGCCCCACCTCCGCGCCGGGCGTCACCCCCGTGGTGTGCCAGCACGGCGACGTGCGCAACCGCCCCTGGACCATTCTGGACCGCTCGCCCATCTCGGCCCGGCTGGGCTTCCGCTCGCGCGATTTCGGCGACGTGAACTTCCCGATGGCCTTCTCGTCCGTCGTCCGCTACGAACTGCGCGACGACCGCCTGCTCATCGATCTGTCGGTCACCAACGACGACGAGCAGCCCATGCCCGCCGGGTGCGGACTTCATCCGTACTTTGCCCGCCGACTGTGGCGCGACGACGACGTGGTCACCTTCCGCGCCCCCTGCGCCACCCGCTACCCGCTGAAGGACGGTCTGCCCACGGGCGCGCCCGGGCCGGATCAGTTGGTGGACCACCTGCGTGAAGACCGCCCGCTCCCCGGCGCGCACGTTGACGCCCTGCTGGGCGGCTTCTCCGGGGAGTGCCGGATCGCCTGGCCCGCCAGTCGCGTGGGGCTCACCATGAAGTGCTCGCCCAACCTGGGGCACCTGGTGTTCTTCGTTCCTCACGGGGAGGGCGGGCCGCTGCCGTACTTCGCGGTCGAGCCCGTCACCAACGCCAACGACGGGTTCAACCTGCTTGAAGCGGGCCACCCGGGCACGGGCGTTGAGGTGCTTGGGCCCGGGGCCACGCTCACCGCGTGCTACAGCCTCGCCGTGGAGCGCTGGTGATGCCCAGGCCGTCCGCTCGCGTCCCCGCGTCGAAGGTGTGGCTGGTGAAGACCGAGCCCTCGGAGTATTCGTTTGACCGCCTGGCGCGCGCCAAGCGGGCGATATGGGACGGGGTGAGCAATGCCCAGGCGATCATCCACCTGCGGGGCATGAGCGAGGGCGACCGGGTGTGGGTGTACCACACGGGCGACGAGAAGGCGGTGGTGGGGCTCGCCCGCGTGGTCCGCGCCGCGCAGCCCGATCCTCAGCGACCGGGCCTGACCGCCAAGGGTGAGGTGAAGTTCGTGGTGGTGGAGCTGGAAGCGGTGGGCCCGACCGCCCGGGCGGTGACCCTGGCGGAGATCAAGGCCCATCCGGGGCTCAAGTCGTTCCCGCTCGTCACCCACTCGCGGCTGAGCGTGATGCCGGTTTCCGCCGCGGAGGACGCGGTGATTTCGGCACTTGGCGGGATTGGGTGAACACCGGGGCCGCCCCGAGCGAACAGAACCCGTGCGGGCCGGATGTGGGGTACGTGTGAACGGGCCCCCCGGTGTGCGCAAGTGCCCGTGTTTTGCTACAGTTGCGGCCCCGGCGGCCACCCTTTGCGCCGGATGTCGGCCTCGATGCCCAAGGACATTGCCATGCCCAATCTCTCCCGTTCCCGATCCGCCCTCGTCATCCGCCCCTCCGCCCGCGCGTGGCTCCTGATCGCGGGTCTGGCCGTGGCCGGCACGGTGGGCGGCTGCGGGCAGGCGGACCCGGTGGACACGGCGATCAAGAGCGCGACGGAGCGGCTGTGGGTTCTTTCGACGGGTGGGCAGGGCCTGCCGTCGTCGCCCGCTGATCTGGAGAAGGGCTTCAAGGAGGTCTTGGCCACACTGGGCGCGGCGTCGTCGGCCGAGGGCGGGCAGAAGGGCGCGGTGTCGCTGCTCACGGCCCGTGCTCACATGGGCCTGGGCACGCTGGCGGCGGAGAGCGCGGCCGAGATGGAGCGTCGCAGCCTCAACGTGGTGCAGCAACTCCGGGCCCTTGGGCGGACGTACGCCTCTCAGTCGGCCAGCGCGGCGGCGGCGGAGCTGTTCAACCCGGCTGAGGCCATCGCGCGTCAGACCGAAGCGCTGGGCAAACGCCGGACCGACCTGACGGCGGCGAAGGCTCAACTGGCCAAGCTCGACAGCGAGGTGAAGGACCTCCGCGATCAGGCCGCGCGGCTGACGGCCCAGGCCGGAGCCAAGCGCGACGAAGCCTCGAACATCCGGGCCTCGGCCCAGGGGCAGAGCCAGGTGGCCCAGTTGGCCGCGGCCGAGCGGGCCGCGGCGATCTCGCGCGAGTCGAGCAAGCTCGACACGCAGGCGTCGATGATCACCGCGGAGGCCAACGCCCGCGAGCCGCTGGCGGGCGCGCAGCGCAGCGCCGTGGCCGCGATGGAAGAGGAAATCCGCCGGGCCGAGTCGGGCATTCAGGAACTGCAGACCCGCGCGCAGGTGGCGCGCGAACTGGCCACCACCGCGCGGGCCAGCGCCGCGGAGGCCTCGGCGGGCGTGGCCCGTCTCGTCGGCGAGCTCAGGGCGATGCGGTCGGGCGATCTGAACACCAAGACCGAGGCGGCGCTGAGCGCGTTCAGCGCGGCGCTGGGTGCGGCCCGCAGCGCTCCTTCGGGCGCTGACGCCGCGGCCTTCAAGCTCGCCGCCGCCCAGGCCCAGTTGGCGAAGGCCCAGACGCTGCTCCTGCGTGCACGCGGGGTGGCGTCGGTGGCGGGCGTGCTGGCGCCGATGAAGGACGCGCAGCCGCCCATGCCCGAGCAGGCGCAGGTGAACGAGGCCGCCGCGGCGTTTGACGACGACGCCAAGGCCAAGATCGAAGAGGCCAAGGCCGCGATCAAGGAGGCCTCGGAGGCTTTGGCGGGCGGGGCGGGCGGCGATACCGCTCAGTACGCCTCGGCCTTGCTCGCGTATGTCGAAGCCGGCGACTTCTCCGCGCCGGTGCCGACGATGTCTGCGGCGGCGGGCGCGGCTGCGCCCGCTCCCGGCGGCAGCACGGCCCCGGTCGGCGGCGACGCCCCGGCGGGTGATGTGGAGACCTCCGTCCGCACCGCGATGGGCGACCTCATCAAGGCGGTCGAAAGCGGGGACGCGGGGGCTATCCGCGCCGCGTTCGATGCGCGCAACGACACCGACCGCCAACTGCTCGAGATGGTCGCCACCGTCGGCGTCGGCCAGGCCCGCCTCGACAAGGCGTGCCGGGCCAAGTACGGCAAGCCGCTGGCGGAGATCGCCGGCGCGGCAGCGGGCGCGATGTCGGGCGGGGTGGGGCTGCCCACCGGCGCGCTGGATCAGATGACGGTGACGGTGGTTTCGCCCACCGAGGCGAAGGTGTCGATCCCTGGCCAGCCGGGGAGCACCGATCTTCGGCTGGTGGACGGCAAGTGGAAGATCGGCTTCCCGGAGGTGCCGCCCGAGGCCGCGGCGCAGATGGCGATGATGGGACCGATGATCACGCGCATGGGCGACCTCTTCAATCAGCTCGCCGGCGACGTTGAGGACGGGCGTTTGCCCACGCCCGAGGCGTTCCGTGCGGAGTTCACCAGCAAGATGGCCGCGCTGATGCAGAGCATGGGCGGGCCGGGCGGCGGCTGATCCGGACGGGGCGTGTTCGGTTTGACCTGACCGGCCCCTGACCCTTACCGTTGCTCCCGCGCCTTGGGCACGGTTCATTGACGATCACCCGAGCAGGACAGTTATGACCCGCAACCGACGAACGCTCCGCAACTTGCTGCTCGTGATCGTGGCCGGGGCGGCGCTGACCGCCATGGGCGCGCCGGCGCGGGCCCAGAACATCGACACCTTCGTGAGCGCGGCCCAGCTCACCGGGCAGCAGCAGCAGCAGGTCAAGGAGTTCGTCGCCAAGCACGCGCCGGACCTGGCCAAGGACCCGGCGGACATCGAGCGCGGGCGCGACCAGATCCTCGGGCCCCTGTCGCGTCCCAACGTGAGCGTGAACTTCCGCCAGACCATGGCGGGCGAACTGCTCCCCGAACTCAAGAAGCTGGTCGCCGACCAGCGCGACCAGGTGGCCGCCAACGCCCTGCTCATCGCGGGCGAGACGGCGACGAGCACGACGGTGAATCTGCTCTTGGAAGCGATGAACGACCCGCGTCCGCCCGTGCGGTTCGCGGCGACCTCGGGGCTGGCCCGGGCCTTCGGTCAGGCGACGCGGACGGCGCCGGCGATCAACGCCGACGACATGCGGCGGGCCGTGCAGGCGCTGGGCGGGTTCCTGGGTTCACAGACCGATCCGTTCCTGGCCGACGGGAGCGTGCTGGCGTTGACCGCCGCGTGCCGGGCTGACTCCATGAAAGAGGTCGTGGGTCTGGCTGTAAGCGAACTGGCCAAGGGCGCTTCGCAGCGGGCCCAGGCGATGGCCTCGGGCAAGACCGATCCCGAGCAGGTGGTGATGCTCACCCGGGCCGCCACCACGCTGCGCGACGCGGTGGCCCGCTCGGTGGTCAGCGGCGCGGTTCCCCAGAGCGCCAAGAACGACTGCGCCGCGCTCGCGGGCGATCTGATCGCCGCGGTGTCCCGCGCCGCCAAGTCCGACCCGTCGGGCGCCAAGGACCTGGCTCCGCTGGCCTCGCTGAGCGAGACGCTGCTCATCCTGGTGGCCGACGAACTGCTGGGCAAGAAGCTCCAGCCCATGGGCCTGGGGCAGAAGTTGCAGGGTGGTGACATGACGGGCTTCCAGGCCGACCTGGAGAAGCTCTTCGGCCCGGGCGGGCTGATGCGCGAGATGAAGTTCCCCGAGGGGCGCTTCAAGCCCTGACCCCCGCGCCGCGATCGCCCCTTCGCCGCGACCCCGCGGCGTGTACGCTTGACGCATGTGGAAGGTCCTCACGCCCTTCGCGCTCATGCTGCTCGCGCTCATCGTGGCCCTCACGCTGGACCGCCCGCTGCCCAAGGCGGATGTCACGTTCCTCAACCGCGGCGACGTGACCACGCTGGACCTGCAGCGCATGAGCTGGATGCAGGACCTGCGCGTGGGCGCGGCGCTGTATGAAGGCCTGGTCGTCAACGACATCTTCAGCCCCGGCATGGACAAGAAGCCGGGCGTGGCCCAGAAGTGGGAGATCAGCCCCGACGGGCTCACTTACACCTTCCATCTTCGCGCCAACGCGAAGTGGAGCAACGGCGAGCCGCTGACGGCGAAGGACTTCGTCTATTCCTGGCGCCGCGCGATGCTGCCCGACCTGGCGGGCGACTACAGCGGGCTGTTCATGCTCATCGAGGGGGCCCAGGCCTTCTTTGCCTGGCGCGAGAAGGCCACCGCCGACTTCGCCGCGGAGGGCGGCGGGCGGTCGCGTCCTGAAGAGGCGCAGGCGCTGTACACGCGGACGCTCGCGAAGTTCAACGAGATGGTGGGGGTCAAGGCGATCGACGAGCGGACCCTGCAGGTGAGGCTGGAGCGGCCCATCCCGTACTTCCTGGACCTCTTGGCCTTCGAGGTCTTCGGGCCGGTTCACGAAGCGAGCGTGGAGAAGTTCCAGTCGCCCGACCCGATCAAGGGCACGCTCGTCTTCCGCCAGGACTGGACCAAGCCGCCGCACCTGGTGAGCAACGGGATGTTCATGCTCGAGGTGTGGCGCTTCAAGCGCGACATGCGGCTGGTGCGCAACCCGCACTACTGGAACCCGAGCGCGATCAACGTCGACTCCATCGAGATGCCCAGCATGACCGACCCCAACGCTCAGGTGCTGGCGACGCAGACCGGCGGCGTGGACTGGCTGAGCGAGGTGATCCCGGACTACAAGGCCGACCTGCTGGGGAAGAAGAAGGCGTACTACGCCAAGCACCAGGCGCTGGTGGACCGTCTGAAGGCCGAGGGGTATGACTCGCTGGCCATCGACCGGCGCCTGCCCCCCGACCCCGCGCTCAACATCCACTCGTTCCCCGCGTTCGGGACGTACTGGTACAACTTCAACTGCCTGCCCACGCTGCCCGACGGACGCAAGAACCCCTTCCACGACCCGCGCGTGCGCAAGGCCTTCGCCCTGTGCATCGACAAGCAGAACGTGGCCGAGAACGTCAAGCGCTGCGGTGAGATCCCCGCGAACACCATCATCCCCCGCGACTCCATCGGCGGGTACCCCTCGCCCAAGGGCCTCCCCTGCGCGCCCGACCCCGCGGCCATCGAGCTCGCCCGTCGGCTGCTCAAAGAGGCCGGCTACGAGAACCCGTCGGACCTCCCTGTGATCGAGATTCTCTTCAACAGCGACGGCGGTCACGACAAGGTGGCCCAGGCGGTGAAGAACGACTGGGAGAAGTACCTCGGCGTCACCGTCCGCCTCGTGACGCGCGAGATCAAGGTCTTCCGCGACGACCTCAAGAAGCAGAACTACATGGTGTCGCGAGCCGGCTGGTACGGCGACTACGGCGACCCGACGACGTTCCTGGACCTTTCGCGCAAGGAGGACGGGAACAACGACCGCAAGTACGGCGTGAGCCCGCACCCCAAGGACAACTACGCCCGCTTCGAGAGCCTCCTCGACCAGGCCCGCGACGAGCGCGACCCTGACAAGCGGCTCGCGCTTCTGGGCGAGGCCGAGCGGATCATCATGGAAGAAGACGTGCCCATGGCGCCTATCTACCACTACTGCCAGGTCATGATGTTCGACCCGCACAAGGTCAGCGGCATCACGCCCCACCCGCGCCAGAAGCAGCACATCTTCCTGCTCGACATCCTGGGCGACGGCAAGGGTGCCGACAAGCCGCTGGAGATGCCGCCCGTCAAACGCTCCGACCCGCGGAGCCTCTCGGTCCCCAGCGGACGCCGGCGTCGGCTCTCTCGGCGGGGGGTGTCGTGCTGAACCTCATCATCCGGCGGCTCATTCAGCTCCCGATCATCCTGCTGATCATCTACACGCTCACGCTGACGCTGGCGTGGTCGATCCCGGGCAACCCACTGGAGAACTCCGAGGGCCGCCAGCCGCCGGCGGAAGTGGCCGAGGCGATGAAGCGGCAGTACAACCTCGACTCATTCTGGACGTTCTACGGGTCGTACCTCTACAACGTCTCGGGCGCCAAGTACGCGGTGGAGGAGCTCTCCGGGCGGGCCGGTCAGGAGCGCCGGGCGGCGCAGGAGGCCGGGCGTCCAGCCCCGCACCTGACGCCCTTCGACATGGGCCCCTCGCTGAAGTACACCGACTGGCGCGTGAGCGAGATCATCTCCGGGTCGTTGCCCGTGAGCATGGCGCTGGGAGCGGTGGCGATGATCATCGCGCTGCTCCTGGGCATGACAGCGGGGGTGATCGGCGCGATCAGGCCCAACTCGGCCGCCGACCTGGGCACGCTCGCGGTCGCGCTCGTGGGCATCTCGCTGCCCTCGTTCGTCATCGGGACGGTGCTGCTGCTGGTGTTCCCCGTGCTGCTGGGCATCGGCCAGGTGGCGGCGTGGGGGCGCGTGCAGGACATGATCCTGCCCGCGTTCACGCTGTCGCTGCCGTTCGCGGCGTACATCGCGCGCCTGACCCGCATGGGCATGATCGACGTGCTGAGCCAGGACTTCATCCGCACCGCCCGGGCCAAGGGCGTGAGCGAGATGAGGGTGCTGCTCAAGCACGGGCTGAAGAACGCGTTCCTGCCCGTGCTGAGCTACCTGGGCCCGGCCACCGCGCTCGCGATGACGGGCTCGTTCGTGGTCGAGAAGGTCTTCACCGTGCCGGGGATGGGGCAGCACTTCGTGGAAGCGGTCCGCAACAAGGACCTGTTCCTCATCATCGGCGTGGTGCTGGTCTTCAGCACCATGCTCATCCTGCTCAACATGGTCGTGGACCTGCTCTACCGCTGGGTTGACCCGCGGATCACCTGACCAGCATGCCGCCAAAGCAAGCGGCCCGGGGTGTGCCCGGGCCGCTGGGTCATCGTCAATTTGGGGATCCGCCCGTCAGGGGCGAGTTCACTCGCCGGGCTCGAGCTCGGGGACGCGGTTCTGCATCTGGCTCTTGAGGCGGGCGAGGATGCTCGAGTGCATCTGCGACACGCGCGACTCGGAGAGGTCCAGCGTGGCGCCGATTTCCTTCATCGTCATCTCCTCGTAGTAGTAGAGGATGACGATGAGCCGCTCGGCGCGGGAGAGGCCCTTGGTGACCAGTTCCTTCACGTCGCGGCGCTGGCCCTCGGCGTGCGGGTCCACCTGCGAGCCGTCGCGGATGGTGTCGATCTCGGTCAGGTCCTTGTTCCCGTCGCTGGTGAAGCACTTGCGGTTGAGGCTGCTGGTGCCCACGGCGCGCCCGTCGCGGGTGATCTTGTCGAATTCCTCGGCGTCGACGTTCAGGGCCGAGGCCAGCTCCTCTTCGGTGGGAGCGCGGCCGTGGCGCATCTTGAAGCGGTCGGTGGTGACCAGCACCTTGGCGGAGCGCGAGCGGACGAGGCGCGGGACCCAGTCCATGGTCCGCAGTTCGTCGAGGATCGCGCCCTTGATGCGCGGGGCGCAGAAGGTCTCGAACTTCACCCCGCGCGACAGATCGAACGTGTCGATCGCGTCCTTGAGCCCGAACTGGCCCGCGGAGATCAGGTCGTTGACGTCCACCTCGTCGGGCAGACGGGTGTAGGTGCGCTCGGCGATGTACTTCACCAGCGGGAAGTACCGCTTCCAGAAATAGTTACGGAGGTTGGGGCTCTTGGTCCGACTGTAAAGGGCCCACACGTCGTTGATCGGCATCTGCTCGATCTGCGACGACGGAAGGGACTCCGCGAATTTCAGCGGGTCCTGCGGGGCGGTGGATTTTTCGGTGCTCGGACGCTTGGGCGCGCTCAGCCGGGGCATGGGGTCGGCTCCTTGACCTCGTCGACTTGTCGCGGCGTGGGGCACGAGAACCGTGTCACACCGCTCGTTTGACCGCCCGTCCATGGGCGACGGGCCAACGTTACCTCAACCGTTCAGCGTCGGCAAGTTCTGCCGACCAAAGTGGACTAACTGGGGAGAACTTCACCCGGAGCCTCATCTCCGGGCTGATCGTCGGTGGATGACTTGGGAGATGTGGCGCCGCGCCGCGCGCGGGCCGCGAGCGCGATCCGCTCGCGGACCACCGCCTCCGCCGTGGTCCCGATCAGGAGCCCCAGCAGTTGGCAGATGAACAGCGCGATGATGGCCGAGAGCAGGATTTCGGAAGCGGGGTTGTCGGCCGCCAGACCGGAAGCGATCGCAACCACGAACCCGGCCAGGCCGAGACACGCGGCGATCACCCTTGCGGCTGAACCCTGCTGCACGATTCTTGCTCCCTCGCGCGGGCGAACGCCCGGCCCGCGGTCATCGGCTCAGATGAGCACCAGGTTGATCGCAAACCGAGGGCCGGAGTGTTTTTCCGCCCGAACAACCGGTCTAGCCCGTGTGATCGGCACGTTCATGCGCAAGGCCCGCGCGATCGGTAGGGGGCTGGTCGGTGGGCCGCGCGAAATCCACGGGCAAAGATCGCGGAAAATGCGCGGCGTGCGTCGATATCCCCACTCCCCGGGCGGAGCCCCGGGCTTCTTGAGCCAGGATGGCCCCGCGCATGCGTCTGAAGACGTTCAGAGCCAAATCGATGGCCGAGGCCTTGGCCGCTGTGAAGCAGGACCTGGGCAAAGACGCGGTCATCCTCCACACCCGGTCGTACAAGCAGGGCGGTGTCTTCGGCTTCGGCGCTAAGGCCGTGGTCGAGATCACCGCGTCCGATGACCCCCGCGCGCTGGCGCCTCGTGATCTTCGGGCGCGGGCCAAAGCCGCCGGCGAGGCGGCCCCGCCGCGTCCGCCCGCACCGCCAACGACCGTCGCACCCGCCGCCGGCGCGTCCCGC
>JALHNL010000103.1 GCA_022843545.1 Phycisphaerales bacterium | reverse complement strand
ATGGATCCCGCCCTCAACGGCGGAGACGACTACGACGCGATGTTCTATGACAACACGCGGGCCGCCATGACCGCCTTCGACAAGACCCGCCGCACTGTCACCGGCACCGGCGCGTTCATCACCCCTCCCAACGAGTACAACATCACCACCTTCTCCGGCTATGAGAAGAACATCGCCCTGTACTTGACCGCTGCGATGAAGGTCGAAGGCGCGGGCGGCGGGCCCGCCACCGACAGCTGGCGCCGCGTGAGCTCCGACCAGGGCCAGGGCTGGATGGGCCGCAGCGTGCAGCTCCCCCCGGGTCAGGATGTCACCGTCAGCTTCATCCTCGTGGGCGCACACTTCCGCCCCGAACCCATCACGGGCAACATCCCGGGCAACGACGGCGTGTACGACAACGAAATCGTCCCCGTCCTCGACTGGTTCTACGCCACCAACATGGCCACGACCCAGACCCAGACCGACAACTACTGGCTTGGCTGGCTCAACCAGGGCACCACGATCGACACCCCCGACGCCGACTTTGACAAGCTCATGAAGCGCGGCCTCCTCGGCACCGCCCTGCACCAGGACGGCGTGCATGGCGGCATCGTCGCCGGCTATCACAACGGCGCGTACTACTACGTCTGGCCCCGTGACGCGATGTGGGCCGCAGTGACCCTCGCCCGCGCCGGCCACGTCGAAGAAGCCCGCAAGGCCATCGACTGGATGCGCGATAACAGCTACCGCGACTTCGAAGCCTGGGGCCGCAAGGGCTTCTGGAAGCAGAAGTGCACCACCGACGGCTTCACCGTCTGGGGCGCGCCCCAGATCGACGGCACCGCCGTCTTCCCCTGGGCCGTCAAGTGGGTCGACGACGCCTTCGCCGACACCACGTACCTGAACCTGAACTACCCCGCCGTGCGCGATGCCGTGCTCGCCATGACCACCGACAGCAGCGACAGCCGCCTGCGCTGGGAAGAAGCCTTCAACCTCACCTACTCCAACAACCTCTGGGAAGACCAGTACGACACGTTTATCTACAGCAACGCCAACAACCACCGGGGCCTGAAGGACGCCGCAGTCATCGCCGATCGCCTTGGCCTCACCAGCGATCGCGACGACGCCAACACCCGCGCCGGCTGGGTCAAGAACGGCCTGGACGCGCGCCTGGACTGGGACGGCGAAAACACCGACATCAGCCAACTGGGCATCGTGTATCCGTTCGAGGTCTACGAACCCACGGACTTCAAGGCGACGCGCGTGATCGACCGCATCAACGGCGTCCGCCGCAAGTTCAACAACGCCCATCCGACGCCCGAGCCGCTGGTTCGGTTCGCCGGGTTCCCGAATGATCAATACGGCTGGACCGGCCTCATCGACCGCTACTGGGGCGATGGCTACTGGGGCGGCGGGCAGCCCTGGGGCGCGGGTCCGTGGTTCCTCACCACGATGTGGTACGGCGTGTATTACGCAATGCGCCAGGACTTCAACCCGGGCACCGCGGACATCGACAACCACAAGTTCAGGCTTGAACGCCTCATCGACGTGCTGGGCCCCGTGGGCCTGGGCGCAGAACAGGTCGCGCCTCGCGCGGCGAGCGGCAGCCTTCCCGGCTCGCTGCTCTACCCGGGTCAGAACGACTTCATGCTCCAGACCGCGTGGCCCAACGCGTGGGAGTCCATGAGCTTCTTCGTCGATTCGATGATGATGTTCCTGGAGTATCGCCCCGACGCCCGCGCGAACGTGATGCGCATGGAGCCCAAGCTCCCCAGCGCGTGGAACACCATGACGTTCAAGAACCTCGAGATGCGGGTGAGCAGCCTCGTGCCCGCGCACAGCGTCGATGCGACGATCTCGCGTGACACGCTGGGCGAAGTGCACACCTTCCGCAACAACACCGGCTTTGGCTCCTTCAGCGTCGAAACCGTCCTCCGCAGCGATCCCAACGTGCCGATCTACTCCGTCACGCGCAACGGCGTGTCGATTCCATACACCCGCGACCCCGTCACCGGCCGCGTCACCGTCGGCCCCCAGCCGATGGAACCCGGCGCGGGCGCCCTGACCGTGATCCGCATCAACAGCGCGATCTGCAACGACATCGACTTCAACAACGACGGCGCGAGCTTTGACCCCCAGGACATCGACGCGCTGCTGAGCGTCTACAGCGAAGGCCCGTGCCTGCCCGAGACCGCGACCTGCGACAGCATCGACTTCAACAACGACGGCGGCCTCTTTGACCCCTGCGACATCGAGAGCTTCCTGCTGGTCTTCAGCGAAGGGCCCTGCACGCCCTGCGGCGTGTGATGCCCTCCCTGTGAGCCGGGGCGTGCCGCCCCGGTCGAGTTTCCAACGATGTTGATTCCTCAAGGCCGGCCCCACTTTGGGCCGGCCTTTTTCGTTCGTACGCTCACGCATGGCCGCACGCAAGGCGAAGAAGGCGAAGGTAGAAGAGGCTCCGGTCACGCCGCTGAAGTTGCCGCGGGGCGTGAAGACGCTGGTGGTGTATGGGGGGAGCTTTGATCCGCCGCATGAGTATCACCGCTGGGCGTGGTGCGCCGTCAGGATGACGCTGGGTGCCGCCGCTCGCACGCTCTTTGTCCCCGCGGCGAGCAGCCCCCTCAAGGCACACGGCCCCGTGGCGTCCGAAGAAGATCGCGTCGGCATGCTGCTCGCAGACGACAATCCGCCTTTGGACTTCAACGGCGTGCGAGCGAGCGCGGGCGTGTGGACCGATGAGATCGATCGCGCTCGATGGCAACGGAGTCGAGGCGAGGCTGTCACTCCAAGCTACACGATCGACACCATTCACCGCCTTCGGCAGATCATTCCAGAGAGGATTACGCTGCGATTGCTCATCGGCAGCGACCAAGCGCTCGCATTCCACAAGTGGAAGCAATGGCGGACGCTGATGAAGCATGCCGAACCGATTGTCCTCCTCCGCGAACCGGCCGCGACACCTGACGATCTGCTCGCTCAATTGGACGCAAAGACCTGGTCGCTGCGAGATCGCCTCGCCTGGGCAGGACGCATCGCCCCGTACCCGCCGAGGCAATACAGCTCGACGCAAGTTCGAAGTCTGCTTCCGCGCCAACCTCTGGCCTTTTCGAAGTGGAGCGACGATGCCAAGTTGATAACCAAGGGCGTCGCGAAGTACATCATCAAGCACCGCCTCTACGGCGTGGGCACCAAGTGCAAACCCACCCAAGCACCTTCTCGCTCCGCGAAGGGCCAGCGTCCCAAGCCGCGAAAGAAATGAAAAACGCACACGCCGGAGCGTGTGCGTTTGGTGGTGTTCATGTCGCCGGGTGTTCGCTCGGCTCGGAGAGCCGAAGCACCCAACTCAACCAACGGCCTTCTTGAGAGCCTCGGCCTTGTCCGTGCGTTCCCATGTGAACGTGTCGTACTTCTTGCCGCCCACCACGATGCTGCCCGGCACGCGGCCGAAGTGGCCGTGCTTGGCGGTGGGGGAGAAGATGGGGGTCCGCAGGCTCAGGGTTTCGATGATGCCGCGGGGGGTGAGCTTGAAGGTGTCGCGGATGGCCTTGCTGATCTTCTCTTCGGGGGCCTTGTTGGTGCCGAAGCAGTCGACGTACACGCTCGTCGGCTCGGCGACGCCGATGGCGTAGCTGAGTTGGATTTCGCAGCGGTCGGCGAGGCCGGCGGCGACGACGTTCTTGGCGATGTAGCGGGCCATGTACGCGGCGCTGCGGTCGACCTTGGTCGGGTCCTTGCCGCTGAATGCGCCGCCGCCGTGGCGGCCCATGCCGCCGTAGCTGTCCACGATGATCTTGCGGCCGGTGAGGCCGGTGTCGCCGTGGGGGCCGCCGATTTCGAAGCGGCCGGTGGGGTTGACGTGCACGGTGATGCCCGGGTTCCACCAGTTGCCCAAGACGGGCTTGAGCACGTGCTCGGTGATCTGCTTCTTGAGTTCGCCCTGGCGGTCGTTCCAGGTGGCGTCGTGCTGGGTGCTCAGGACCACGGTGTCGACGCGGACGGGCTTGTTGTGCTCGTCATACTCGACGGTCACCTGGCTCTTGGCGTCGGGGCGGAGGCCCGGAATCGTCCCGGCGACGCGGATGTGGGCCTGCTGCTCGACCAGGCGATGGCTCAGCTGAATCGCGAGGGGCATCAGTTCGGGCGTGTCCTTGCAGGCAAAGCCGAACATCATGCCCTGGTCGCCCGCGCCTTCGCGATCCACGCCCATGGCGATGTCCGCCGACTGCTTGTTCAGCGCGACCAACACCGCGCAGCTCTCGGCGTCGAAACGCATGTCGCCCGAGGTGTAGCCGATTTCGCGGACGGTGCGGCGGACCACTTCGGGAATGTCCACATACGTGCGGGTCGTGACTTCACCAGCGACGACGACCAGGCCCGTGGCGCACAGCGTCTCGCACGCGACGCGGGAAAACGGATCATCCGCGATCATCGCGTCGAGAATGGCATCGGAAATCTGATCGGAAACCTTGTCGGGGTGTCCCATCGAAACGGATTCGGAAGTGAAAAGCATCGAACGGGGCATGGGCGGGTCCTTGGAATCGCGAAGGAGCCCCGCGCCGGGCATCGGCCCGGGGCGGAGGGGAGCAACTGTACACTACAGAAGCGCAAACCGTCGGCGTGTTGATCGCAAACGGTTCGGGTTTGGTTTCCGGGCGTGGCGGGACGAATCACAGCCATGAACACGATCGGGGCGGCAATTCTCTGGATGGCCGGGAGCTTGATTGGAACCCTTGGTGCACTGCTGCTCTGGCACGGAGTCCTTGGCGACATCCTTACGGGGGCGCGCCATCGTCGCAGGTGCCCGCGGTGCTCGTACTCGATGGTCAGCGTAACGGGGCTCACATGTCCCGAATGCGGCCACGTGGCAGGCGACGAATCGCGCCTTCACAAGCCGCGGCGGAGCATCCGATGGATAATGGCTGGCGTGCTTCTGGGTGTGCTCGGTGTCTCGCTGCTCGTCGGGCCCACGATGCGAGCCCAGATCAAGTCGGGCTCGCTACCGCACCCGGTGCAAGTGTGGATGTGGCGTCTGGGTGGGAGCGCCCCGTCGTTTCTGCAGAACCCCAATATCACAGGTCCGTTCACGCCCGAAGAGCGCAAGCGCTATTCCCAAATCGCGTTGGCCGTGATGAAGGATCAGAACTTCGCCGCCGTGCTCATCCAAAAGGAACTGGCGTTTGTCGTCTCGCTCCAGTTCCAGCACGACTCCTGGTTACCGGTGTGGGAACCGCTCCTGACCAATCTTGACGGAGCGCCCAGAGAAACGGCCGCGTTGACGATCGCGCGGAACATCCAAAGACTTGGGCCGCCGTCGCCAGGCGTGCTTTCGCTCATGCCCGCCGTGGTCCGAAACGGCATCCATTACCAGACGTTCGGAGCAGATCCGGCGGCGGCGCTCGCGGAGTTGTCCTTGCGATCTGCGGGTACAACCGTGGACGCGTCTGGCCTCACCGTCGGTACGGTGGCAGGCGACGAAGGCGCCTTCACTGGGCTGAAGTTTCTTGGCGAGTCTGGCGGAACGGCATTCGCCGCGCGGATCGAGTCGCTGCGACCACGCCACGACGTCGAATCGATTTCCGAGTCGATCGCGAACCTGCTGCGCAATGAAATCGACGGCACCCCGACAGACCGAGTCTTCCTGCGCGGGGCGATGCCGGCGCTCGAGCGATTGCTTTCGGACTTTTCATCGGCAACCACCAACTCCATGACCGAAGTACTTCGAGCAATGGCCAGAACCGGCGAGGCGGGCCAGGCTCCCGCGATCTTCGCTGAACAGATTCGTTGGGGCGAACCCAGCCGTGTTGGTGAGATCAGCAGATGCATGTGGGGCGTCACCTTCGTGTCCGCTGCAACTGCAGAACCTTGGCGCATCACCCTGCTTGCGGCGATCGATCGGATGAGCGATCCCAAGTGTGGTGAAGACGCCGCACGCATCGCCCTCGTGCTCTGCGATGTTCTGCCGGACGCGGTGGACGCCTTCGAAGCGGCGCTCCGCAGCGACGAACCGGGCGTTCGATATCACAGCATCGAACTGTTCCAGCGGGCCGCCTGGCGAGATGCGGATCGCATGAGAGCCGTGCTCGAGCCGATCGCGGAAAGCGATCCTAACCCCGCCGTGCGCAGGGCGGCTTGCGAAGCGTTGCGGCGCCGATTGGACGCCGGCGATCCCTCGGCACTTCCCAAGTGGCAGCGACCACCCTGCCCATAACCACACGCCCCCGCCGTCTGACCCCTCCAAGAATCCCCTCCCCGCGGCGTGGCCCTCGGGACAATCGAACTTGATGCGCCCACAAAGGCGAGAGGCGAGAAGACATGGCTTCCAAGAAACACAACGTGCTGGTGCTGGGCGCGGGCAAAGTCGGCAAGTCGGTCGCTGAGCTCCTCCTCGCGTGCGGGCGGGGCAGCTATCACGTCACCGTCGCTGACCGCAGTGATGCGTCGCTCAAGGAAGCCGTGAAGGGGCTGGATCGCCTCCGCAAGAACGTCAAGCAGATGATGGGACGCGACGCGTTTGACGTCACGTTTGACAGCGTGCGGCTGGACGTCTCCAACCCCGCGCAGGTGAAGCGGGCTCTCAAGGGCAAGGACAGCGTCGTCTGCATGCTGCCCTATGACCAGGTGCTGGGCATCGCCGAGGCGGCCAACGCCATGGGCGTGCATTACTTTGACGTGACCGAGGACGTCGAGACCACCGACGCCGTGCGGGCTTTGGATCGCAAGAGCAAACGGGCCAAGGTCGCCCTGGTTCCCCAGTGCGGCCTTGCGCCGGGGTACATCGCCATCGCGGCCCACGAAGTCGCCAAGGACTTTGACAAGGTCCACAGCCTGACCCTCCGCGTGGGCGCGCTGCCCCAGTTCCCCACCAACCAGCTCAAGTACAACGTGACCTGGAGCACCGAGGGCGTCATCAACGAATACTGCGAGCCCTGCAACGTGATGCTCGATGGCAAGATGGTCAAGGTCCCCGCCTTGGACGGCCTCGAGAAGTTCAGCCTGGAAGGCGTCGAATACGAGGCCTTCTACACCTCAGGCGGCGTGGGCACCCTGATCGAATCCCTCCAGAAAGCCAAGAAGACCACCCACGCCAGCAACGTCGCGTACAAGACGATTCGCTATCCGGGCCACTGCCAACTGATGAAGTTCCTGCTCCAGGACCTGCGCCTTGCGGGCGAAGACACCACCCAGCGCGGGGCCGGCTCGGGCCAGGTGCGGTTTGACCGTCGCTTGGTGATGGACATCTTCAACCATGGCGTCCCGCGGACGCTCCAGGACGTGGTCGTGGTCTTCATCAACTGCATCGGCGAGCACAAGGGCCGCACGATGCAGGTGAACTTCGAACGCACCATTCCCGCGACCCAGCTCTTTGGCCGCATCTGGCCCGCGATCGAACTCACGACCGCCGCGGGCGTGTGCGCGATGGTGGACCTGCACCGCCTGGGCAAGCTCCCCCAGACGGGCTTCATCACGCAGGAGAGCATCTCGCTGGACACGTTCAATCAGACGTTGTTCGGGCTTGCGTATGAGTCGCCCGAGGACCTTGAAGCAGCGGTGATTGGCAGCTGAGCGTCAGCACAGGCTGGTCAGACTGAAAGGGCGAGCACTTCGAACATGACGTGGGCCGCGAGGAACGCGGTGATGCCCGCGGGGTCGCGATCGGGCAGGACTTCGACGACGTCGGCGCCGACGATGTTGGTTCCCTTGAGGGCGCGGAGGAGGTCCAGTGCCTCGCCGCTGGTGAGGCCGCCCGGGCAGGGCGTGCCGGTGCCTGGGGCGAAGGCGGGATCGACGACGTCGATGTCGAAGGTGACGTACGCGGGTGTTTGCTTGAGTTGCTTGACGAAGGCGCGGAGGGGTGAGGCGTCCAGCGTGCCCTTCTTGTGCAGGTCGGCGTAGGTCATGATCTTGACGCCCTGCTGCTTGGCGAACGCGAGATCGTCGGCGGTGTTGAGCGGGCCCTTGATGCCCACGCTGAGCATCTTGCGCGGATTCACGATACCCGCTTCGATGGCCCGGCGAAAGGGCGAGGCGTGGCCCCACTGCTGGCCCCAGACCGCGTCCACGGTGTCGAGGTGGCTGTCAAAGTGAATCAGGGCGAGGCCGCCCTTGGGCTTGCCTTGCAGGGCCCAGGTGGCCTGCAGGTTCGCGTACGCGATGCTGTGATCGCCGCCCACGGCGAGCAGTTTGGCGGGTTCTCGCGAGGAGCCCGCGGCCCGGGCCGTCTTGGTTGCCCAGGCCGCGACGGTGTCGAGCGTGTCCTTGAGGTCGTAGGGCTGGACCGGGGCATCGCCCGCGTCGGCGAGGCTGAGGCGGTCGCAGACGTCGACCTTGTGCTCGAGGTGGTAGCGCTTGACGTACTGACTTGCTTCGCGAATCGCGCGGGGGGCAAAGCGAGCGCCGGGGCGATAGGTCACGCCCGCATCATGCGGCACGCCGTAGAGCAGCCAGTCGATGGGGCGGTTCTCGGGCAGGACGTCCTCGAGCCTGGGATACCGGCAGAAGGTGGCGATCCCGGCGAAGCGGGGGCTGACGCGCGGGTTGGGGAGGAGCGTGCGGGGACGCGTGGAGACGGGGGAGGCGGGGGGCATGGGGGAGGGTAGTGCGAGGGTGCGAAAGTGCGGGGGGCAGGTGGCAGGGGGCGGGGGGTTCAATCGGACAAGATGACATGACGGGCGAGGGTGTCATGTTGTCCGGTTGGATGGAGTGCTGGCTTGGATCGTGGGTTGGGCGGTCGCCCATGCTTGCGCGCGGGGTCCCTAGGTCTGGTTCCGTACGATGCAGCGCATGCATCCTTCGCCCTTGCTTCCGACATTCCGCAGTGCCCATGCGCCGCTCCTGGCGTGGGGGAGTACGGATGCGTTCACGGGGATCGACGTGCCCGCGGCGCTCGCGCCCATCGAGATGGAGTACGCCGCGATCCGCAAGCATTGCGGCTTGCTGGACATGGCGATGCGGGGCGTGCTCGAAGTCACTGGCCCAGAGCGGCTGGACTTCCTCAACCGGATGATCACGCAGGAACTCCGCGGGAAGGGCGGGGCCAAGCACGCGGCGGGGATGCCCACATCGGACGCGAGGCCGTTTGAAGTCGGGGAGGTGCGCCGGAGTTTCTGGCTCAACCGCAAGGGCCGCATCGACGCGGATCTGCGGGTGCTGAACCTGCAGGATCGCGTCTTGCTTGAGGTTGATGCGCTGGCGGCGGAGCGGGCGCGGGCGGGGCTTGATTCGTTCATCATCGCGGAGGACTGCGCGATCAAGGATCGCACGCAGGAGACGCATCGCCTCGCCCTGCACGGGCCCACGGCGTGGGAGTTGCTCAAGCTCGCGAGCGGCGAGACCAGGGAACTGCAGGCGAATGAGTGCGGCGAAGTCTCAATCGCCGGCGCGGCGTGCGTGGTGTATCGCGAGGACTCTGCGGGCGTGCCCGGGTTTGAGTTGATCGTGCCGGCGGACGCAGCGACGCGGATCGTGGGCAAGCTGATCGAACTGGGCCACGACGCGGCCCACGCGACCTTTGACGAGCCCGGCCGGGCCATCGCGCTGCGACAGGCGGCCAACCCCGCGACCACGATCCGTTTGCAGCCCATCGGCTGGCACGCGTACAACCTCGCGCGGGTGGAGCAGGGCACGCCGCTGTTCAACGTCGACTTTGGCGCAGAGAACCTGCCCGCGGAGACGGGCGTGCTGGATGATCGCGTGAGTTTCACGAAGGGGTGTTACCTGGGGCAGGAAGTGGTGGCGCGGATGCACGCGCGCGGGCAGAGCAAGCAGACGCTGGTGGCGGTGCGGTTTGCCAAGCCCGCTCACGCCTCAGCACAGGCGCAAGCAGGTGACCAAGCCGAGGGGCACACCAGCTACCCGCCCCTGCCCGAGTCGGGCGCGGCGCTGGGCACGATCGGCGCCGACGGGACGCTCACGCCCATCGGCACGATCACGTCGGCGGTGCCCAGCCCGATGCTGGGCATGTCGCCCGTCGCGTTTGCGCAGGTGCGGACGGCAAACGCGGTCGCCGGGACGGTGGTGGTCGTGGACGCGGAGGGCGTGCGACTGTCGGGGACGATCCAGCCGACGCTGAACCTGTGGCCCGGCGCCGCCGCGAGGAGCAACGCGTGAAGCGGGCAGAGCGCGAACGGTTTGACGCGCTGGTGGAGCGCGTGATCGGCGACCTGCCCGAGGGCATCGCGCGGCTGCTGGAGGAGATGCCGGTGGTGGTCGAGGACCTGCCCGACGAGGCGATCCTGCGCGACATGGGCATGGACGCGAGCGAAGCAGACGAACTGTGCGGCCTGCACACGGGCACCGCCAACACCGAGGCGAGCGTCGAGCAGACCGACCTGCCCAGCCAGATCATGCTGTTCCGCGTGGGCATCGTGGAGCAGGCGGGCGGCTGGGAGGCGGGCGAGGATGCGATCGTCGAGGAGATCCGCATCACGCTGCTGCACGAGATCGGGCACCAGTTCGGGCTGGATGAAGAGGACTTGCGCCGGCTGGGGTATGAGTGACCGCTGCGGGTGTGTCAACCGGCCAAGATGACATGCTCGCCCCGAGTGCCATCTTGTCCGGTTGATTGGGGCCCTTGGTGTGGCGTGCGACCGAATACCATCGCCCGTGTCGACGACCGTTCCGATCTCGCCCGCCGCAGACCATGCCCAGGACGCCACAGCGCAGCGCGCGGGCGGGCGCAAGCCCAAGCCCACCCCCACCGCTCGGGGCTTTCCGGCGCTGGTAGAGACCACCAAGATCGGCATCACGCGGCTTGTGACGATGACCGCAGCGGTGGGGTTTGTGATGGTGGCGTGGCAGCGGATCGCGACGCTCCGCGCGGGCGATGGAGTGGCACTCGCCACGTGGGCTGAGGTCTGGGCGGCGCTGGGCGGGTGGCGCTTCGCGTTGACGGCGCTGGCGTGCCTGGTGGGGACGGCCCTCTCGGCGGGCGGGGCCAACACGCTGAATCAATGGATGGAAGTGCATCGCGACGCCAAGATGCAGCGCACCGCGACCAGGCCGATCCCCAGCGGGCGGACCACGGGCGATCGCGTGCTGGGGTTTGGGGTGCTGCTGAGCGTGGTGGGCCTTGTGGTGCTGTGGCTGGGCTGCGGGCTGGTGCCGATGCTGGTGTCGCTGGCGTGCCTGGTGTCGTACATCGTGTTGTACACGCCTCTCAAGCCCGTGTCGCCCCTTGCGACGTTCATCGGGGCGATTCCGGGCGCGCTGCCGCCCATGATCGGCACGGCTGCGGCATCCAGCGCTCTGGACTGGACCGCCTTGCGCGAGCCGATGGGCCTGGCGTTGTTCGCGCTGATGTTCGTGTGGCAGATCCCCCACTTCATCGCGCTGGCGTGGCTGTATCGCGACGACTATGAGCGGGGCGGGTTTGCCGTGCTGCCCGTGATGGACAAGCAGGGCACGATGACGGCGTGGACGGTCTTTCTGTGGGCGGTGGTGCTGATTCCTGCGACGATTTTGCCTGGGGTGTGGTCGGGCGGGACGCTTGGGTGGCCATACATCGCGATGGCGGGCGTGACGGGGGTTGCGTTCCTGTGGATGGCGCTGCGGTTTGCGCGAGAGCGAACGCGGGAGCGGGCCCGGGGCGTGTTCCTCGCGTCGGTGCTGCACCTGCCGGTGCTGCTGGCGGGGATGGTGGTGGAGGGTGGGGTGCGGGCGGTTGCGTAGGGAGCGGGGGTGTGCGGGGGTGTTGGAGAATGAGACGGTGAGGTGTGAGACGGTGAGACGGTGAAAGACAAGTCGCGCCGTCGCGCATAGTCACTCACCGTCTCACCGTCTCACCGTCTCACCGTCTCACCGTCTCACCGTCTCAC
>JALHNL010000102.1 GCA_022843545.1 Phycisphaerales bacterium | reverse complement strand
CGCGCCGAGCGGGGCGAAGTCGCCCGGGTCGGCGGCGTCGGCGGGTTCGCTGGTCTGGTCGAGCTCTGGCGCGCCCGCGGATGCGCCGCTGGTCGCCCGCGGGGCCGGGCGGTCGGGGCGGATGGCGGCGTACTGCTCGAGCACCTCGATGAGGCGCTGGATCTTGGCGGTCGCGGCCGGAAGGTCGTGGCTGAGGGCGTCGGAAAGAGGCGTGACCTGGCCCTTGTACAGGGCGAGCTCGCGCTCCCAGTGGATGAGCCAGCGCCGGGTGGCCCGCTGCTTTTCGTAGGCCTCTTCCAGCCGGGCCTTGGCCCGGTCCCAGGCCTTGCGCTGCTGCAGGGCGGTGGGGGTGTTGGGGTTGGCGATCAGTTGCTGGCGGTAAAACTCCGAGCGGGCCTGGGCCACCTCTTCCTGGCGACGCTTGATCTCGCGGTCCCAGTGCGGGAGGGCCTCGCGATCAAGCCAGCCCAGCGTGCGCTGCAGTTCCGCGTCGCTCTCGGCGATCGCCGCCACCGCTTCGCGGATGAACCAGTCGATCGCCGCCTTGGCCTCGGCGAGGGCATCAAACGAGTTGACGGAAGCGGAAGAAGACATGGAAAGGACCAAAGGACCACATGGCCACAGGGCCAAATCGAGAGTGGGAAAGGGGGGCGGGGGCGTCACGAGCCCATGTTTTCATCTGGCTCTTTGGCCATTTGGCGAATTGGCCCTTGGTCAGCTACCTCTGATTCAAGTACTCCTCGATCTTCTCGGCCTTCTTGACGAGGAAGGGCACGTGCTCGCCCACGTCGTCGTTGAAGCGGTGGAGCACCTTGAGGGTCGCGTCGAACTTCTCGGCGAACTTGGCGTGCTCCTGGTCGCGCCAGGTCTGGCCCAGGGTCATCATGCGCCCCTGCAGCACCGACATCTGCCCCATGAGCGCGGCGCTGAAGCGCTTGAGGTCTTGCGCGAAGCGGCGCAGTTCCGCCGGATCAACGATGGCCTTGGACATGGTCTGACCTCGAGTGCTGGGGGATCGGGGGTGGGGTGGTGGGGGGTGGGGAACTGGGCAAGACGATGCAAGCGGTGACGCGGAAACCGAATCTTCATGGTAAACGAATCCGGTTGTAGCGACGGACCAACCTGTCGTCAGCCGGTGTGTGTTACCTTCTCTTTGTACGCACCGCTCAGGTCGGGGGACGGCTTGAGCCGACGAATGACAGAGAAACATGCCAAGGGCACGCAAGAGCGAGCGCACGGACGCCATGCCACACACGAAGCCCGGCCACAAGGCCCCCGCACGGACGCTGTTACCGGAACCACCCGCCTCCGGGCGGATGGTGCCCGAACCCCGTCCTCAACCGTCGGTCACCCCCCGCACCGAAGCCCCCGCCCGCCGGCCCGCGCCGGCCCCGGCCGAGCCGTCGGCCCCTAAGGCGGTGAAGCACTTCGTGATCGACACGAACGTGCTGCTGCACGCGCCCGACTCGCTGTTCGTGTTCGAAGAGCACGAGGTCATCATCCCGTTTACGGTGATCGAAGAGCTCGACCGCTTCAAGCGTGACGAGGGCGAGCGTGGCCGCAACGCGCGCGAGTGCATCCGCCATCTTGACCGGCTGCGCCAGGTGGGCCAACTTACCCAAGGGGTGCGCTGGGGGCAGGTGAGCGACCTGATGCCCGGGCGCGTGCCGCTGGCTCCGGACCCGTCGCGCACGGGCGTCGTCCGGGTCGACACCGAGGCGCACCCGCGCCCGCCGATGCTGCAGGAGGACAAGCCCGACAACCGGATCATCGCGACCGCGTGGGACCTGCACCAGCGCGGGGTGAACGTGACGTTCATCACCAAGGACCTCAACGCGCGGATCAAGGCCGACGCGCTGGGTCTGCGGACCGAGGATTTCGAGAACCAGAAGGTGGACGCGCACACGCTCTACCGCGGGTTCACCGCGCTGGACGTGCCCAGCGACCTCATCAACGACCTGTACCGCGACCGGATGCTGCCCCTGGAGCGCCTGGCCGAGGCGCAGCGCGCCGCCGACGGGATCACCACCGCGCCCCGCCCGCTGTACGCCAACCAGTTCGTGCAGATGCGCGACCAGGACAACGAGGACCACGTCGGGCTGGCCCGTCGGCTGGCCGACACCGACCACGTCATCCCCGTCACCGGCCCGCGCAAGCCCGTCTTCGGGATCATGGCCCGCAACCTCCAGCAGACCATGGCGCTGGACCTGCTCATGGACGACGAGATCCGCATGGTCACCCTGCTGGGCACCGCCGGCACGGGCAAGACGCTGCTGGCCGTCGCGGCGGGCATGGCCAAGGTCTTCACCGAAGAGCGCTACGACAAACTGCTGGTGGCCCGCCCGATCATGCCCATGGGGCGCGACATCGGCTACTTGCCGGGCACCAAGGACGACAAGCTCGGCGCGTGGATGCAGCCCATCTTCGACAACCTCGCCTATCTGCTCTCCACCCGCGGCGCGACCATCGGCTCCGACGGGCGCGGGCAGCACGCCGAGAGCCACAGCACCGAGCAGCGCGTGCAGCGGCTGGTCCACGACGGCAAACTCGTGCTGGAGCCGCTGACGTACATCCGCGGACGCAGCATCCCGCACCAGTTCATGATCGTCGACGAGGCCCAGAACCTGACCCCGCACGAGATCAAGACCATTATCTCTCGCATCGGCGACGGGACCAAGGTGGTGCTCACCGGCGACATCGGGCAGATCGACAACCCGTACCTCGACGCCGAGAGCAACGGGCTGTCGTACGCCATCGAGAAGATGAAGGGCCTGCGGATCGTCGGGCACGTCAGCCTCGCCAAGAGCGAACGCAGCGAACTGGCGAGCCTGGCCGCGAGCCTGCTGTAGTCGTTGATCGCCAGCAAAGTCCTTCATCACCCAGATACAGAGACACCCAGAAAGCGCGGAGCCGAGAGCATCAGGCCAGGAGCTGGAGCTTTCCCGACTCGGCCTCCTCCACGGGAGCCCCCGGTGCCTCGCTATCTCGATGGTGAAGTCCGCTTCACCGCATCGAACCAAACAGCATCTCTGCGATCTGGATCGCGTTGAGGGCCGCGCCCTTGCGGAGCTGGTCGCCCGCGATGAACATCTCAAAGCCCAGAGTGGGCTGATCGGGCGCGATGGGCTCGCCCGCGCGCTTGCCCTCCCGCGGTTGCGACAGGTCGGGGCGGATGCGCCCCACCAGCACGTCGTCGCCCCCCGAGGCCTTCAGCGGCGTGGGGAAGCGGTTGGCGGCGCGGTCGTCGAGGATCGTCACGCCCGGCGCGCCCGCGAGCACCTCGCGCACCTGCTTCTCGCTCGCGGCACGCTCCAGCGTGATGTTCACCGACTGGCTGTGCGCCCGCAGCACCGGCACGCGCACGCAGGTGGCCGTGAGCGCCAGCGCGTCGTCGCCGAGGATCCGGCGCGACTCGCTGAGCATCTTCTGCTCTTCGACGTTCTGCCCGGTCGCGGGGTCCACCGCGCTGTTGTGGCTGAAGAGGTTGAACGCGCAGGGCTCCTGGAACACGCTCGGTCGCGCCTCGCGCCCCGCCAGCACCTCGCGAGACTGCTCGACCAGTTCGTCCATCGCCTTGGCGCCCGCGCCGCTCACCGCCTGATACGTGCTCACCACCGCGCGCCGCAGGCCGAACGCCGCCCGCAGCGGCGCCAGCGCCATGAGCAGGATGATCGTCGAGCAGTTGGGGTTGGCGATGATCGCGGGCTTGCCCCGCACGCTCTCCAAAGCCGCGGGGTTCACCTCGGGGATGATCAGCGGGCAGGCGGGGTCGGCCCGAAAGGCCGACGAGTTGTCGATCACGGTGACCCCCGCGGCCCGCGCCTCGGGCCCCAGCGACTTCGAGATCGACGAGCCCGCCGAGAAGAGCGCCACGTCCACATCGCGCAGCGCGCCGGGCACAAGGGCCTCGACGGTCACCGGCTCGCCCCGATAAGGCAGGGTGGAGCCCGCGGAGCGCGGCGAGGCGAAGAGGCGCAGCGAAGCGTGGCGCGAGCGGCGCTGCTCGAGGATGGTCATCATCTCGCGTCCGACGGCGCCGGTGGCGCCCACGATGGCGAGGCGGGGAGGTCGGCTGGTGCTCATGGCGGAGGGTACGGCGATCCGCGGTGTCCTCGCTCCCGCTGAATACGATCCGCCCGCATGCCCGCGCCCAAAGAACGCACCAACATCAAGGTCCAGGCCGAGCGGACGATCCTCGCCGCCCTGCGGCTGCCCGAGTCCAACTACGACCGGCGCGATCCCTTCGGCGAACTGGCCGCGCTCGCCGAGCAGGCCGGCGGCGTGGTGGTGGGCACGCTCGAGCAGCACGCCGACCGCCCGGTGGCGGGCACGTACATCGGCACGGGCAAAGTGAAGGAACTGCGTGACCTGTGCCAGAAGCTCGGGGCCACGCTGGTGATCTTCGACCACGACCTCTCGCCCAGGCAGATCGCGACGATCGAGGAAGAGGTGGGCGTGAAGATCCTGGACCGAAGCGAACTGATCCTGGACATCTTCGCGAGCCGCGCCACGACGCGCGAGGCGCAATTGCAGGTGGAGATCGCCCAGCTCGAGTACACCTACCCGCGCCTCAAGGCCATGTGGGACCACCTGGAGCGCATCGTGGGCACGGGTGGGCTGGCCGGCATCGGCACCCGTGGCCCGGGCGAGACGCAGCTCGAGATCGACCGCCGGCTCGTGCAGCGGCGCAAGCTGGCCCTGCGGTCCGAACTGGAAGGGATCATGGCCCGCCGGCGGCGCGAGGTGCAGCAGCGCCTGGTGAGCAACTTCACGGTGGGGATCGTGGGCTACACCAACGCGGGCAAGAGCACGCTGTTCAACACTCTTACGGCGGGCGGGGCCTACGCCGACGACCGCGTCTTCGCCACGCTGGTGACGCGCACGCGTGACTGGGACCTGGGCGCCGACGAGAGCGATGCCGAGCCCTCGGGCGCGCGAAAGGGCAAGGCCCGCGGTCTGGGCGGGCTGCGCGTCATGCTCAGCGACACGGTGGGATTCGTCCGCGATCTGCCCCACCAGCTCGTGGCGTCCTTCCGCGCCACGCTCGAAGAGGCCACGCACGCCCACATCCTGCTCATCGTCCTGGATGTCTCCGACCCCGCCGCCGAACTGCAGTACACGACCGTGAATGAGACTCTTGACGCGATCTTCGCGGAGGTCCGCGAGGAGGAAGAGCGCTTCGCCCGCGCCTTCACGCGCGACGGGCGGGCCTCACCCTCCACCTGGGCCGAGCCGCAGCGCATCGTGCTGCTCAACAAGGTGGACCGCCTGCCCGATAACCGTTCGCTGCTCTACTGGGAGCGCACCGTTCCCGGGTCCATCCCCATCAGCGCCATCGACCCCGCCCACCCCGGCCACCGTGAACTGCGCCGCCAGGTCCGGGCCGCGGCTCAGGGGGGCGTCCACGAGATCACCGTCGAGGCCGCGCTCGAAGACAGCCGGACGGTCACCCTGCTGGAAGGCCGCGGGCACGTGCTGGACCGCCAGTACGCCGATGGGGTGGTGCGTCTGAGGCTGCGGATCGGGCAAAGGCAGCTCGACCAGGTGCGGTCGGCGGGCGGTCGGTTTGAGATTCTGCCCGAAGTGGCGGTCCCCAAGAAGCCCGCCCGGAAAAAGGCGGCTCGCAAGCGGTGATTTCTCGCGGCCGGCGGGGTCGCCGGTGCCCGCCAACTGCGGGCTCCCGGTGGATTCCAAGGCCCGGCGCGCCAATCCTTCCTTCCCCGCCCGGCAGACCGCGAGCGGGCCAGGCCACCCTAGCTCAGCTGGTAGAGCGGCGCTTTCGTAAAGCGCAGGTCGCGAGTTCAAGTCTCGCGGGTGGCTCTTTGCGCAAAAACCGGCCCGGTCCCGCACCCGAAGTGGGCGGGCGTGGTACCCACGGTTGAGCCCTTTGGCGTGGGGTACCGGCGTCGCACGGTCGCGTTGGCTGAGCCAACGCCTATGGTCCGCTTCCCCATGTGGCGAGTCGCCCTTCGCATGCTGCTCGGTGACCGGGCCAAGTATCTGGCCCTGGTGATCGGCTTGTCATTCGCCGTGCTGCTCATCGCCCAGCAGGGTTCGATCTTCCTGGGCTTGCTTCTGCGCTCCACCGGTCCGCTGCAGAACGTTTCGCAGCCCGACCTGTGGATCACCGACCCGTACGTCAAGTTCATCAGCGAAACCCGCTACCTCTCCGAGGTGGACCTGCAGCGCGTCCGCTCCGTCCCCGGCGTGGCCTGGGCCGAGCCCTTCTTCAGCGCCCGCGGCATCGTCGAACTCCCCGGCGGCGGGTTCAAGTCGGTGAACGTCGTGGGCATTGATCGCACGACCATGATCGGTCGGCCCCCGGAGGTGCTGGTCGGCAACCTCGAGGACCTCCGCATCCCCGACGCGGTCTTCGTCGAGGAGGGCTCCATCCGCCGGCTGGGCTACACGGGCCCGGACGGGCAGATGCTGTATCCCAAGGTGGGGGACGTGCTGAAGCTGAACGATCGGCGCGCCGTGATCGTGGGCGTGGTGCGGGCCAAGGCCGGGTTCGACTCGCCCGCCGTCATGTACACCTCGTACGACAACGCCATCAGTTACGTCCCGCTGGGGCGCAACCGGATCTCGTTCATCCTCGTGGGCGTGAAGCCCGAGGTGGGCCGCGCCGAGGTGCAGGCCAGCATCAACCGACTGCCCGAACTCGCCGCGTTCACCCGTCTGGAGATGCAGCTGCGCTCCATCGACTTCATCCTCAAGGAAACCGGGATCGGGATCAACTTCGGGATCACCGTCACCCTCGGGGTGATCATCGGGCTGGCGATCAGCGCCGCCATCTTCTACCAGTTCACGCTCGAGAACCTGCGCAACTTCGCGGTGCTCAAGGCGATGGGCGCACGATGGAACCAGCTGGTGGGGATGATCTTCCTGCAGGCGATCTGGGTCGGGCTCATCGGCTTTGGCATCGGGGTGGGCGTGGCGGGCGCGTTCTCGCTCCTGGGCCGCCGGCCCGCCGCTGAACTCTCGGTTTTCTTCCCCTGGCAACTGCTCGTGGGCGCCCTGGGGGCGATGATCCTGTGCGTGCTCGTCGCGTCCTTCGTCAGTCTGCAGCGCGTGCTGCGCCTCGAACCGGCGGTGGTGTTCAAATGACCTTCCTTTCCAAGCCACGTGAGGGCCAGGGGCCCGGCGAAGTCGCCGTCACCTGCGACCGCGTAACCAAGTCCTTCGGCAAGGGTTCCGCGCTGGTCACCGCGGTCCGCGGTGTCAGCGTTGAGTTCAACACCGGGCAGCTCGTCATGCTCGTCGGGCCCTCCGGCTGCGGCAAGACCACGCTGCTCAGCGTCATCTCGGGCGTGCTGGACGCCGACGAGGGCGACGCCGCGCTCTTCGGCGTTCCGTGGAAGAGCCTGTCGCGCGACAAGAAGGCCCGCCGCCGGGGAGAACTGGTCGGGTTCGTTTTCCAGCAGTTCAACCTGCTGGCGCCCCTGACCGCGGCCGAGAACGTCGCGGTCCCGCTGCTGCTCCGCGGCATGGCCTTCAGCGAGGCGGTCGAGCGCTCGGTGGAGGCGCTCAAGCAGGTGGGCCTGGGCGAGCGCGCCACGGCCCTTCCCCGCCAGCTCTCGGGCGGCATGCAGCAGCGCGTCGCCATCGCCCGCGCCATCGTCTCCAAGCCCAGGCTCCTGGTCTGCGACGAGCCCACCGCCAACCTCGACGCCAAGACCGGCCAGTCCGCCATGGAACTCATCCATCAGGCTTCGCGCACCACCGACGATCAGGGCCGCGACCGCTGCGTCATCGTCGTCACCCACGACAACCGTGTCTTCCACTACGCCGACCGCATCGAACAGATGGAAGACGGACGGCTCAAGGCCGCGCCAGAAGACTTCGTCCTCCAGGAGGCCAGGGCACATCACTAGTGGATGAAGGATGAAGGATGAAGGATGAAGGATGAAGGATGAAGGATGAAGGATGAACCTCATCCTGTCCGCCTCCGCGTTTGCCGTTTGCCGACTCCCGATAGCCGACTCCCCTCGAGAACTCCCATGCTCAAATGGATCACCATCATGCTCGGGATTGCTGGCGCCGCGATGGGCATCTACGTCGTCAGCACGCAGACCACCATCGAGGATGAGAAGGCCCCGCCCCCGGCCGCTCCGCCCAGCGTCAACCCCTTCGGGCGAGGGATCGCCGCCTCGGGGCAGATCGAGGCCAACAGCCGGAACATCAGCCTGGGCGCGCCCGAAGCCGGGCTGGTCTCCAAGGTCTTCAAGAAGGTGGGCGAGACGGTCGCCCCCGGCGACCCGCTCTTTGAGATCGACGGTCGTCTGCTCAAGTCGGAACTGACCAACGCGCAGGCCGCGCTGGAGGCCGCCAAGGCGCAGGTCGCGGTGGCCGAGGCCCGGCTGGCCCGCATGAGGGCCATGCCCCGTCCCGAAGAGGTCCCTCCTCAGGAGGCCGCGGTGATGCGCGCCAAGGCGAGTCTCTCGGATCAGGAGAAGCAACTCTCCGACCTGGTGGACGCCGGCCGCGGCATGGCCGCCTCACCCACCGAGATCGACCGCCGCAAGTACGCGCGCGACATGGCCTCCGCCGAACTCATCCAGGCCACCGCCAGCCTCAACCTGCTGAAGGCCGGCGCGTGGGACCTGGACAAACTCGTCAGCGAGGCCGAATTGCTCCAGGCCCGCGCCGGCGTGCGCCAGGCCGAGGCCGCGATCGAGGCCATCCAGTTCCGGCTTGAACGCCTCACCGTCCGCAGCCCGATCCAGGGCACGGTGCTCAAGAGCAACGTCGAGCCCGGCCAGTTCGCCGCCACCGGGCCCAGCGCCCTGGCGCCCATGATCGTCGGCGACATCAGCGTCCTGCGTGTCCGCGCCCGCGTGGATGAGGAAGACGCCCCCCTGCTCCGCGACGGGGCCCCCGGCGCCGCCCGGGTCCGCGGCATCTCCGCCGAGACCATCCCCCTCACCTGGATGTGGGTCGAACCCCTGGCCCTGCCCAAGGTGGACCTCACCGGCAGCAACATCGAGCGCGTGGACACCCGGGTGGTCGAGGTGATCTTCAAGATCCAGGGAACCCCCAAGAGCCGCCTGTTCCCGGGACAGATTGTGGATGTCTATATCGAAACCGCCGGGGCCACCCCCTCGCCGACCCGTTCCGGCGATTCTCCCGCGAAAAACTGACACTCCGGGGAACCCGGGGAGGGTCCGTGCGTCGTACCGGATGGCGGGAACCCCGCGTCAGGGTGTGGACAGCCGGGCGGTGAGCCGCCTGATGGTCACGCCAGCACGGGGGGCCGGTCGCCGATATACTCGCCAGCCCACCCCCCCATGGGGCGCGGGTTCAGGTTGGTGTCGGCAGGTTCCCGCCCGTCCGCAAACGTCTGTCGGTTCCCGGTTTGCGTGGGGCTCATAAGGAGCGGATCAATGCATCGTCCGGTTCAGCGTCTCGCCCAGTTGCTCGTGATCGCCGGCACCTTCTCCGCCGCGTCGATGGCTCAGACCGCCGCGCCGGCCGCCGCTGCGACTCCCGGCGCCCCCGCCATCCGCACCACGGGCAACCCGGCCAAGGACAACCTCCTGCGCATGCAGGTCCCGATCACCCAGGACTTCAACGAGACCCGTCTCGAAGAGGTCGTCAAGTACATCGCCGATAACACCGGCGTCGCCATCGAGACGCTGTGGAAGGGCGACCGCACCGACGGCTTCGACCGCGACATGCTCGTGACCATGTCGTTCAAGGGCCTGCCCGCCATCACCGTGATGGAAAAGCTCCTCGCGCTCGTCGGCGCTGAGATGGGCGGCGAGACCACCTGGCAGTTCGCGTCCTACGGCGCGTTCCAGATCGGCCCCAAGAGCGAGTTCAACAAGGCCCAGTACCGCCGCGTTGAGATCTACGACATCAACGACCTGCTCTTCGTCCTCCCCATCTACGACGACGCCCCCAACATCGACCTTAACCAAGTCCTGCGGAACAGCGGCGGCGGCCGCGGCGGCGGCGGCGGTGGCGGCGGCTCCCCCTTCCAGAACGCCAACCAGAACCAGCGCCAGAATCGCCAGGAAGACCGCGAGAACGAGCGCGAGCAGCGCGCCGAGGGCATCATCGCCCTCCTCACCGCCATCGCCGAGCCCAACCAGTGGCTCACCGGCGGCGGCGACATCCCCAACCCCCGCTACTTCCAGGGCCACATCATCGTTGACGGGCCCGACTACATCCACCGCGCCGTCAACGGCTATCCCTGGTGGCCCAAGATCCGCGCCGGTTCCAGCAACGGCACCGGCCGCCGCTACGTCTCCTTCAACATGGAGACCGGCATCAACAAAATCGACAGCATCCGCAACATCCCCGTCACCGCCGTCGCCGGCGGCGCGGGCGGCGGCGGCTGATCGCTCGCCCTCCATCCTCCGATCTCACCGGCCGCCGACCTTCGGGTCGGCGGCCTTGTTTTTCGCCCGTCCCGCCCACCGCCCCTTCCGCTACCCTTTCCGCGGCATGCTCAACCCCCTCACCACCTCGTTCGTTCACCGCCTGCGGGCCAAGGACCAGGCGGCGTGGTTCGAGTTGTGGGAGACCTTCGGGCCCGTGCTGCGGTCCCAGCTCACCAAGTGGGGCAAGGGCCGCGTGGGGCCCGAAACCGTGCAGGACCTGTCGCAGGAAACCCTCGCCGCGCTCTCGGACTGCATCGACCGCTACGACTCGGGCAAGGGCGCGCGCTTCAGCACCTGGCTGCTCGCCATCGCCCGCCACGTGCTGGGCGATGAGATCGACCGGCGCTCCGCCATCAAGCGCGGCGGCTCGGGCGCGGGCAACGCCGACAAGCCCGGGTCGGGGCGCATCGGGCGCACGCAGGAACTGGACGACTCGTGGATGGCCGCGGGCGGCGGCCCCAGCCCGGACGCGGAATACGAGGCCGCGATGTTCGCCGCCAAGGTGCGGGCCGCGCTGCGCATGGCCGAGAAGGCCAGCGACTTCGCGGACTTTGAGGTTTACCGCATGCGCGTGCTGGAGGGCAAGTCGGGCAAGGAGGTCGCCGAGGCCCTGGGCGCCAGCGAGCCCACGGTCTCGCGCCGCCTGGCCCGCGTGCGCCAGGTGGTCCGGGGCCGCCTGCAGGAGGTCATCCTCACCTACTCCTTTACGGAAGACGAACAGCAGGAAGCCCAGCGAAACGGGCTGACGCTGGATCCCAAGAACACCGACGACGCTCTGTTCGACGAGGCCGTCGGTGAACTCTGGCGGCGCAGCTCGGCGGGGCGATCGGACCTACGGGACGCCGGCAGCAGCACGCGCTGAGCCGCCCCCGCCTCCCGTCCTCGCCCGCCCGGACACGCCCATGAGCCCCAGCCACCCGTCCACGCTCGGCACGCTCCTCGCCCAGGCCGACATTGCGCCCGGCGCGATGGTGCGCGTGGACATCCCCATCGCCGACCTGGTGGACACGGTCCGCGGCGCCGCGGCGCAGGGGTCCGCCCTGCTGAACACGCTGGGTCAGGACGTGAACCTGGGGATGGGCGCGGGAAGCTGGGTCCTCATCGCGATGGCCGCGGTCATCGGCTTCCCCCTGGCGATCACCGGCTTCATCTTCCTGCTCGCGCCGCTCTTCCGGCTCATCAGCGCGGTTTTCGGGCGGCTCTTCAAGTTCATCGGGCGCACGATCAGCGACACCATTCGGCTCATCGGCTTCATCATCACCGCCGTGGTGCTTTCCTTCTTCGCCGTCTTCAACGTCATCGCCGGGCGCTGGTCGCGCGCTCAGCACTACGGGCGCGCGGTGCAGGCCGAGGGCGTCGCGGGCGGCGCGGCGATGTACCGCCTGTTCATCGGCAACCCCGCGCGGCTGTTCTTCCTCGAGGGTCTCGTCGAGGGCATCGAGCGCCGCCTGCCCGCGGTGCTGGCGCTGGCCCTGGGCGTCACCGGCGACGCGAACGCCGGCGCCGGCGCGCCCGCCGCCCCGCCCATCGGGCAGTGGCG
>JALHNL010000101.1 GCA_022843545.1 Phycisphaerales bacterium | reverse complement strand
GCGTGCAGCATCGCCGACATCACCGACATCGGCGACACGGGCACCGGCCCCGACGGGCAACTCTCGGTCGACGACATCATCGCGTTCATCAACACCTTCAGCGATGGGTGCTGAGCGGGGCAAGGTGCGAGCCCGCGCAGCCCTTGGGCTCTTCGACGCGGACGTCAAGACCGTCCCGGCTCAAGCCCGTCACAGCACGATGTGACGGAACACGAAGTCCGAAGCCACGGGCGTGAACGGGTTGGTGTCCTGGCTGGGAGTCGTGGTCACGGTGATCAGCGCACCGGTCAGCGAACGCATCTTGATCGGGCCGAAGGAGGCGGCAACGAAGCCGTGCGTGCCCCCGTTGAAGCTCTGGCTGGTGAACCCGTTCACGTTGACGCGTCCGATGAAGCCGGCGGTGACCCGCACGCCATTGCCCAGCGCCAGGATCCCGACGTCAAAGGCCTGAGTGACCGTGAACGAGGTGAGCCCGAAGTCGGCGTTGAGTTCGGAGGTGTCACCGAACACGGGGAAGCCTGCCAGCGGCGAGATCTTGCCCGCGAACACGATGGTGTCCAAGAACCTCCCGAATTTCACCGGGCCGATGTTCTGACTTCCCACGATCGTCGAGTCGTCGCTCAGACCGACGACGGTGAAGGACCGGAACGAGAAGTTGCCGGAGTCCCCTTCGCGGGCGCGGAACTCGCCGGCGAGCATGTTGCCGCTCAGGCCGTTCCCGGCGCGGATGTTCACCGTACGGAAGTACCGGGCGAAGACGTCGGATCCATCGACCTCGTTGGCGGTGAAGGCGCTGATCGCGCCCTCCGCGGTCAAGTCGAAGTCATTCACCCGCCGCGCGGTGAATGAGTTGATGGAGCGATCGGTGCCCGGCACCAGGCCGAAGAGGTTCCACTCACCGACCACCTCAAACTTGACGTTGACCGTCCGGATGGAGGCCACCGTCCAGGCCCCGCTGCTCGTGGTGTCGGGATCGGTGAGCGCCAGCGTGCCGATGTGCGTGTTGGGGCTGTTGGAGGTCACCGTGAGTTCGTCGGTGCGCCCGATGCGCAGCGTGCCCACCTTGGAACCCAGTTGCCACTCGCCCTCGGCCTCGTCGGTGATCGTGCCGCTGCGGATCGAGAACGCGGCGGGGTTCTCGTCGCGCAGACGCAGAGTATCAGGACGGAAGTCGTCGCCGATGCGAAGCGTGTCGATACCCGCGACATCGATGATTCCCCCGTTCCAGTCGCTGTTGGTCGTGATCGATCGCACACGGCCGAACCCGGCGTTGTTGTCTTCCAGCAGGCTCGCGCCGTCGGCGAAGTTGAAGCGGATGGCCCCGAACGAGTATCCCCGTGCGTCGGCGCTGCGGGCGGTCAGTGTCGCGAAGAAATCGCCGACCGTGATCGACCCGTAGTTGTCGGCGAACAAGGCCCCTTCGAGGTTGTTTGGGCAGATCACCGCTCCGATCGAGTCGCCCACGACCACATCGGCGACGGAGGACATATTCTGCATCCGCAGGGTGGAGACCCCGCCGTCCACCCCGAGCGTGCCTCCATGATTGCGGATGTTGATGGCCACCTTCTTGCCCACGGGCGGCGTGAGGGTGAACGTCACCTCTGCGCCCAGATCGCCCAGGACAAACTCGGTGATGGACGAGAGGAGCACCGCGAACGTGCCGACAGGGTCGACCGCGGGCGCCTTGAAGGACCTCAGCGGGACGTTGGACATGCCCAGCATGATGACCCGTCCGTTGCCCATCACGCCGGCGGGCGTCTTGACGCTGATGCTCAGCGCGCTCGACGCCGTCGTCCCGGTCAGTTGAAGGTTGTCGATGTAGCCCGAGGCGCCGCCCGAGAGGATCGGCTGCACTTCGCCCGGTCCGGTGAGCTTTACCGTCACCTTGTCCCCGTCAACATCGTCGAACACCACGGTGTTCGCCAGCAGGCGACGCGGCTCGAGATGCTGAAGCAACTCCGAAGCGGTGAGGAAGCGACGTGAAGCGGTCGAGCGACGAGAGGCCATAAACATCTCCTGTCCTGGTGGGACTTCACAGACCAGATTACCCGCTCGCGTCGCGCCACGCAAACGCGGGGGTTCCCGATCATCCGTGAGCCCGGAAGCCCGTTCCCGGATTGCCCACGTGGTGAATCGCCATGGTGCCCGCGACCTTGGGCGCACCCAGCGGCTGCCCCGCGATCAGCAGGATCGTGTCGCCCAGGCCGGCCCACCCGCGGCGCAGCAGTTCCGTGTCCACCGCGTCGTTCCATAGCGCCAGCGCGGAGGGCGGCTCGTCCGGCACCGTGCCCAGAATCGGGCGCACGCCCTTGAGCAGCGCCATCCGGCGCGTGTGCGCCGCGCTCGACGAGTACGCGATGATCGGGATCGTGAACCCCGTCTGCGACAAGTACCGCGCGAGGCCGCCGTGCTGGCTCCACACCACCACCAGCTTCGCGCCCACGTCGCGGGCCACGTACCACGCGCCGTGCGCCAGCGCGGCCGAGCGCTGACGGTCGGCAACCGCGTGCGGCGGCGGGGTGGGCGCCTCGCGGCGCGTTGACAGGTACGTCTCGGCGGCGTGGATGATGCGGTTCATCGTCTCCACCGTTTCCACGGGGTAGCGCCCCACCGCCGTCTCGCCCGAGAGCATGACCGCGTCGGCATGGCTGATGACCGCGGTGGCCACGTCGCTGGCTTCGGCCCGCGTGGGCGTGGGCGCGTTGATCATCGACTCGAGCATCTGCGTCGCGACGATGCAGGGCTTGCCCCACGAGTCGGCGCACTGGATGAGCCGGCGCTGGATGACCGGCACGTCCCACAGATCCATCTCCACGCCCAGGTCGCCGCGCGCCACCATGATCCCGTCGGCCTGCTTCACGATCTCGTCCATCGCCGCCACGGCCTGGGGCGTCTCCATCTTGGCGATCACCGGGATCTCCGCGGGTTGCCCCGCGTCCACATCCCGCGTCACCGACGTGAGCCCCGCCAGCCGTTCCTGCAGCATCGCCACGTCCGCCGCGCGGCGCACGAATGACAGCGCCAGCAGGTCCACGCCGCTCCCCACCGCCCACTCCACCAGTTCCCAGTCGCGCTCGGTGAGCGAAGAAAGCCGCAGATCGCTGTCGGGCAGGTTCACGCCTTTGCGAGACAGCAGCAGCGACGTCGGCGCCCCGCGATCAAGCACACAGCGCACCGCCGTGGGCGGGTCCTGGGGCGAGCGCTCCACCGCGCGCAGCCGCAGCGCGCCGTCGTTGATCAGCACCCGTTCGCCCGGCTTCACATCGCCCGCCAAGTGTGCGTACGAGCAGCCGATGTGCACACACCCGCCCTCGCTCGCCGCCGGCTCGCGCCGCGCGGGGTCGATGATCACCACCGTGCGCTCGTCAATCTGCAGTCCGCCCTCGGGGCACAGCCCCACGCGGATCTTGGGCCCGGGCAGGTCGCCCAGCACGGCCACCGGCAAATCGGCCGCCTTCGCCGCTTCGCGAATCGCCCTCAGCGCCGCGCCGTGCTCAGTAAGAGAGCCGTGGGAGAGGTTGAGGCGGAAGACGTTCACGCCGGCGTCGATGAGGGCGCGGAGGGTTTGAGGGTGGGAGCAGGCGGGCCCCACGGTGGCCACGATCTTGGCAAGGGTGGGGCGACGGGAAGCGGAACTGGGGAGCAAGGTCATGGGAGACAGTTGTAGCGTGGCCCAGGCGGCCCCTCTCTCCGAGAACTCTGCTCGCGCGCGGGGGCCTTTGAGTGGCGCGTCTTCCCGATCCTCATCCGCCAACCCGATTCAATTCTGCGCACAACCATGCGGCAAAGTTGTCCGCTCGCTGCTCCTCTGGCCACTCCACCACCCGATGCGCTCTTCGCTCGGTCTTGATCTGAACGTATGTCGCCGTCCGCCGCTGCTCTGAGTCCACTACATCCCCCGTTCTTACTCCAACGATCTCGCTGATCGCTATGGGCCTGAACTCGAAGTCCGGCCCGTTGCGGCGCACTGTCCGCGCCAGTGTGTCGATCACCAAATCGAATTCGCCACGCCGGATGTGGTTCAAGCGATACAGCGCGGCCCCCACTCCAAGCACCGGCGTGGGCGCCAGCGCGGCGAGCAAGACCCAGTACGGCACACCGGATATGCCAAACACCACGATCCCCATCACCAGCAGCGCGACAAACCCCAGCCACCCGGTTGCCGCAATCAGCCCGAGGCGCCGCGGGCTCGTCGGCGGCATCTGTACCCGGATCTCACAACCCTCGCGCCGCACCGGCACGCCGCCGTGCGGCCATCGCCGATACGCTCCGCGCAAGGTCGCTGCTCCATCGACCAGCATGACCAACAAACCCGCCCCTGACAGCAGTGCAAAGGCCAGCAACGCTCCGTGGTCGAGCAAGAAGCGATTCTCGAGTACCGATCGCGAGGGGTTCTTCGAGTCGTAGTACGCGGTGACCTCATGCCCCGCCAAAAAGCGCATCGCGAAAACCTGCGATCGGAATAGGCCACCCTGCGAACCCGTCAGATCGACCTGCTTACCCAGGTACACGACTCCGTTGACGTGATAGATGTACTCCAGTTCGTACACCGTGCGACGTCGCCAAGAAAGGAAGCCCGTGCTCTCACGCACGCTCTCGCTCTTGACAATGAGTGCCTTGACCGGCACAAACCCCGCCGCATCCAATTGCACCAGACTCTTCCACGAGCCAACAGTGCACCCGATAGTCACGGCAAGCAGAAACAGCGCAGCAATGGGATTGAACGCCCACCGCCGTCCGGGCGCGCTGCCATTTTCAAAGGTGATTTGATGCGCTGGCATTACGCGAGTCTACCGCCTAACCCACACGCAGGCCCGCACCGCCCCGTCACCCATCCCGCCGCTGGTTCTTCCCCTTCCCGCGGCTCTTGCTCTTCTGGCTGCGCTTGGTGCTACCCGACTGGCCGTACTTGAACCGGTCCCACTCTTCCTGCGTCCGCGGCGTGAGGCCGCCGCCGGGGCCTCCGCCGATGCCGCCACCCAGCGTGAGCCCGCCGGGGGCGACTTTCTTGGCCTTGCCCTGATCGCGCGAGTTGGGATCGGCGACCACCAGGTCCATGCGGCGCAGGGCCAAATCCACCTTCGCCACCGTCACGCGGATCTGATCGCCGATGGAGAACGATCGGCCCGAAGACTGGTGCACCAGTGCGCCCGAGCGCGGGTCGATGCGCCAGCCGCCGGGACCGCCGCGCTGGTCGCTCCCCGCCTTGCCAATGGGCAGGTCGGCCGTCTTGATCATCCCCTCAGCGAGGTACTTGGACATCTGCACGAATACGCCCGCGTTGGTCACACCCGTCACCATAGCTGTGAAGGTCTCGCCGATGTGGTTGGCGAGGAGTTGCAGCACGAGGAACTTGCGCAGATCGTCCTCGGCGGCCGACGCGTTCTCCTCCGTCACCGTGCAGCCCTTGCCGATCGCCACCAGGTCCTCGTGGCTGGGGCACATGGGCGAGTCGAGCAGCCGCTTGCCCAGCGCGTGCCGGGCCTCGTCGGTGGCGGGCGGGCGGGTGCCATTGTCGGTCAGCCGCAGGTACTCCGCCAGCGCGCGGTGCACCGTCAGGTCCGGGTAGCGCCGGATGGGCGAGGTAAAGTGGGCGTAGGCCTCGCTGGCCAGCGCGTAGTGCCCGATCTGCGCCGGCGAATACTCCGCCCGCGTGAGCGTGCGCAGGACCGCAAAGTGAACCGCCGGCGCGGCGGGCGTGCCCCGCGTCGCGTCGAGCAGACTCTGCAGTTCCATGCGCGTGGGCTTCTTCGGGATGGTGTAGCCCGCGACCTTGGTGACGGTGCGCAGGTCTTCCACGTCGCCGGGGGTGGGCTCGGGGTGGATGCGGCGCAGCAGCGGCACGTTGAGCCGTTGGAAGAGCCGCGCCAGCACCTCGTTGGCCTCCACCATGAACATCTCGATGAGCGTGTGCGTGAAGGCGTCGTCCTCGCGTTCCGCGTCGATCACGCGACCTTGGTCGTCGTAGATGAGCACCACGTCGGGCAGTTCAAGGTGAATCATGCCCGCCGCGCGCCGCCGCGCCCGGATCGCCTTGGCGCACGCGTCCATCTCGCGGAGCGTCTTCACCAGTTCGTCGGTGTACTTCGGCTCGGTCTTGGCGTGCTTCTTGGCCTCTTCGGGGTTGCCGTCGATGAGCGCCTGCGCCTCCAGATACGTCAGCCGCTTGGCGCTCTTGATCACCACCTGCGCCACGCCGCTCTTGAGGATGTTGCCCCCGCGGTCGTACTCCATGAACGTGCTCTTGCAGTACCGCGGCACGCCCTCCTGCAGCGAGCAGATGCCGTTGCTCAAGACCTCGGGGAGCATGGGGATCACGTGGCGCGGCAGGTAGCACGAGTTGCCGCGCTTGCGGGCCTCGTCGTCCAGCGCTGAGCCCGGGGCGATGAAGTGCGCCACGTCGGCGATATGCACCCCCAGTTGCCACCCGCCCTCGGGCGTCCGCTTGATGCTGATCGCGTCGTCGTAGTCCTTCGCGTCGGGCGGGTCGATGGTGATGATGTACTCGCCGCGCAGGTCCTCTCGCACCGAGGGCGACAGGGGCTTGACGTCCAGTTCCGCGATCTCGCGGGCAAACTGCTCGCCGGCGCGCCGCGCCTGCTCCACGCACGCGTGGGGGAACTCGTTGCTGGGCAGGTTGTACGCGGCGATGACGGCCTGCGTCTCCACCGCCGGCTCGCCCGCCTCGCCCAGCACGTCGGTGATCACGCCCTCAGCGAGAAAGTTGTTCTCGGGGTACAGCGTGATCTCGACGACGACCTTCATGCCCGCGCGGGCGTTCTTGCTCTCCGCGTCGCGGACCACCACCGGGTCGGTCAGTTCGCGCCCGTCGGGGTTGACCAGCCACTGCGAGCCCTGCTTCACCAGTTCGCCCGTGAACCGCTGGCGCTTGCGCTTCACTACCTCCACGATCTGCCCCACCAGGTCGCGCTTGCCGTTGCGCGTCTGCTCCCGGATCGTCGCCCGCACCGTGTCACCCGAGAGCGCGTCGGCCATCGCGTCCGGCGGGACGAAGATGTCGCCCTCGCGCACCGCGAACTCCGGGATGACGAACCCGAACCCGCGCTGGTTCTTCTTCAGGACCCCCACCACTTCCTTGCCGATCGCCGGCAGCATCACCCGCCCGCCGGCATCGATCAGCACGCGCCCGGCCTTCTTGAGCGCATCAACGCTGAACGCGAACAGAGACTTCTCGCCGGGGTCGATGCCCAGGTCGTCGACCAGGCGGTCGATGGTGGATGGTTCGTAGTTGTCGTGGGCGAGGTGCTCGAGCAGACGGCGCGAATAGCGGTCGGACATGGTGGAGGGTAGCGGGCCCGGGCCTGAGTCACGCCGGCGAACGACCCGACGATCTCCGCAAGTCCATTCCCAACTACCATGATCTCGCTGGAGCACCCCATGACCCTCTCCCCCCTCGCCGCCGCCTTGCTCGCCCTCGCCCCCGCTCCACAGGCCGACGCGCCGAACCTCCCCACCCCCGACTACACCATCGCGAACACCAACGTGGTGGACGTGGTCACCGGCACCATCAAGCCCGGTCGCCACGTCGTCATCCGCGGCGACCGCATCGACGTCTTCGACTTCCCGCCCTCCACCAACCCGCCCAAGCACCCCGCCATCGACGGCCGGTCTCTCTACATCATCCCCGGCCTGTTCGATTCGCACGTCCACTACATCGACGAAGACACGTTTGGCCCGCTCATGATCGCCCACGGCGTCACCTTCGTGCGCGAGATGGGCAACGACACGCGCACCGTGCTCGACCGGCGCGAGCGTCTGAACGCCGGCACGCTCATCGGCCCGCGGATGATCGCCTCGGGCGCGATCGTTGACGGCGTACCCCCCGTGTGGCCCTTCAGCGAAGCCTGCGCCACGCCCGAGGAGGGCCGCGCCGCCGTCCGCAAACTCCGTGACACGGGCGTGGACTTCATCAAGGTCTACAGCCGGCTGAAGCCCGAGGTGTACGCCGCGATCATGGACGAGGCCCGCGCGCTGGGCATCCGCGCCGCCGGTCACGTGCCCGACGCGGTCGACATCGTCGCCGCCGCCCAGGCCGGGCAGATGACCAGCGAGCACCTGCTGGGCGTGCAGGGGATGATCCTGCGCGCCGCGGGCAAGGCCCCGCCCAAGGACGCGCAAGCCGAAGAGCACCGCCACGACGCATTCATGAACATGGACGGCTGGCGCGCGTTCGCCGCCGCCGACAAGGCCGCCCTGCGCGCCGATCTGGCCCGCACCAGGCCCATGGTGCAGGTGCCGACGCTGGTGGTGATGGAGGGAGTCGCCAGCGCCGCCGCCGACCAGGAGCAGAAGGAACCCCGGCTCGCGTATGTGCCCGTGGGCCTGCGCTCGTTCTGGTCGGGCGATCAATACAAGAACATGGCCAAGGGGCTCGAGGGCACGCTCGACGCGATGATCGCCCTGGTCGGCGAACTGCACCGCGCGGGCGTGCCCCTGCTCATCGGCACCGACCTGGCCAACCCCTACGTCTTCGCGGGCGACGCCGTGCACCGCGAGATAGAGCTCTTCGCCCAGGCCGGCATCTCGCCCGCCGACATCCTCCGCATGGCCACCGTCGCCCCCGCCACGCTCTTCGGAGTCGAGCACGACTTCGGCACCGTCGAGTCGGGCCGCGTCGCTTCGCTGGTGCTGCTCTCGGCCAACCCGCTGGAAGACATCCGCCACACGCGGAAGATCGTGGGCGTCTTTGACGAGGGCACGTACTACGACCGCGCCGCCCTCGACGCGCTGCTCAAGGGCGTGCGCGACTCCGTCGCCCAGGCCACGCCGACCCCCGGCGCGCCAACCGTCAAGCTCGACCTCCCCGGCACGGTCATCCACCGTGGGCGATACGTCATGTCTTTCGCCCGCGGCAACCAGTCGTTCCCCGCGGGCGTCGAGGATTTCCTGCTCACCACCCATGGCGACGGCCTGCGCGTCATGAGCCACGCCCAGCCCCAGGGCGGGTGGACCAAGCCCACCGTCACGATGCTGCACGTCAGCCCCGCGGGCCGCCTCATTCAGGGCTCCTACCGCGAACTCACCCAGCAGCCCGCCGCCGCGACCTATGCGATGCAAGGCGATGCCCTCGTCGCCACACCTGAAAGGGGTGACCCCGCCCGCGCCGACATGCCCGAGGGCACCGCCCTCAGCGGCCCTTCCGTCGCCTCCGCGTTCACCATCGCGCTGGGCGCGAACCTCGCGCCCGGCGAGTCGCGCGAATTCACCGCCACCGGCTTCGGCTTCCCGGGCTGGAAGCCCGACTCGGCCAAGGTCAAGATCCGACGCGAGCCCGACACCACCATCACTCTGGGCCAGGTCCAGTCCGCACCGCGCCCCGCACGCCTCTACGTCGCCAATCTGCCCTCGGCCATGGGTGAAGTCGAGCAGCGCCTGTGGCTCGACGCCAAGACGCCGCTGGTGCTCAAGCTCGAGATCACGATGGCCTTCGGGAAGAGCACGAGCGTGTTGGACGTGCCGTAGCCGTGCTTTCGCCAAACGAAATCACCCAAGTTCCCGCGGGTCCCTGGTCAGGAGTAGCTGGACGGCGCACACACTCAGGTGATCGCCGGAGTGCCTCACCCACCCCGGCACGGCCGCTTGGTCCTTGCGCGAGCCTGAGGTAAGCTGAATTCTCCGGAACCTGAGCACCAAGCCCGTGCTTTGTGGAGGACACGCCATGTCTACCCGCTCTCGTGTGATTTCCGCCGCGCTGCTGGCTGTGGCCGCCGGCGTCATGACCTCACCCGCGCTCGCGCAGCCGGGCCAGGTGACCACCGCGTTCACCTATCAGGGCGAACTCTCGCAGAGCGGCGCGCCCGCCAACGGGGTGTTCGACCTGCAGTTCGCGCTGTACGACTTCTCGGGCAACCCGATCGGCGCCGAATTGTGCGCCGACAACGTGACGGTCACCGCGGGGCGCTTCAGCGTGAGCCTTGACTTCGGCGACGTCTTCGCGACGCAGCAGCGGTTCCTGGAGATCCGCGTTCGCCCCGACTCGGGGCTGAACTGCGCGGCCACCGGGGGCTACACCACGCTTTCGCCCAGGCAACCGCTGACGGCCGCGCCGTTCGCCTCGCGCGCGATCACCGCGGGCAGCGCGGATAACGCGGCTTCGCTGGGCGGCCAGCCCGCGGGGTTCTACACCAGCGCCTCGAACCTCAGCGCGGGCACGCTGAGCGACGGGCGTCTGAGCGCCAACGTGTCGCTCTTGGGGGGCGCGCAGACCTTCACCGCGCCCAAGACCTTCTCCAACAACACACTGCTGATGCGGAACAACGCCAACACCTTCTCGACCACGCTCACCGCGCCGCTGGCCACCTCCACACGAACGCTCTCGCTGCCCGATGTCAGCGGCACACTCATCTCGACCGGCAACCTCTCGTCGATCAGCGCGGTGGGCACCGTCGCTTCGGGCACGTGGAACGGCTCGCCCATCGGCGTGGGCTTCGGAGGCACCGGGGCCAACCTCTCCGCCACGGGCGGCGCGGGGCAGGTGGTCAAGCAGCTCACCACGGGCGGTCCGCTCCTTGTCGCCTCGCTCGGCGCTTCGGAACTCCCCGCCACCGCTGGCGACCTCTCCGGGCCCTACGCCAACCCCGTCGTGACCCGCCTGCAGGGCCGCGCCGTCTCCGCCACCGCCCCCGCCGACACGCAGGTCCTCAAGTGGAACGCCACCGCCGTGCAGTGGCAGCCCGCCGCCGATGCCAACACCTCTTACTCCGCGGGCACCGGCCTCACCCTCTCGGGCACCACCTTCAGCCTCGCCACCGGCGGGGTCACCGGCGGCCTCGGCGGCGTCGTCGCCGACGGCACCATCACCAGCGCCGACCTCGCCTCCGACGGCGCGTCCCTGCTCAAAGTCAGCGGCGGAGCCATGCAGACCACCGGCGGGCGCGTGGGCGTGGGCATCGTCCCCGCCGCGGGCAAAGACCTGCACGTCGCGGGCGACACGCAGATCGACGGGACCATCACCCTCCCCCCGCAGACCCGCTACTACTCCGTCGCCGGCAACGAGTTCCGCAACCGTTCCAACACCACGATCTCCGATGCGTACCTGGAAGAGTCGAGCACGCTGGGCGGGCTGGACTGCAGCGCGGTCTTCACCGTTCACCTGCCGCACGGAGCCACCGTCACCAACGTCCAGGCGTACTTCAACGACACATCCGCCAACAGCATGACGGTGACCCTGTTCCGCGTGGGCCTCGATACCGGCAGTGGGCAGTCCATGGCCAGCGTCACCTCTTTTGGCAGCGCGGGGATTACCGGCACTCAGGACAGCACGATCAGCGTGGCGACGATCGACAACTCGGCGTTCAATTACACGCTGAAAGCCGACTGGGTCACGACGGTCGCGGGCGACATCAGCCTGATGTCGGTCCGCATCACCTACACCGTCACGCAGCCGCTGCCCTGAACCGCCCGGCCCATCCGCGCGGGCTACACCCCCACCCCCACCCCCACCCCCACCCCCCCCACCCCCGTCCCCACCGCCTCCAAGAGCTCTCGCGGCCGCTCCGTCCCCACGCGCACGGTCCGCATCCGCCCCGCCGCCTCCGTCCCCAACGTCAGCACCACCCACCACGTCTGCCCCGCCGAGTAGGTCACCGTGCGCCAGGTCAGCTTGACGCCCACCTGCGCCCCGGACCGCTCGGCGTATCCCCCGGTGATGTCATCCAGATTCACCCGCCGCTCGCCGAACCCCGGGATCAGCCGAAGCGTGAGGGCCCCGCCCTCCACCGCCACGCGGATCCGACCCACCCACATCCACCACAGCACCAGCCCGTCCGCCAGCGTCACCAGCCCCAGCGCGAGCAGCCCCTCCCACGCGGGGATCTTCCCCGCCCCCGTCAGCGTCGCCACCAAAATGATCGCGGGCAACCCCGAGATCAGGATGACCAGCCGCAGCCACCTCGGCAGCGGCGTCACCTCCTCAAACCTCACCTCGGCGCGGCCCTCGTTCATGCCCCTGCTACCGCCCGCCCCCGCTCCGGCTGCCCCCCCACCCCCACCCCCACCA
>JALHNL010000100.1 GCA_022843545.1 Phycisphaerales bacterium | reverse complement strand
CGGCGACAAACTGCACTTCGACGCGCGTGATCTCATCGCCCGCGGATCGCGCCGCGGCCCGGACCACCGCGTCCACCGCCTTCTTGAGCATGCCCTGCTGGTCCAGCCCCAGCCCGCCGCCCAGCAGGTTCACGGTCACGTACCCATCGCACATCGTGACCTTGCTGATCGCTTTGCTCAGCCCTTCGCCGGTCTGGGGATGGCTGATCCCGTCCAGCGCGGCGGCCACGGCCTCTTTCGTCAGGTTCATGGGCCACTGTAGTGGCTCACCGGGGCGGGTTGGCACTCCGCGGCCGCCTGTTCGTGATCAGGCTGCCCTCGCCACCCCCCCGATAACCCCGAAATCACCGGCAATACGCCCCGCCCACGGGCGTTAGCCTCACGCCGGGCCGAAGTGCATCTCGGTCTTGGATGGAGGATTTCCCATGCTTCTGCGTTCCGCTGCTGTGTTGATGATCCTGGCGGGTGTGTGCCACGCCGACCCGTCTTCCCCCTCCGCCCCGCCCGCCGACGCGCTGGGCGGTCCCAAGGTGTCGGACACGGCCGTGCCCGGGACCAAGGGCGCGGGCTTCGGCGGCGACTCGAGCAATGCGCGCAAGGACCGGCAGCGCGAACTGCCCCAGCCGGTGTGGATGAAGGCCCTGCGCGACGCGCTGGGCGAGAACGCCCCCGAGGCCATCCGCGCCACGCCCGAGCAGATGGACAAGCTCCGCAAACTCAACGAGGAGTTCGCCTCCGCTCAGCGCGAGTACATGCGCGAGCACGGTGATGAGATCCGGGCTCTGCGCGAGAAGTACGGCGGGCGCCGCGGCGGGCCCGGACAGGGCCCCGGCCCCGGCGATGAAATGCGTCCGCCCGAGCCGCCGGCCGACCCCGCCCAGCGCGAGGCGTTCATGCAGGACGTGCAGACGCTGCGGGCCAACGCGCCTCAGGCGGGCGATCTGCGCAAGAAGATCTGGGCCGAACTCTCGCCCGAGCAGCAGAAGGCCGTGGAGATCAAGGTCGCCGAAGCCGAGAAGGAGATGGCCGACCGGATGATGCAGAACCAGCTTCCGGGCGAGGCCAAGCGGCTGCGCGAGCGGATGCAGGACCGCGAGGGCGGCAACTTCACGCCCAAGAACGCCGATCGCGCGGGCGGTCAGCCGATCCCCCGTGAGCAAATGGACCGCATCGTCGCGCTGCTGGAGCGCATGACCCCTGAGCAGCGCGAGCAGCTCATCGCCCGCATCGAGCAGCGGATGGCCAGCGAAGGACAGGGCGAGGCCAAGGACAGCCCCGCGCCGCCCAAGCCGCCGGAGGGCCAGGGCCAGCCGCGGCGCCGGCGCCCGCGCGGCGGCGGTGACAATCCGCCCCCGCCCCCGCCCCCCGGGAACTGAAGAACGCGCGGCTTTTGCGTGCAATTACCTAACTTAACCCGTCCAACAGGACGGGTTTTTCGTTGAAAGCCAACATCTCTGGGGAATCGTGCGTATGGATACTCGGACGTTTCCTTGAGCATTCTGTGAGGCTCGGTCGATGTGTGAAGATGGGAGATGTGCAGGAACTCCCACTCGATTGGCCTGATCGATTCTCTCTCTCCTCCAGCGGGGCGCCGTCAAACGATGGCGCCCTGCTTGATTTTTGGGCTCGCGACGCGCGGGTCTGAGCGGTCCGCGCCACGGAGTACCATCCCGCCTTGTCAGCCGTCAAAAAGCCAAAGCGCGGGATGGGAGACTTCTGGTCGCTGGCGCGCGGGATGTTCCGCTACCGCGCGCGGGTGATCGCGGCGGTGGTCTGCTCGATGCTCGGCGCGGGCGGGCTGGGCGTGGGCCTCTTGGGTGCGGGCCCGGTGCTGCAGGCGATCCTCGAGCCCAAAGCCGCCAAGACCACCAACCTTCAGACCATCGTCACCGGCTGGAACCAGTCCCTCGGGGGGGTCATCCCCGAAGGCGTGACCCAGGCCCTACCGACAGGGCCCATGACGGCGGTGGTGGCGATCGTGATCGCGCTGGGGCTGCTCACGGTCATCAGTTCGGTCTTCAACTTCCTGCACGCGTACCTCTCGATGACGGTGGTGACGCGGACCATTGCCGACCTGCGCGAGCGGGTCTTCGCCCACGTGCTGCACCTGCCGCTGCACGCCTTTATGCGCTCCGGGCCCAGCAACCAGCTCACGCGCGTGATCACCGACTGCGGCGAGATGGGCGGGGGGCTCACCAACCTGCTCAACAAGACGGTCGAGCAGGTCTTCAAGGCTTCGGCGGCGATCATCGCGGCGTTTGTGGTGAACTGGAAGCTCGCGGGCATCGCGGTCGTGGCGGCGCCGATCATCTACATCGTCGTCAGCCGGACGGGGCGGGCCATCCGGCGCGGGGCCCGCAAGGGCCTGGCGGCGCGGGGCGAACTGCTCCGCACCGCGGGCGAGGCCATCGAGAACATCCGCGTGGTCAAGTCGTTCACCGCGGAAGATCGTGAGAGCGCGCGGTTCCACGAGTCCAACCGCCACTACCTGGCCCACGACATGCGCGTCCGCACCGCCAAGGCGATCAGTTCGCCGGTGGTGGAGGTGATCACGCTCTTTGCGCTGGGCACGCTCACGCTCATCGCGGCCAAGGCGATCCTGGACGGGCACCTGTCGGCCAAGGAGTTCATCACCGTGCTCGCCTCGCTGGGCATCGCCGGCGGCTGCCTCAAGCCCCTCACCGGGCTGATGAACGAACTGCAGGCGGCCGGGGCCGCGGCGGAGCGGATCAAGGAACTGCTGAACCAGCCGGCGGAAGAGGGCTACGCCGACACGCGCCCCGCGCTCCCGCGCCACGCCCAGAGCATCGAGTTCCAGGGCATCACCTACACCTACCCGAACGCCGAGACCCCCGCCCTGCGCGATGTGTCGCTGCGGGTGCGTCACGGCGAAACGGTGGCGGTGGTGGGGCCCAACGGGTCGGGGAAGACCACGCTGCTCTCGCTCTTGCCGCGGCTGATCGAGCCCGACCCGGGGCACGGGCGCGTGCTGGTGGACGGGACGGACGTGTCGGGCGTGTCGCTGCGGTCGCTCCGCGGGCAGATCGGCGTGGTGACGCAGGAGACCATGCTCTTCAAGGGCTCGCTGCGGCGCAACATCGCCTATGGCGCGGGCGAGCCCAGCGAAGAGCGCATCCGCGAGGCGGCGGCCAAGGCCCGCGCCGAGGAGTTCATCCTGGCGCGCCCCGGCGGGTTTGACGCGGAGATCGGCGAGCGCGGCAGCGGGCTCTCGGGCGGGCAGCGCCAGCGCATCGCCATCGCGCGGGCCATCCTGCGCGACCCGGCCATCCTCATCCTCGACGAAGCGACCAGCATGATCGACGCGGACAGCGAGGCCAAGATCGCCGCGGCCCTCGCGGAGTTCTCGCGGGGGCGCACCTGCCTGATCATCGCCCACCGGTTGAGCACCGTCATGCACGCCGACCGCATCGTGGTGATGGACCACGGGCGGATCGTGGACATCGGCGGGCACGCCGAACTGCTGGCCCGCTGCAACGTGTACCGCCTGATCGCGGAGCACCAGCTCGTGAAGGCGGGCGCGGGCGGGGCCGAGGCCGTCGGCGCCAAGTAGCGTCCGCGTGAACGGTCAGCGCTTCGGGGCCTGCGCCGGCGGCGGGTTGCCCGTGCGCGGCGAGCCATCGGGGTTGAGCGGGACGACGGTGGGGACCGAGTCGCCCGCGGGCGCGGGGGTGGCGGGCGCGACGCGTTCGTCGGCGCCGCGCTGCGCCTCTTCGCGCACGCGGTCGCGGTCGGACTCGGTCTCGGGGCGGTCTTCGACGGCGGCGGTGGATTGCTGGGCGCTGAGGAGGCGGGCCATGAGGCGGTCGCGCTCGGTGGAGAACGCGCCGGGCAGCGCGCCGGCGCGCTGCGCTTCGTAGAGCGCGCCCACGACCTGGGAATAGGTCAGCCCCGCGCCCTGCGCCGGCTCGGACGAGTCGGCCTGCGAGCCCGCGGTGGCGAGCCACTCGATCAGCGACGCGGCGCTCGCCGCCACGCTGCCGCGCACGGCTTCGCCCGTGCGGTAGTCGCGATAGAAGACCCGGGCGGTGTTGGTCGCGGCGGAGGCGGCGTCCTCCTCGGCCACGAGCATGAACCGCCCCGACCACGCCGACACCATCGACGGGCGCTTCACCGGGAGCGGGTCGCCGAAGAGCACGATGCGGGGCTGGCCCTGCTGGCGAACGTAGATCAGCGGGTCGGCGCTCTGGACCTGGTCGAGCACGAACTTGCGCTCAAAGACGCGGCGCGAGATGCTCGGGTCGCCGCGGGCGGCGAGGGCTTCGTAGGCCGCGACGCGGATTTCCAGCTCGCGGGCGTCGACCAGTTCGCGCAGGGCCATGTTGACGGCGGGGTCCAGCGGCAGACGCCCCAGCAGCTCGATGGCCTCGGCGCGGGCGGTGGGGTTCATGCCCGCGCGACCCGAGGCGATCTCGGCCAGAGGACGCATGGCCCGCGGGTCGCCCAGCATGGCCCCGGCGCGCAGACCCGCCATCCGCGGGCGCGGCTCGGGGAAGTCATAGAGCTTGTTCACGAACGACAGCGCGGGCCGACCCAGCGCCACCACGCACCACGCCAGTTCGTCGGCGATCGCCGGCTGCTTGGCCATCTCGTCCACGTACCGCTTCGCGAACTCCTCGGGGAAGGACTGGTCGATCTGCGTGTACTGCACAATGCGGATGAACTCGTCGGGCTTGTCGGCCCAGCCGCGCGGCACGCGCAGGGCGATGGACGACGCGCTGCGTCCGCGTGCCGGGGGCTCGTCCACCACGCCGGGCTGGATCTGGAAGCGGTTGTTGATCGCGCCCGCGATGGACGCGGCCCGCGCGTGCGAGGGGTTGTCGAGGCGGATCTCCATCGCCAGCCCGTCGGTGACCACGCCGCCGTGCAGCACGCGCCCGATGGTGCGCCGCGAGGCCTCGCTCTGCCGGCCCGGCTCCGCGAACGGGTTGAGGAACACCGGCCCGCGCGCCTCGGCCAGTTTGCGGGTGCGCGCCGCGCCGAAGGGCGTGGCGGGCCCGACCCGCAGCTCCGTCGTCCACAGCGTGCCGCCCTCCAGGCTGCTGACGGCCGAACCCGGGAAGGTCCGCACCACCACGTCGAAGGGCGCGCCGTCGGGCGCGCCGGGAGGAATCGCGCCCTCCACCAGCACCACCGCCACGTTCGGATCCGCCAGCACCGCCCGGGGCGACTTGCCCGCCAGCGGGCCTTCGCTCATCGCCCCGCCCACGCCGATGCCCCCGCGGGCCAGTTCGCGCTCCATGGTGGACTGCACGGCGGCGGGGTAGGGCCCGCCTCCGGTGCCGTTGAGGCCCACGATCAGCCCCAGCCCGGAGACCAGCACGGGCTCGATGCCGTTGATGGTGGTCTCGGAGCCCACGACGCCGCGGAAGACCTGGGGCGTGTCGCGGATGATGGGGTCGACGCGCCGGGCTTCCTTGGGCGGGCCGTCTGAGCAGGCGGCGAGGCCGACGCACTGGGCGAGGACAAGGGCGAGGGCGACACGGGAGAGAGCGCGCATGGAGGGTCCTTGGGAGCGTGACGAGACTGCCAGCCTAGCGGTGATGAGGGCGAAAGACACGGGAAAGCGTGGTGTTTTGGAGGGCCGGCGGCGGGCTTGGGCGGAGCAGTGGACCGGCAAGTATCTTGACAGGGTCTTCACGAATCGACAGGTCAGGTGAATCCCTATTTGCGGGATTAGCGCATGGCGGTACCATGCGCAAGTTCCGGCGTTTCCGGGACTTGGAACGTGCCGACAGGCTCTGCACGAAAACACACCAAGTTTTGTAGCCAACACCCCTTGAACACACGATCTGTAGTGGTATGCTCCGCCCCGCTGATCGCTTAACGGCCCCTTCATTCTGCCGCCACGCGACCAGAGGTCTGATATCCTACTAAGTACCAAACGACTTCGCGAGTGGCCGACGCACTCGCGCCGGTATTGCGCCCGCTCGTGTCCACCCGCCCTGATTCCGGATCCCCGTCATGTCCATCCTCTGCGACAGCCAGATCCGCGAGTTGATCCAGATCCAGCCCTTTGAGCGCGCCATGAAGCGCCCGGGGCGGATTTCCTTCGGGGTGTCGTCGTACGGCTACGACATCCGCGTGGGCAGCAAGTTCAAGATCTTCACGCCCACGCCGCGGTCGGGCGGGATCACGATCGTGGACCCGAAGAACTTCCACGACGACCTGTTCGTGGAGATCGACTGCGCCAAGACGGGCAGCGACCACGTGATCATCCCGCCCAACTCCTTCGCGCTGTGCGAGACGGTGGAGTACATCGCCATCCCGCGCGACGTGCTGGCCATCTGCGTGGGCAAGAGCACCTACGCCCGCTGCGGCCTGGTGCTGAACGTGACGCCCCTTGAACCCGAGTGGCGCGGCAAGGTGACGCTGGAGATCAGCAACACGACGCCCTTGCCCGCCAAGGTGTACGCCAACGAGGGGATCGGGCAGTTGATCTTCCTGAAGGCGGAGATGACCTGCGAGACGAGTTACGCGGACAAGAGCGGGAAGTATCAGGATCAGACGGGACTCACGCTGCCGAAGGTGGATTGAGGAGACGCACATGAGTGGTGAGCGGGTTGCTGGTGTCGCAATTGACGGCCAGATTGGAAGCCATACCGCGAATCTACGGCTAGTCGTGGAGGATTCCGGAGCAGTTAGGTGCAGCACTGTGATGCCCGCTCAATTGCTCCCGTTTTGGCGGGCGAAGCGGATCTCTTTCAGGCTTCTTTCCCCTAGGGCTGACATAGTTCCTGTCTGGCCTGAAGCGGAGATTGAGGAGACGCAAGGGAGTCTGACGGTTGCCTTCATCGCTGAAATCAGCGGCAAATTGAACTGAGGAGTGGACATTCAGGAAGGCACCAAGGCACGTGGCATCAAGGCATCAAGTGGGGTAGAGGACATTCGCGGCATCGAGGCATCCAGTCGTGGCAGAACCGATCAAGTCATATCGCGACCTCATCGCCTGGCAGAAGGCGTTTGACTTGGGCAAGCGCGTGTACGCCCTGGCGGGCGGATTGCCGGAGCACGAGCGATTCGGGCTGATCGCCGCGATCCGTCGGCTCGCGTACAGCATCGCGAGTCAGATCGCCGCGGGCTATGGCAAAGGGAACACCGGCGATTACCTGTGGCACCTCAAGCACGCCCGCGGTGAGATCTACCAGCTCGACACGCAGTTGATGTTTGCTTTCGACTTCAAGTATCTGGACACCGATCAGTACGAACCCGTCAAGTCACAGTTGGACGAGTCCGAGCGTGTGCTCGCCGGGCTCATCCGCAGTTTGGAGCGATGAGCACTCGATGCCTCGATGCCGCGTGCCTCGATGCCTTCTTTCGTGTTGAACCCTCTTAGCGGACACTGAATATGCGCATCACCCGTCAGTTCACGAAGGCCGGCCAAGACGTCTTCTCCACCACCGAGTGGACCACCCGCTCGTCCAAGATCACCAACCCGGACGGGTCGGTGGTCTTCAAGATGGACGACGCGGAGGTGCCCGCCGGGTGGAGCCAGCTCGCCACCGACATCATGGTGAGCAAGTACTTCCGCAAGGCGGGGGTGCCGGTGGATGGTGGGCCCAATGGCATCCCCACGCCCGGCGCGGCGAAGGACGCGGGCGCGTTCGGCCCGGAGAAATCCGTCAAGCAGGTCGTCCACCGCCTGGCCGGGTGCTGGCGGCACTGGGGCGAGACGCACGGCTACTTCGACACGAAGGAAGACGCGCAGGCGTTCTATGACGAACTGTGCTACATGCTGATCCACCAGGTGGCGGCGCCCAACAGCCCGCAGTGGTTCAACACGGGCCTGCACTGGGCGTACGGGATCAACGGCCCGGCGCAGGGTCACTGGATCGCGGACCCCAAGACCGGCGAGGTGAGCCTGGCGAAGGACTCGTACAGCCACCCGCAGCCGCACGCGTGCTTCATCCAGAGCGTGAGCGACGACCTGGTGAACGAGGGCGGGATCATGGACCTGTGGGTGCGCGAGGCGCGCCTGTTCAAGTACGGCTCGGGCACGGGGACGAACTTCAGCCATCTGCGCGGCGAGGGCGAGAAGCTCTCGGGCGGCGGAAAGAGCAGCGGGCTGATGTCGTGGCTGAAGATCGGCGATCGCGCGGCGAGCGCGATCAAGAGCGGCGGGACGACGCGCCGGGCGGCCAAGATGGTGTGCCTGGACATGGACCACCCGGACATCGGCGAGTTCATCAACTGGAAGGTGCGCGAGGAGATCAAGGTCGCCGCGCTGGTGGAGGGGTACAAGGTGCTCAAGAAGCACAGCCCCGACATGAAGGCGACGGGCGAGAAGATGAAGCTGGAACTGGACTACGACTTCAACGGCGAGGCGTACGCCACCGTCAGCGGTCAGAACAGCAACAACTCGGTGCGCATCCCCGACGCGTTCTTCGAGGCGGTGGACAACGGCGCGGACTGGAACACCACCTGGCGCACCAGCGGGAAGGTGGCGCGGACGTTCAAGGCCCGTCAACTGTGGGACGACATCGCGTACGCCGCGTGGCGGTGCGCCGACCCGGGCGTGCAGTTTGACAGCACGATCAACGCGTGGCACACGTGCCCCGAGGGCGGGCGGATCAACGCGAGCAACCCGTGCTCGGAGTACATGTTCCTGGACAACACGGCGTGCAACCTGGCGTCGATCAACCTGATCACGCTGTACGACAGCAAGACGCGGGCGTTCGACATCGCGCGGTACGAGCACGCCATCGACCTGTGGACGATCGTGCTGGAGATCAGCGTGCTGATGGCGGCGTTCCCCAGCCGGGAGATCGCGCACCTGTCGTGGGCGTACCGCACGCTGGGCCTGGGCTACGCCAACCTGGGCGCGCTGCTCATGCAGGCGGGCCTGGCGTATGACAGCGAAGAGGCGCGGGCTCTGGCCGGGTGCTTCAGCGCGGTGCTCACCGGGCGGTCGTACCGCCAGTCGGCCCTGCTGGCCAAGGAGCACGGGACCTTCGCGGGTTATGACGGCACGCGCGGGCTGAAGGCCAACAAGTCGCACATGCTCCGCGTGATGCGCAACCACCGCCGGGCCGCTCGCGGGCTGTCGCGCAACAGCGCGGAGTGGGAGAGCCTCAACCCCCTCACCCGCCCGGTGCCCATCGACCACGCGGTGATGAAGAGCGGGCGCGTGCTCATCGCCAACGCCCCCGCGCTGCTGGATCGCTCCGTCGTGGCCTGGGACGAGGCCCTGAGCCTGGGCGAGAAGCACGGCTACCGCAACGCGCAGACCACCGTGATCGCGCCCACCGGCACCATCGGCCTGCTCATGGACTGCGACACCACCGGCGTGGAGCCCGACTTCGCCCTCGTGAAGTTCAAGAAGCTCGCGGGCGGCGGGTACTTCAAGATCGCCAACGCCAGCGTGAAGCCGGCGCTGGAGGCCCTGGGCTACTCCGCGGCGCAGATCAAGGACATGATGGTCTATCTGCTGGGCACGCTGAGCGTGGACACGCCCGTGCCCGGGACGAACGTGTCGCTGAAGGCCAAGCTCATCGGCGCGGGCTTGAGCGACGCGGACATCGCGAAGATCAACGACGCGCTGCCCGGCGTGTTCGAACTCGGCTTCGCCTTCGCCTCCTGGGCGCTGGGCGACGAGACGCTCACGCGCATCGGCGCGGCGGCGGCGGCCAAGGCCGACGCGTCGTGGAACCTGCTCAAGCACATCGGGCTGACGGCCGCGCAGATCGACGGGCTCAACGACGCGATCTGCGGTCGCCAGACCCTGGAGGGCGCGCCCCACCTCAAGGACGAGCACCTGTCCGTCTTCGACTGCGCCAACCGCTGCGGCAAGCACGGGCAGCGGTTCATCCGCCCCGAGGGGCACATCCGCATGATGGGCGCGGTGCAGCCGTTCATCTCCGGCGCCATCAGCAAGACCATCAACCTGCCCACCGAGGCGAGCGTGCAGGACTGCAAGGACTCCTACCGCCTCTCTTGGGAACTGGGCCTGAAGGCCAACGCGCTGTACCGCGACGGGTGCAAGCTCAGCCAGCCGCTCTCCACCAGCGTGGAGAAGAAGGAAGACGAGTCGGAGGTCAAGGCCGAGGCGGCGCCCGCGCCGGCCGCGGTGGGCGAGCCGGTGGCCCGCGAGGTGGTGAAGGTCGTCGAGCGTCCCATGCGCCGCCGGCTGCCCGACACCCGCGCCAGCATCACGCACAAGTTCAACGTCGCCGGGCACGAGGGGTACCTCACCGTCGGTCTGTATGAAGACGGCACGCCCGGCGAGCTGTTCATCACGATGGCGAAGGAAGGCTCGACCATCGGCGGGCTCATGGACGCGGTGGGCACGGCCACCAGCGTGAGCCTGCAGTACGGCGTGCCGGTGGAGAGCCTGGTGAAGAAGTTCACGCACCAGCGCTTCGAGCCGGCGGGCATGACGATGAACCCGGACATCCCGTTCGCCAAGAGCCTGGTGGACTACATCTTCCGGTGGCTGGGGATGCAGTTCATCCCGGGCTATCGCGAGGCCAACGCGCCGGCGCGGCAGGACTCGGGCCCGGTGGTGATCACCGCGGCGGCTTCGCTGCCCGAGCTCTTGGGCATGGACCCGCCCAAGAATACCGAGGACGCGGCGACGGCGGCCACCGGCGAGCTGTTCGCGGGCGAGAAGAAGAACGGGCACGGCCATGACGGCGGCGCGCACACGCATGTTCACATGCAGCGCACCGTGACGACCACCACAGTGGACGTGGAAACCACCGGCGCGGCGCCCGGGCCGCGGGTGACGGCGCTGGCGACCGCGATGGCCAGCCAGGGCGACGGCCCCCCCTGCGGCACGTGCGGGACCATCACCGTCCGCAACGGGACGTGCCACAAGTGTCTGAATTGCGGAGCTTCGCAGGGATGCTCGTGATCCTTGGCGTCGCAGGAAGCGGCCCCTCTTGAGCGGAAGAGACAGCGGGACTGGGGCAGATCCCATGGCGGTGGGAAGGATCCCCGCCCCGGTCGGCCAAAAGGACGGCGCCGACCGGACAACCGGACAACCGGAGCACGACTCGCCCTGGCCAGGGCGACGAGGGCTTCACCGGCTGCTCCAGTCCCGCACCGCTCGCTCGGCGGAAGACGTGCTGAGTGATGAGTGCTGAGTGCTGAGGGAACGGAAGAGGCGAGGAAGCGTCATTCGCCGCGCCCGGGCTTGGGTGCCCGTGGGTTCGGTGATCCGGGAAATCCCACGGGCTTTTCGCGCCGGCGCGGGTATAGTCGGGGTGACGCCAGCGGGGTATTCGCCGGAGCACCCCGCCAGCGTCCGGGGCCCCGGGCGGTTATCGCCCGCGGGGCCTCGCGGGTTCGGCCTCCTTTGATGCCCACAGGCAAAGGAAGGCCGGCTCAGACCCAACTCGGCGGTCGCGTCGGTCGGTTATTCGGCCGATGGTGGTCTTTGACCGCCGGCGAGGGCACGTGTGCGCCGGCAGCCGCCAAGGGGCGGGGGTGGAACGCGCGCATGACGAAAGCTCCGGCATCATCAACTCCAGACCCTCGCGCCGCGCTTCAGGCCCGGCTGGGCTACACCTTCCGCGATCCCGCGCTGCTGGAGCTGGCGATGCGCCACGCCTCGGTGGCCGACGCGCGAGTCCGCAGCAACGAGCGCCTCGAGTTCCTGGGCGACGCGGTGCTGTCGCTGGTCACCTGCAATCACATCTACCACCGCTACCCGGACCTGCTCGAGGGCGAGATGACCAAGATCAAGTCGGCGGTGGTGGCGCGCAACACCTGCGCGCTCATCGCCGACGAACTGGGCCTCACCACGTTCCTTGAACTGGGCAAGGGCATGAAGACCGCGCCGACGCTGCCCATGTCGCTGGCGGCGGCGGCGCTGGAGGCGGTGATCGGCGCGGTGTTCCTGGACGGGGGCATGGAGCCCGTCAGCCGGATCCTCAACCCGCTGCTCATCCCCCGCATCGAGAAGGCCGCGGCGAGCGGGCACCAGGACAACTACAAGTCCATCCTCCAGCAATACGCGCAGCAGCACCTGACGCAGACGCCGCTGTACAGCGTGATGTCGCAGAAAGGCCCCGACCACGCCAAGCACTTCCAGGTGAGCGTGTCGATCGGTGAGCGGGCCTTTCCGGCGTGCTGGGGCGCGAGCAAGAAGACCGCGGAGCAGGCCGCCGCGCTGACCGCGCTGCACGAACTGGGGCTGATCGAGATGGGCGAGGGCGGAACGCCCACGCTGGTGGCCTCACGACTCAACCCGTCATCCGAGGAAGCCGCCAAGAACGGCGCGGGCCCCGCCGCGCCCACCGGCGGCGAGCCTCCGGCGCCCGGCGCGGCGTCGGTGCTCA
>JALHNL010000099.1 GCA_022843545.1 Phycisphaerales bacterium | reverse complement strand
CTCGGCCCGGTCGCCGGCGCCACCGGCTGCACCGGCGCGGGCGCGATGGCCACGCCGCCGGGCGTGGTCGCCCCGCCCGTGGTGGTTGTGCCCGTCGGTGTCGCCGCCGGCGGGCGTGTCACATACGAGTACGCCTGATACCCCAGGGCACCGGTGGCCAAAAGCAGCGGGATGCACATGCCCACCTCCGCCGCCGCCTGGCTCCGCCTGAACGCGAAGTACCCCAGCGCCCCCAGCCCGCCGGTGATCGCGAACACCACCAGCCCCGTCACCACGTTGGTGGTGATCAGTTTGCTCCGCACCCCCGCCGCGTTGAAGGCGTTGGCGGGCACCAGCCCCAGTTGCGTAAAGGTCTTCCAGACCAGGATCCCCACCACCGCCAGCGCCAGCAGCAGGATCACCGATACCAGCGCCAAGCCACGCTCTCGCACCGCCGTTCGCGGTGAATTCACGGCCGTGTTCATGCGATCAGGCTATCACGCCGACGCGTGTCCGTCACGTGTATCCTCGTGCCATATGCGCCACCTTCACATGCTCGCGCTCGTCCCGCTCGCCCTCATCCCCGCCTGCGCCGCCCCGCGCGAGCAGGCCGCCGCGACTGCGCCGTCGATCACGCTCCCCGCCTCCGCCGCCCCCAGCCCCGCGCTTGAGCCCTTCCGGTTCATGATCGGCCGCTGGATGACCGTCAACAAAAACGGCACCATGAACGAGGAGCACTGGACGCAGCCCCGTGGCACTTCCATGGTCGGGCTCTTCCGCCAGGTCCGCCGCGACGGCAAGCCCGCCTTCCATGAGGTTTCGCTCATCACCGCCGAAGACGCGGGCATCGTGCTCCGCCTGCGCCACCTGCACGGGATGCTGGAAGTGCCCGACACCGACAAGGACGTTCAGATCTTCCGCCTGGTCTCCGCAGGCGGCAACCGCGCCGAGTTCACCGGCACCGAGGGCAAGTCGGCCATGATCCAGAGCGTGGTGTACACCCTTGAAGGCGACGAACTCGTCCAGACCGTCACCTTCAAGGAAGGCTCGGGCGAGAAGGGCTATTCCAGCCGGTACGTGCGCGAGCGCTGAGCCACCGCGAGGCGGCCCCCGCACTCACCGCTGATTCATCTGAATCAACTTCTTCTCCGCCTCCAGCTGCGCCTCGGTAGCCGCGTCGATCTCCGCGAACTTCGCGTTGATCGCCTTCTCGAACTCCGCGTCCTTGAAAGTCATGGAGCCGGCCTCGCCCTCCCACTTCCCGCGCCCGCCCTTGAGCAGGCCCAGGACCCCCTTCATCCCCGCGAAGATCTTCTCATCCCCGCGCAGCACCTCCACCATCACCGGGAAGCGCGGGCTTTGGTCCGCCACCACCGCGCTCACCTCCGCCGCCCCGGCGCCCGCGCCGCTCAGCGCCTTGCGCAGGCGATCCGGAGTAGACGCCGTGTACGTCTGAAGCCGCTGGTTCTCCTTCACCAGCCAGTCCAGCTCGGCGATCGACGCATCGATCTTCTCGTCTGTCGCAAGGTTCGCGGCGCTCATCAGCCCGCTGTTCACCAGCTTGCCCGCGCGGTCCTCATACGCGGTCCGCTCCTGCGCCATCGCCTGGATGACGCCCATCATCGCCCGCATCTTCTGCCCGTCGGCACCGGACATCTCGCCGGCCGCCTTATCCAATTGCTTCAGAACCTCCTGCTGCTTGTCGCGGATCTTCGACGGGTCCGCCTGACCCGACTCCACCTGCTTCTTCATCTCCGCCTGCATCTCCTCCGCGGCCTTCTTGGCGGCCTGAAGCTCCTCAGTGTCCTTCTTTGCGGTCTGCATCTCCTCAGTCGCCTTCTTGGCGGCCTGCTCCGCCTCGGTCGGCGCCTTCTCGCATCCGCCCAGGCCCAAGGTGAAGGTCGCGATCATCGCCAGCAGCAAGCGTGTGTTCTTCATGCCTCCAGCCTATCCGCTCCGCGCCCGTTCCACAACCCCGCTCCCTGCCCCGTACACACCCCGGCCACCTACACTGCCGCCCTTATGCTCATCCGTACTCACACCTGCGGCGAACTCCGCGACACCCACGTCGGCCAGACCGTCAACCTTTCGGGCTGGGTCAACGCCTATCGCGACCACGGCAACCTCATCTTCATCGACCTCCGCGACCGCTACGGGCTCACCCAGCTCGTCTTCGATCCCGAGGACGCCAACGAGGCCGGCGCCGCCAACACCGGCGACAAGCACGCCCACACCGGCATGATGGGCGACGCCGACAAGCTCCGCAACGAGGACTGCATCGCGGTCCGCGGTGTCGTGCGCATCCGCCGCGGCGGCGAGAACCCCAAGCTCCCCACCGGCAAGGTCGAGATCGTCGTCCAGCAGCTCGACGTGCTGAGCAAGACCGACAACCCGCCCTTCCTGCCCGACGACAACTCCACGCTCCCCAACGAGGAAATCCGCCTCAAGCACCGCTATCTCGACCTGCGCCGACCGTCCATGCAGAAGGTCCTGGGCACGCGCTCCAAGGCCATGCAGGTCATCCGCAACTACTTCGCGGGCGAGAACCGCTTCCTCGAAGTCGAAACCCCCATCCTCTACAAGTCCACGCCCGAGGGCGCGCGCGAGTTCCTCGTCCCCTGCCGCAACATGCCCGGCACCTTCTACGCGCTGCCCCAGTCGCCCCAGCTCTTCAAGCAGATCCTGATGATGTCCGGCTGCGACCGCTACATGCAGATCTGCCGCTGCTTCCGCGATGAGGACCCCCGCGCCGACCGCCAGCCCGAGTTCTCCCAGGTCGACCTCGAGATGTCCTTCGTCCGCCGTGACCAGATCACCGAGATGATGGAGGGCTTCGTCCGCCGCTTCTGGAAGGAGATGTGCGGCTACGAGGTCCCCACCATCCAGCGCATGAGCTACCGCGACGCGATGGAAGACTACGGCATCGACCGCCCCGACACGCGCTACGACCTGAAGATCAAGGACATCTCCACCTTCGCCGCCCGCACCGAGTTCGGCGTCTTCAAGTCCGTCCTCGAAAAGGGCCAGGACCGCCCGCGCTTCAACAGCAAGCGCGGCGTCGTCAAGGCCATGCGCGTCCCCGGAGGGGCGGACAAGCTCACCCGAAAGATCACCGACGGTTACAGCTCGCTCGCCCAGCGCTTCGGCGCCGGCGGCGTCGCCGTCGTCAAGGTCATCAAGGCCGAGGACGGCTCCCCCAAGCTCGACACCGGCATCGCCAAGTTCCTCGAGCCCCTCAAGGCCGACTTCATCCGCGAAGTGGGCGCGCAGATCGGCGACACCGTGCTCTTCGTCGCCGACACCTACGCGATCGCCACCAAGGCCATCGGCGAGCTGCGCCAGCAGGTCGCCCGCGACATGGGCATGATCCCCAAGCCCGGCGCCGAGGGCGGCCCGTGGAACTTCCTCTGGGTGCTCGATTTCCCCATGTTCGAGAAGAACAAGGAAACCGGCAAGTGGATCGCGATGCACCACCCCTTCACCGCGCCCCGCGATGACCAGCGCGACCTCTTCGTGAACGCCGACGTCAATGACGACGACACCCTCGAGTCCATCGTCAGCGCGGGCTACGACATCGTGCTCAACGGCTCCGAGATCGCCGGCGGCTCGGTCCGCATCCACGACCGCGCCGTGCAGGCCAAGGTCTTCCAGTTGCTTGGGCTGAGCCCGGAGCAGGCCAAGGAGAAGTTCTCCTTCCTGCTCGAGGCCCTCTCGTACGGCGCGCCGCCCCACGCCGGTATCGCCTTCGGCCTCGACCGCCTCATCATGCACATCTGCGGCACCGACAACATCCGCGACGTCATCGCCTTCCCCAAGACCCAGATCGGCGCCGACCTCATGACCCGCGCCCCCAGCAAAGCCACCGACGCGCAGCTCAAGGACCTGCACGTCGCCAGCACCTGGGTCGAAAAGCCCTCCTAAAGCCACCGAAGAACTGACGGCGGACGCCGATCACATGGCGTTCACGCTCAGCACTCAGCACTCAGCACTCAGCACTCAGCACTCAGGACTCAGGACTCAGCACTCGTTACGTCTTCCTCACCCCACCCGATTCTCCCACCCGCCCCCATCGCGGAACACCTTCACGATCCGCACCACTTCCTCCGCCACCGCCAGCTGGGCCTGGTCGGTTGACGCGCCCACGTGGTGCGCCCCCACCAGCCCGGGCAGGTCCGCGCCCGTCCACTTCCACTGCGCCGCGCCACCCGCCGGCTCGTTCTCGAACACGTCCAGCCCCGCGCGAACGCCCCGGTTCTTCATCGCGTCGATCAGAGCCGCCTCATCCACCACGCTCCCTCGCGACGTGTTCAGGAAGATCGCCCCGCTCTTCATCGCGCCAAAGAACTTCGCGTCGCACATCTTCTGCGATTCCGGGTTCGCCGCCACGTGAACGCTCACCACGTCGCACTTGCCCAGCATCGCGTACAGCTCGTCCCGCGTCTTGCCGCCGTACTGCACGCCCAGGTCCAGCGCCCTGTCGGGCGTCATGTTCAGCGAGTGCGCCCAGCACGACATCCCGAAGGCCTTGGCCCGCTTGATCACCTCGCGGCCGATCGCCCCGACGCCGATCAGCCCCAGCGTCAGGCCCTTGATGCCCCGCGCCTTGCTGTACTCCTTCTTGTTCCACACGCCCGCCCGCAGTTCGTTGGTCTGCTCCACCACCCGCCGATCAAGCGCCAGCAAGAACGCGAACGTCAGTTCCGCCACCGCCACCGAGTTCATCCCCGGCGTGTTGCACACCGCCACGCCCTTGGCCTTCGCCGCCGCCAGGTCGATCGTGTCATACCCCGCCCCCGCGCGGATCACCGCCTTCAGCGACCGCCCCGCGTCAAACGCCGCCTTGCCCACCTTGGTCGAGCGCACCACCACCACCTGAGGGTCCTGCTCCGCGATCGCGCCGGGCAGCTTCTCCGCCCCCACGTCGGGCATCAGCACCACCTGGCACCCCAGGCCCGCCAGCCCCTCAACCCCCTGCTTCTCGAACTTGTCCGCAACGAGCACTTTGATCGCCATGACCACAGGATACCGACCGGCCCGCCGCCCCGTGCCGGCCGCCCCGCTCCCCCCACCCCTCACCCTGCGCCCCCCGCCCTCCACCCCGCGCCGACATATCATCCCGGCCATTCCCCCAATCCCCACGGATCACTCATGTCGAAGACTCTCCGTAAATACCAGACCTGGATCCTCGTCATCGGCGGCGGCCTGCTGATGATCGCCTTCCTCGCTCCCTCCTTCATCCAGGAACTCGGACGCAACGTCGGCCGCGGCTCCGCCCTCAAGCTGGGCGACGGCACGTCCGTGAGCCCCGAGGACTACGCCAAGTCCAACAAGATCCACGCCATGCTGTCCACCCTGGCCCCCGCCTCCGTCATCGGGGCCCTCAACATCGAGTCCAAGGACTCCCTGGGCTGGCTCCTCCAGTCCAAGATCGCCCAGCGTGCCGGCTTCACCGGGCCCAAGGGCGACGGCGCCGACGCCCAGTTCATCGAGCAGATCGCCGGCGAGGAAGTCGTCGGCGCCCTCCGCGCCGAGTACGGACAGAACTGGCAGCTCTTCGCCCAGTTCCGCTCCGAAGAAGTCAACCGCGCCCGCCAGACCCTCGTCGCACGCCTCCAGCCCGCCCTCGTCGGCGCCGTCACCAAGGACGGCGTCCGCACCGACGAGATGCTCGCCGAGTTCCGCGGCATCCGCCGCATGCGCGAGGCGTACCTCACCATGCCCCGCTCGTCGCCCCAGCGCATTCTCGCCGAGGCCAAGCGCCTCTTCGACGGCGCGATCCTCGACTACTTCACCATCTCGGTCAGCGACGACCTCACCGGCATCGTCGAGCCCAGCGAAGATCGCATCAAGGCCCACTACGAAAAGTACCGCGAGGTCAAGCAGGGCGAGGGCGACTTCGGATGGGGCTTCAGCATGCCCGCCCGCGTCGCCGTCGAGTGGCTCACCCTCGAGCGTGCCGTGATCGAGGCCGCCGTCAAGCTCGACCCGGTTGAGGTCCAGGCCCGCCTGCTGAACGCCCCCGCCCAGGCCGACGCCCGCTTCCAGCGCCAGCAGGTCGAAGACACGCTCCGCCGCGAGATCACCGACCGCGCCCTCCGCGCCGCCGCCGACCGCGTCAAGAACGAGATCCTCCTCGCCACCAGCAAGCTCGCCGACCGCCCCGCCTCGGGCCTCAAGGTCATCCCCCCCACCGGCACGGGCATCACACTCGCCGATCTGGGCCAGGCCGCCGCTCAGGCCGCCTCCGCCGTCGTCGGCTCGCCGGTGAACCCCGCCAAGATCGCCTCCACGCAGCTCGTGACCCGCGAGGCCCTCACGCAGATCCCCGGCCTGGGGCGCGCGGTGATGCGCCAGGGCGCCGCCGAACTCCCCGCCGCCGACGTGCTCATGTCCGCCGAGGGGCTCCCCGCCGCCGACCGCGTCGCGCTGACGCTGCAGCCCGGCCTCCCGCCCTCCGCGGCGTTCGACGACCGCGCGGGCAACGTCATCTTCGCGATGGTCACTCAGGTGCGCCAGCCCGGCCCGCCCGCCTCGCTCGATGAAGTCCGCGCCGAGGTCATCCGCGACCTCAAGCGCCAGACCGCCCTCGAACTCATCCAGCGCGATCTCAACGACATCATCGCCCTCGCCCGCGAAACCAACATGGCCGACGCCCACACCACCCTCGCCCAGAGGGGCCTCCGCGTGGGCGACCTCCGCACGAACACCCGCGTCACCCGCGTCCAGGCCCAGGCCCAGGACGCCGGCATCGACTCCGAGGTCTTCCGCGAGGCCGTCATGTCCCGCGTCGCCAAGCTCGACCCCACGCTCCCCGTCGACCGGCGCGACCCGACCCTCACCTTCGCCGTCACCCTGCCCAAGACCTTCTCCGTTGCGGTCGCCCAGGTCCACACCTACGAGCCCCTCACCCAGGAGCTCTACCGCGCCTACGCCGGCGCCGCCCGCAACCAGTTGCTCTTCACCGAAATGCAGGCCGCGATGGACGAGCCCTTCACCACCAAGGCCCTCGCCAAGCGCTTCGGCGTCAAGGACAGCGAGATCGAAGGCGACAAGCCCGCCGACGCCGAGGGCGACAAGGCTCCCGCCGCTCCGCCCGCTTCCACCGGCTCAACCGGCACCGCCGGCAACACCAACTGACACCGCGGCACGCACCGCCGCGATGACGCGCCGGGCAACCCCAAAGGCGGGCATCCACACGATGTCCTCTGCCGCCTGAGGGCGGTCGCGGCCCCCGGGCCAGGTCCGGGTCACATGTCCAGACTCGGGTCCTCGCTCCCGCCGCCCGAGCGCGTCTGGTTGCGATACGGGCAGATCGGCCGCTTGCCGCCCGCCACGAAGTCCGCCACCTCCATCACCGCCGACGAAGATGCGCCGATCTCCCGCAGCCGCTCCACCGTCTGCGCCCGGGGCAGGTTCTCGCGCAGCACCTCGCGGAACGCGCGCCGAAGCAGCGTGATCTCCCCGCGGTCCATCCCGCTCCGCCTGAGGCCCACCACGTTCAGACCCACGATCGAGTTCCGCCCCCACGCGATGCAGAACGGCGGCACATCCGTCGACACCGCGCTCCCCGCCGACATGAACGCCATCCGCCCCATCCGGACGAACTGGTGCACGATCGCGTGCCCCGCCAGCGTCACCTTGTCGCCGACCTGCACATGCCCCGCCAGCCCCGCGTTGTTCACGAAGTTCACGTCGTTGCCCACCTGGCAGTCGTGCGCCACGTGGCTGCCCACCATCATCCACACCCGATCGCCCAGCCGAGTGGGCACGTCGGGCTTGGTGCTCGCGTGGATCGTCACGTGCTCCCGCAGTTTGCAGTCACTGCCGATCACCACCCCAGCCGTCGCCGTCACGCCCCGCGTGAACTTCACGTCCTGCGGCTCAAAGCCGATGCACGTGAACGGGTAGATGAACGTCCGTGCGCCGATCTCCACCGGCCCCTGGATGTACACGTGCCCCAGCAGCTGCACGCCGGGGCCCAGCTTCACCCGACCCGTCAGCGTGCAGTGCGGGCCGATGACCACGCCGTCCGCGAGTTCGCACTCCGGACCGACATGGGAAGTCGCATGAATCTCAGGCATAGGGGCGTATGCTACGCGCGCACCGCCCCCCCGCCACACCCGCCGCCGTGATCGCACTCCCCGTCGTCCATCTCGACCGTCTCCCCTACCGCGAGGCCTACGACCGCCAACTCGCCGCGTGGCAGCGCGTCTTCGACGCCCGCGAGGCCGCCGCGCCCGTTCCCGGCGAGCTCCTGCTCGTCGAGCACGACCCGCCCGTCATCACCGTCTCTCAGCGCCCCTCCGCCCGCGACCACCTCACCGCGCCGCCCCACCTGCTCGCCGCCCGGGGCGTCACCGTCGAAGACACCGACCGCGGCGGCGACATCACCTACCACGGCCCGGGCCAACTCGTCGCCTACCCCATCCTCGACCTCAACCACCTGGGCCTCCGCCTCCACGACTACATGCGCCTGCTCGAACAGGCCGTCATCGACACCCTCGCCCGGTTCAACATCACCGGCGAGCGCGACCCCGGCGCCACCGGCGTCTGGGTCCGCGACCGCTCGGGCTCCCTCGCCAAAGTCTGCGCCATGGGCATCCGCGTCAAACGATGGATCAGCCTCCACGGCCTCGCCCTCAACGTCACCACCAACCTCGACCACTTCAACCTCATCGTCCCCTGCGGCCTCGCCCGCCCCGTCACCTCGCTCCACGCGCTGCTGGGCGACCGCTGCCCCACCATGCAGCAGGTGCAACTCGCCCTCGTCGAGTCCCTCCGCACGCTGCTCCCCACGACTCGCTAAACCACCGCGCTCACGGCCTGTCATCCCTCTTCATCCTTCATCCTTCTCCCCCTACCGTCACCCATGTCCACGCCCACTCCCGCGCTCTTTGCCCGCGTCGCCATCGTCACCGGGGCCTCCGCCGGCATCGGCGAGGCCATCGCCCGCGAACTCGCCGCCTCGGGCGCAAGGGTCGTCATCAACGCCCGCCGCGCCGACCGCCTCGCCGAGGTCGCCGCCACGCTCGCCCGCCAGTTCGGGGCCGACCGCGTCACCACGGCCCCCGGCGACGCCGCCGACCCGCGCGTCATCGACGCGATGTTCGCCAAGGCCCGCGAGGCCTTCAGCGCCCCCGCCGACCTCATCGTCGCCAACGCCGGGCGCGGGCTCAAGGGCAGCCCCGTCGACTCCGACCCCGCGCAGTGGGACGAGATGATCCGCACCAACCTGACCGGCGTGGCCCACCTGCTCCGCGCCGCAGCAAGCCACCTTCTGAGCATCGGTGGCCCAGGCGTCCCGCCTGTGCTCCCTTCTCCCAAGGACATCATCGTCATCGGCTCGGTCGTCGGCCGCCACGTCTCGCCCTTCTCCTCGATGTACGGCTCCACCAAGTTCGCCGTCCACGGCCTCACCGAGGGCGTGCGCCGCCAACTCGGCCCCCAGGGCATCCGCGTCAGCCTCGTCGAGCCGGGCTTTGTGACCAGCGAGTTCCAGGGCGTCGCGGGCTACGACCCGAAGTGGTACGACGGCGTCGTCGACAAGATCGGCCCCGTCCTCGACCCCGCCGACGTCGCCCGCGTCGTCGCCTTCATCGCCCAGCAGCCCGCCCACGTGCACGTGGGCGATGTGCTGGTGAGGCCGGTGCGGCAGGAGTATCCGTGAGCGAAAGATCGGACGCCGGACCTGAGCGTCTTCGCCATCGTCAAGCCCTCCCTGTCCCTCATCGCTCATCGCTCGTTGCTTCTCTCACCCAGCTTCCACCCCCACCCCCACCGCTATCATGGCGCACACGACCCAGGAGTACCCCATGACCACCACCACCGCCCGCCCCGCCGCCGCCATGAACGGCGTCCACACCCCCTCCATCAACGTCCGCGAGACCCTTGGCGCCCAGGCCGACGCTCTGCTGGGCTACAACGCCCCCAAGGTCGCCAAAGACAAACTCCACGTCCCCGGCCCCGACTTCATCGACCGCGTCTTCAGCCAGACCGACCGCAACGTCCCGACCCTCCGCAACTTCCAGACGATCCTGAACACCGGCCGCCTCGCGGGCACCGGCTACGTCAGCATCCTGCCCGTCGACCAGGGCATCGAGCACTCCGCCGGGGCCTCCTTCGCCCCCAACCCCGCGTACTTCGACCCCGAGAACATCGTCAAGCTCGCCATCGACGGCGGGTGCAACGCGGTGGCCTCCACGCTCGGCGTGCTCGCCTCCGTCAGCCGCAAGTACGCCCACAAGATCCCGTTCCTGGTCAAGTTCAACCACAACGAGATGCTGACGTACCCCAACATCTTCAAGCAGTCGTACTTCGGCTCCATCCGCCAGTGCTACGAGATGGGCGCGCTCGCCGTCGGCGCCACGATCTACTTCGGCAACGACTCGGCCCGCGACGAGATCGCCTACGTCAGCGACATGTTCGAAGAGGCCCACTCCTTCGGCCTCGTCACCGTGCTGTGGTGCTACACCCGCAACGCCCACTTCAAGGTGACCGGCGCCGACGGCAAGGCCACCGACTACCACGCCTCCGCCGACCTCACCGGCCAGGCCAACCACATGGGCGCGACCATCAAGGCCGACATCATCAAGCAAAAGCTCCCCACCAACAACGGCGGGTACGCCGCCCTCAACACCGGCGGCTCGTCCTACGGCAAGTGGGACAAGCGCGTGTACACCGACCTGGCGGGCAGTGATGCCGCGGGCAAGGGCGGCCACCCCATCGACCTGTGCCGCTACCAGATTCTGAACAACTACATGGGCCGCGTGCCGCTGATCAACTCCGGCGGCGAGAGCAAGGGCGCGGGCGACCTGCAGGAAGCCGTCGCGACGGCCGTGATCAACAAGCGCGCCGGCGGCATGGGCCTGATCTCGGGCCGCAAGGCGTTCCAAAAACCGATCGACGAGGGCGTCAAGCTCCTCCACGCGGTGCAGGACGTGTACCTCGACAAGAGCGTGACGATCGCGTGAGCGAGGGCGTTCACCACCGAGGCACCGAGACAGCGAGAAGGCACTGAGAAGAGAAGCAACCGCGAAGGGCCCGAAGAGCGCGAAGCGGAAGAAGCAGGCGTTTCAACACGGAGAGCACAGAGGGCCACGGGGCAAGAACTCCGGTGTGAAGAAGCCTCGCGCCCCGTCCGCGCTTCTTCCGGTCTTCACCCCACTCGTCCTCTTCTCCTCCGTGGCCCGCCGTGCTCTTCGTGTTGGGTGCTCTTCGCCTTGTCTTCGCGCCTTCGCGTCTTTGTGCCGCCCCCCCTGCCCCCCCCGCCCCCCCCTCCCCCTCACCCCGCCGCCAGCCTCACCGTCAGCACCGGCGCGGCCGGGCCGCGGAGGTCGCCGCGGCGGGCGCGAACGAGATAGTCGGCCCGCGCGGTGCCGGGCGGGATCGTGCGGTCGGCAAAGACCACGCGGCGACGCGTGCGGCTCACGCCCGGGGCGTGGCCCAGGAGCGCGAACCCGCCGCCCGCGTCCAGCGCGGCGGGCCTCGGGGCCAGCTACATCGTGCAGGGCCAGCGCGGCTCGACCCTGGGCCTGGCCAGCGACATCCTGACCGTCGAGTTCGGCATGGACTCGGGCGGCGGGGCCGTTCAAGGCGCGGTGACGCTCAAGACCGCCCCCACCACCGAGGGCGACCAGGCCAACCTCCGCGTCGCGGCGTGACGGCGGCGGTGCGCCGCCAAACGGGGCCAACCCGGCCAACAGGGCCAACAGGGCCAACAGGGCCACCCCGGCCAACAAAGGCAACAGGGCTAACCAAGGCGAGGAAGGCCGCGCAAGCGGTCTTCCCGCCTCTCTTTGGCTTCTTTGCCCCTTTGCCCCTTTGCCCCTTGGCCGCTTTGCGGCTTCTGGCTGTTGGCCGTGTTGGCCCGGTTGGCCGATTTGCCCCGTTTACTCCCCCCCTCCCCCCGGGGTTGCCGACAGCCGGCTAGCGGTCTATACTTGGACGTCTCCTGCTTCGTCCCGGCCGCGTTGGTCGAGTCCTGCCAGGTTTCCCGACGCTTTGGCCGCCCGAGCAAGCACCGGATGTCTTAGAGTTCTTTCGGGCCTGGAGTAAAGCGATGAAGCTTTACGTTGGCAATCTCTCGTTCAAGACCACCGAAGACCAGCTGCGTCAGCTCTTCTCGCAGCACGGCGACGTCACCAGCGCGTCGCTCGTCATGGACCGCGAAACCGGCCGCCCCCGCGGCTTCGGCTTCGTCGAGTTCGCTAACGACGAGCACGCCAAGGCGGCCATCGCGGCCCTGCACGGCCAGAACGTCGACGGTCGCGACCTGACCGTCAACGAAGCCCGTCCCCGCGAGGGTGGCGGCGGCGGCGGCGGTCGCGGCGGCTTCGGCGGCGGCGGCGGCGGTCGTGGTGGC
>JALHNL010000098.1 GCA_022843545.1 Phycisphaerales bacterium | reverse complement strand
GCGCTCTGGCCCGCCGCGCTCGGGCCCCCCGCGCTCGGGCCCCCCGCGTTCTGGCCCGCCGCGTTCGGGCCCGCCCGAGGCCTCGAACCCCGACCCCGCGCGCGACGCGGTGTGCATGCACCTGGCGGGGCAGGCGCAGCGCTACCCGCAGCTTGAACTGCGTCCGCTGGCGATCCCGCCCGGGGTGGTGCGCGACCCACGCGACGAAGCCCTGGCCCATCAGATCGTGAACGTCGTCACCTCGCGGTGGATCACGCTGGGCTTCATCGCGCAGCGGTTCCTCAAGTCGGGCTGGGCTGATGCGCAGCCGGAGCTCAAGGCGGCGGTGCTCGCGGGCGCGGCCCAGATCCTGCTGCTGGACCGGGTCCCGGCGTATGCGGCGGTGGACCACGCCGTCGGCTGGGCTCGCGGCGCGCTCAAGGTCGGCGCGTCGAAGGTCGTCAACGCGGTGCTCCGGCGGATCACCGAACTGGGCGAGGACACGCCCGAGGTGGAGTACACCCACGCGCCCGACCAGTTGCCGCTCTCCAGCGGGCGCGCCCGGCTGCTGCGCGCGGCGGTGTTCCCCGACGACCCGGTGGAACGGCTGGCGATGGCGACGGGCCACCCGCGCCTGTGCATGGAGGCGTGGGCGAAGCGCTGGGAGCCGGGCGTGGTCAAGGCGCTCGCGCTGCACAGCCTGTGCGAACCGCCGACGATCCTGCGCACCGCGCACGCGCGCGGGGCCCTGCCCCCCGGGCTCGAAGCGCACGTGCAGAGCGGGCACCATGTGTATGTGGGCCCGCGCGGCGCGCTGGGCGCGCTGCTCTCCTCTCGCGACGACATCTGGGTGCAGGACCCGGCCTCCTCGCGCGCGGTCGAACTCGCCAAGGGCCTCAAGCCGCGGCTGATCATCGACCTGTGCGCGGGCCAGGGCACCAAGACGCGCCAGCTCGCCGCCACCTTCCCCGACGCGCAGATCATCGCCTGCGACCCCGACGAGCGACGCTCGGGCATCCTGGCCCAGGCCTTTGAGCGGCACCGGCGCGTCCGACCCGCCACGCCCGATGACGTGCACCGCGCCCAGCGCGGCAAGGCCGACCTGGTGGTGCTCGACGTGCCCTGCTCCAACTCCGGCGTGCTGGCCCGCCGGCCCGAGGCCAAGTATCGCTTGACCGGGAAGTTCCTGAGCCAACTGGTCAAACTCCAGCAGGACATCCTGACGCAGGGGCGGTCACTCCTGGCCCCCGGCGGCGCGATGCTCTACTCCACCTGCTCCGTTGAGCCGGTGGAGAACGACGATCAGGTGGCCTGGGCGTGCAAGACGCTGGGCCTGAGCGCGTCGGGACCGGGCGTGCTGCTCCCCGGCGGCGGGCCGGGCAAGCCCGACCGGGAGTATCACGACGGGGCGTTCAGCGCGTTGCTGACGTCGTAAGTGAGTCCGACGGCCGGAGCAGGCGAAGACACGAGTCGGTACGGAGTGCCGACCTACCCGGGTGGGTCTACACTCGCCGTCCACGAGATCGCGCATGAACCTTCTGGACATTCTTCAGCCCGCGTGCGTCAAAGCCCCCCTCGCCGCCATCGACAAGCGCGCGGCGATCGATGAACTGGTGGACCTGCTGTCCTCCGCGGGCAAGGTCAGCGAGCCGCAGGTGCTGAAGGACGCGGTGTGGTCGCGCGAGACCACCCGCACCACCGGCATCGGGCACGGGCTGGCGATCCCCCACGGCAAGTGCGCCACGGTCACCGGCCTGGCCATGGCGATCGGCAAGCCCGCGCAGCCCATCGACTTCCAGGCCATCGACGGCCGCCCCGTCCGCCTCATCATCCTCCTGGCCAGCCCCCCCGACCGCACCGCCGACCACATCCAGGCCCTGGCCCGCGTCAGCCGGCTGATGATGATGGAGGATTTCCGCGAGGCGGTGTACGGGTCCGCGACGGGCGAAGAGATCTTCGAACTGTTCCGCAAGCAAGAGAGCAAGTGACGGCGGGGTGCTTCTCGCCGTGCGCAAGCGGATTGGACGCGGCGTGGCCCCTGCGGCTCGACGCGTCAATCAGGGCTTGCTGATGATCTCCAGAGCCCGCTCCAGGGGCGCGCCGGAGACTCGCACGATCCCCTCCAGCGGCTCGTTCATCTCCAGGATCAGGAAGATGGCGCACGCCACGGAGAGCACGCTGACCCCCACGGCCGAGTAGGCCGTGAGATTCCGCGGGGCCAGCAGCCCCAAGCTCGCGAAGAGCACGCCCAGCCAGAAGCACAGAATCACCAGGAACGCGGTGGGGAGCGAGCCGCGTGACTGCATGAACGTCTGCCAGCGCAGCTGCTCCACATCCAGGGCGATCTTCACCGCCTGCTCCTTGAACATCCGCTGATCGTCGCTCTGCGCAGCCAGTTGCTTCAGCGCTTTCTGGAACTCCTCGACGGTCGAGGAGTCCGCCAGCCCTCGCGCGTCCGGCGTCAGCGAACCGTCGGCGGGCCAGTACTGGTCGATCTTGGCGCGGACATCGTGACGCAGCAGTTCACGGAGAGGGGCGGTCTCGGGCCCGTAGCGCACCAGCGTCCGGTCAAGCTGGACCAACCGGGTCGCCACCGCGTTGATTCCCGAATCGGTCGAGTCGAACGTGCTCTTGGAGGACGCGACCAGCAACCCCAGCACCAGCGCCACCAGGGTGGCGATCAAGCCCGTCGCGGCCTTGATCACGTCCTTGGATTCCTCGTGCAGATGGCTCTGAGGGATGATCGCCCGCGCCACGGTTCCCGCCACCAGGCCCAGAGCGGAGCACCCCAGCGCCAGCAACGCGATCGTCGTGTCACCCATGTCGGGACTCCAGACTCATCCAACACCGGCGATGCGGCCGCCGCCGCTCCACGCTCGGGAGCAGCACCCGCGGCGGAAACCCGGACCGGAAGCGGCCAGAGCATACACCCGACTTCACGGCGGCACGATCCGGCGTCGTCCGTGCGTGCGGGCCTTCGTCGCCGAGGGCATCGGGAACCAGAGACACCCGACGCCCGATCCGAATCGTGCCGACTCCAGTCGGGAAGGTGATGCAAAGGTGCTCGCGGCGCTCGCCGCCCACGGCGCCGACTTCACTCAGGCGGCGCACGTCATTCACGACCTTGACTTCCGGTCAAGGCCGAACGCCGATGCGGCCGCGAGCGAATGGCCGTAGTCCGGCTTCACGGCCGTCCGCCTAGGCGTCGCGCCAACCCGGTCGATTCTGAAGCGGCTGTTTGGCCCCCGGGAGTACTCGTGCATCGCGGAGACCCGCACGCCGCTCTCAGAAGCAATCATGTTCGCGACCAGCGACCGACTGAACGCCCTGGCCGCGCAGCTCGGCGGCGTGTACGACGGGTGGGAGTCGAGCGTCGAGCACGAGGCTCGAATCCCGCCTAGGGCAGCGGGATTTCGGGGTCGCCGGACGTCGAAGCCCCGGGGCTTCACTGGCACGCCGTGCTGGCCCGGGCGGTTTGAAAGCGGTGGATCAGAGCGTGCATCGACGGGTGGCTTGGGGGCCACCGGCCCTTGAAAGAAGGTAGGCTCAGGGGGTGGGTGTACGGTGGACGGGCGACGTGTGTCGGCCGGGGTAACGGGCGACGGTGGAGCTGACCTGCCATGAACACAGGTACCAAACGAATCGTGTCTTTGGCTGCGGCCGTGCTGGTCATGATCGCCAGCGGAGTGGCCATTCGGCGAATGAAAGTAGAAGTACCCAATGAAGACAATATCACCACTCTGATTGTGCGCGCCGATGGTGATATCGAATCGATCTACCCAGGCTATGTCTACCGGCGAGGATCAGGCGAGGGAATGATCGGTATACGCTGGAACTGTCAGCAAACCATGTACGGGTCTTGGTGGATGTGGGCGAGGGTGCGCAATCAGCTCTTTGTGGGACAACATGGTCTGACTGCTCCGGTTGCCGTGAGCCCGGAGAAGCTCGTGCAGCACCTTCACTCGCGCGGCGCTCTGTTGAAGGTCTTTACCGTCGAGAGCGTTCGCCAGGCGCTGCAAGTCGGCGCCGTAGAGGTCTTCTCACCGCACCCACGCCTTTATGCCGGCTTGATTTGGCGCATGGTGCTTCTGGGCGCCAGCGTGTCCGCGGCGGCGGCCATCTATGGCCTCGTGCGGTCTCTGCGTAATCAACGGCGTCTGGCGAAGAACCTGTGTCCGACGTGCGCCTATCCACTCGCCAAGGGCACGTGCTCGGAGTGTGGCTTCGGCGGCCGGCGGCCCTGAAGTCTGCCGGTCACCATTCGCCCTGGGCGGTGGCCCTGAAGCCCCCCGTCACCACGCGCTCTTGCCACCGATGCGCGGAGTCCTCGGAGCACATCGGTGCTCTTGGGCTCCGGCCTTTCGGCACCGCGCGATCGGTCGTGGCTGCCGGGTCTTGCCTTGCGCCGATGGCGAGTGGGCACTGAAGTCCCGCGAAGCCCCGGGACTTTTTTGGGACGGCGTGCTTGGCCAAGCGGCCAAGCGCCCGCTGATCGGGGCGTGCTTCGAAGGGCGACTTCGGCACCACCGGCAGCGGCGTGGCTGGGCGGGGGGCGGACGCTTGTTCTGGCCGTGTTCCGCCGTGATCGGCCGTGGTGGGGTGCGCCCCGGAAAGGGGCGTGGGCGGCGGCTTCGCGCAGGATTGGCCTGATTGGGCCGCGGCGGGGCGGGTTATTGGTCAAAGGGGCGGGGAAAAGTTCCTTTAGCTCGTGATTCAGCGACTGAATCACGCGGAAAGACTCCTTTAGCTCGCGATTCAGCGGTTGAATCACGGGGAAAGACCCCTTTGGCTCGTGATTCAGCGGCTGAATCGCGAGGAAAGACACCTCTAGATCGTGATTCAGAGGCTGAATCACGGCGGAAAGGACGCTCGACCCGCCTGCACGGGCTTCGCTCCGCCCGCGAGCACGCGGTCTGGGGCTCCAGCCGTGGCTACACGCCGTGTGCGCTCAGCGGTCGCTAGGCCGGCGGCACCAAGGTCCTCTCAACTCTCGCCCTCCGTTCGCACAAACACCCCACGAACTACCCGATCGGTCCGCGCGCGGTGTTCCCGCCGCCTCGACGCGGGTAGAGTGTGGTGGGGCATCCCAACCCAAGGAGCCCTCGATGCTGTACGAACTGGAAGGCGACATCCTGCTGAGCCATGCCCGCGTCATCGCCCATGGCGTGGCCCCCAACGACCCGTTCCACTCCGGCTTGGCCCTGCAACTTCGGGAAAAGTTCCCGTCGATGTACAAGGACTTCCGCCACTGGGGGCAGACCAGCCACCCGCGATCGGGCGAGATCTGGGCCTGGTCGGGCGCGGGGCCCGCGGGGCCGGTGCAGATCGTGGCGTTGCTGACGCAGGAGGGCGGGTACGAGCACGGCGCCAAGCCCGGCCGGGCCTCGCTCTCCAACGTCTCCCACGCGCTCAAGGCCCTGCGCAAGTGGATCGACAGGGAGCAGCCCGCGGCCATCGCGCTGCCCCGCCTGGCCACCGGCGTGGGCGGCTTGGACTGGAAGGACGTGCTGCCGGTCGTGAAGTCGTTGCTGGGCGACCTGACCATGCCTGTGTATGTCTACTCGACGTACCGGGCGGGCGTGGCGGCGAAGGAGCCCGCCGCGAGGGCCTAGCCCTCCCGATAAACGACAACGCCGAGCCTTCGGGGGCTCGGCGTTTCTGCTTTTCTTGCCGGACGAATGGGCCTGGAAGGATTCGAACCTTCGACCTCACGCTTATCAAGCGTGCGCTCTAACCAACTGAGCTACAAGCCCGCCGACGAGAACCCGTTGCCGGGCCCGCGTCCGTGGGACGGGATGTTAACCCGCTCCCGGGCCGGGGTCCAGCGGGGGCACGCGCGGATGGGGAAAGCCGAGTCGGCGCTCGCGGCCACCCCACCCCCGGTCAGTTGTACTTCATGAAGTACGGCTGCGACAGGTCCGAGGGGGCCAGCTTGTTCTCCGCCTTCCACTTCGCGCCCAGCTTCTGGATCTGCAGGCGCAGGTCGTTGCGCTCCTTGGCGGTCTGGCTGTAGCTCGCCCCGGCGAAGCCGTAGGTGATGACGACCATGTGGTCGCCCGAGCCGCCCGCGCCCATGTCCTTGGCGGTCAGTACGCGGGCCGGGACGCCTTCCTTGGTCAAGAACGCCGCGGTGTCGTCCGCGTCCTTCTCGCGCTTGAACGTGCCCGCGATGAGGTAGTTGTACCCCTTCACGAGTTCGGTGACGACGGCGGCGGGCGCATCGCCCGGGCCGGGGGAGGGCGGGGTGGGCCGGGGCGGCTCAGGCCGCGCGGGTGCGGGAGGCGTGGAGTTGCCCGGGCCCGCTGCGCCCTGCGGCTGCGGCGGCGGGAGGGTGGGGTCGACGATCATCGGCCCCGTGCCCGCGCTGGACCCCGGACCGCCCAGGGCGGCGCCGAGCTTTTCCGAAGCCTTCGACTCGCCCCGATTGAACGCCACCAGCCAGATGATCGGCGCCAGCACCACCACGGCGGCGAAGGCGAAGAGCACCGACCGCCCGGTCACACCGAGGTTCCGATACCACGCGCCAAGCCCGGACTCGCCGCCCAGCCCACGGTCAAAACGGGGCGGCAGCGCCGCACGCGACCCGCCACCGCCGGCGGCGGGCGAGGTCTCGGCACCGGCGGACTCAGCCGCGGGCGCGGGGCGGAGCTGGAGCGTGATGACCGGCTTGGCCTCAACCCCGGCGACACCCGATGCGGCCCTCGCGGCGGGCTGGGCGCTCGCGCTCGAGAACAGGTTCGGCTCAGACGACCGGGCCGGACGCGTCGGCGCGGGCGGAGCGTTGATGGGCACGCCGGGCGCCGCGGCGGCGGCGTTCTTGAGCAGTTCGACCAGAACGGGGGCTCCGCGCTTGCGGATCACTCCCGAGTCGGCCCTTCCACTTCCGCTGGAACCCTGCATGGTTGCGCCTCCGGCTGCAAACCCCATCGCTCCCCCCCCAGCCCCCACTGACCACCCATTCCGCCGCTAAGTCCTTCGCGCCCGCACGGGCCCGCCCGGGCCGGGCGTCCGCCGATGAGGGCGGGCGCGCACCCCTTGCCCGGGGCGAAAGGATATGGACCCTGTTTCGTCGGCCGTTTGCCCGCCCGGGCCGCACCTTTGGCCCCCCGGGACGCCCGCGGCGGGGAGCGGCTCGCCAACGGGGCCCGGCGAGTCGGCCCCCGGGTGCCGACCAACCTGAACCGGTGTACGCTTCGGGCATGACGATCCGCGAGCAGGACATCAAGGTGCTCTCGACGCCCCCCATGAACCGGATGGAGGCGGTGTACCTCCCCGAGGTCTTCAAGGGCTTCGCCACCACGCTCAAGCACTTCTTCACCAGCTTCGGCCGCGGCAAGACCAGCCGGACGATGGCCTACCCCGAGGAACGCCGCGAGGACATGCCCGTGGACGAGGGCGGGATGGAGAAGAAGAACTTCCGCGGCGTTCACCGGCTGAACCGCGACGAAGCGGGGCGCGTCAAGTGCGTGGCGTGCATGATGTGCCCGACCATCTGCCCGGCCCGCTGCATCCACATCACCGCGGGCGAGAGCCCGTGGGACGACCGCGAGAAGTACCCCGTCAAGTTCGAGATCGACGAACTGCGCTGCATCTTCTGCGGCATGTGCGAAGAGGCCTGCCCGGTCGATGCGATCGAACTGACCACTGAGTACGACGTCTACGGCCTGTCGCGCCAGGAGATGATCTTCGACAAGGAGAAGCTCCTGCAGGTGTACGACGTGACGATCAGCAAGAAGCCGATGTGAGACTTCTCCGCCCCGGAGAGTGCCCGGCGCCGGCCGACGCGGCTGCCCCAATGGAACTACGCACGGGTACTCGTTCGCAAGGCATCAGCCTAATGCCGAGCGAAGATTCCGATCTTATCGGCGTCGCTTGCTTGATTACGCCGAGTTGCGAGGGAGCCTTGCTTCGCGTGCGGACGGAAGTGTGATCCGCCGGATTGCCCTCCGACCCGCCGTGGAACAGGAGCGGCCCCATGAAATCCCGCTGTCCCCCCGTAGTCGTGCTCGCGGCGATGCTGAACTCCGCCGCGCTGGGCGGTCCGATCGTGTACGAAACCGCGCTGCGAACCGTGGAGACTCAGGTCGTCGATCCCAACGTGGTGAACCAGTCCGACAGTCACGCCGCCACCGGCGCGTGGGTCGGGAATATCGGCGGATATGGGCCGAACGGGGGCAACGAGGCGATCTCCTTCCAGCGCACCACCCTCAGCAATGACGCGGTGACTTTCGACGGCTTCTGGGCCAGCGCCGATCTGAGCCCGGGCATGCTGGGCATCGTCGTCGGCTCGGCCTGGGCCAGAACACGTCTGGATGTCACGTTCACCCTCGCCGATCCGACCGACTTCGTGCTGGCTTACCTGCCCCCACTCATCGGCCCCGGCGGTTATCCCACGCAGCCCGGCTGGCTCAACCTCACCGGCAACGGCGTCAATCTCACGCTCACCGACATCGGCCAGACCTTCGGCGTCCTCGCGCCCGGGCAGTACCGCCTGCAAGCTCTCGCCGAAGCGTCCGCCTCTGCCGAGGGCCCGCTGTACAACGTCGCGTGGTTCGGCTTCGCCTTCGTCGTCCCCGCGCCCGGCTCGGCCTTGCTCAGCACCATCGGCGCCGGGGTTCTCATCGGCCGCCGCAGGCGTCGCCCGGCGTAGTCAGGTCTGCTCGCAAGGGTCATCCGGTCCTCAAACACAGGAAGTCCTCGCATGAACACCCGCTACTCCACGTTGTCTGCCTGCCTGCTCATGTCAGCGGCGGGAACAGCCCTGGCCGCCCCGATCATCTCCAGAGTTGAACCAACGACGCCCGGCGCGACGGTGGTGCTCACCTATGGAGGGCTGGTCACCAATGCGGGCACACTCGCGGCCAGCGAACGCTCGACCTCGGGCGAGTCGCTCCTGCGCTGGACGATGTCGGGAGGTTCGTCCTCCGCCGCAAACCCGGTGGATTCCAGCGGCATTCCTTGGCGCCATGTTCAGGCCCACGGGATCAGCGCGGATGGCCTGGTGGTGGTGGGAACCGTGAGGCAGACCTCCTTTGATGGCACCTCAGGCGCCGGCGCCCCATTCCGCTGGACGCTCGCCGGCGGGTACCCCATGGTCCCCTTCCCGGCCCAGGCTTCGACCATCCGCGGCGTCGACGCGTCGGGCGATGTTGCGATTGGGTACTTCATGTCGGCGGGCAACGACGCGGTCGGGGGATTCCGGTGGAACGGTATCTCCTACAGCCTGCTGGGGCCGGGACCTGCGCCCAGCGGCCTGCATGACGTGAATGCTCCCGGAACCGCCGCGGCCGGCTTCCAGAGCAACCCGGGCCTTCCTTTCCTCTCGCCGATCGTCTGGTCCAGCACGGGCGTCACGACGTTGCCGATGTTGCCCGATTCGCGCGGGGCGATGGGCACCGCGATCAGCGCCGACGGCGCGATCGTCGCCGGCGTCAACGACACACTGGCCAACGGATCCCGCCCCATGCGGTGGGTGAGCGGCGTTCTGAGTGAACTGCCCTTGCCCGCCGGCGCGAACTCGGGCGGCGCGTTCGACATGTCCGACGATGGGCAGACCGTGGTCGGCTTCGCGGGCACCGGTGGCTTCGTCTGGACGGCGGTCGCCGGCACGACGGAGGCTCGCCAGTTCTTCCTGAACTCGGGAGTGGACGTGTCCGCCTGGGCCAGCATCACCGACGTCCGCGCCGTCTCGCCCGATGGGCTGGTCTTCACCGGCTACGGGCGAACGGTGAGCGATCCGGATCAGCTGAGCGTGTACGTGGTGACCATCCCGGCGCCGTGGAGCGGCCCCGCCACATTTCTGGCGCTCGGCGTTCTGGGCCTGAGGCGTCGTGCCCGCGCCTGACACGCCGTCACTCAGAAAACGAAAAACACCGCCGGAAGGCCGGCGGTGCTTGGTGTCAGACCGGACTCCACCCCGAAGGCGTTACGCCTGCCGCCGCCGGCGGGTCATCGCCAGCCCGCCCAGGCCCATCAGCGCGATGGCGCCGGGGGCGGGCACGAGGCTCTTGTCCTTGGTGATCGTCACGCTCCCGCCGACGGGGATGGTGAAGTTCCACTGGTAGATCCAGCCGACGTTGCCCGGCCCGGCAAGGGTGGAACCCGCGAGATCGAACGAGTCGGCGTTGGCATCCTGCAGTTCGGCCAGCAGGAGACCGGCGTTGCCCACCGCGAAGCCCGAGGGCTGAGGGCTCACGACGGTTTCGCTGACAAACGCGGAGACGCCGGACTGCGACGCGGTGTTGAAGTTCGCGCCGTGGATGGTCAGGGTGTCCTGTTGCACCTCGCCATCGGTGAGTTGCCAATTGGAGAACTGGAAGAAGGAGATGGTCGTGGGAGCTTCGTTCTCGTTGCTGATGACGATGGTCTCGCCCACATCCCCGCGGCCGGAGCCGACCAGGCCCCCGCGGAGTTGCCAGGAGACTTCGATGGAGAAGGACTGGCCGCTGTAGGTGACGCTCGCGGTGTCCGGGCGGTTGTCCACGAACGGATTGGTGTCCGTCGAGCCCCACTGCGCGGGCAGCGTGCCCACGTTCTGCTCGCGGTCCATGAACGAGGTCCGGAACCAGAAGCTCTGGTTGACGAGGCGATTGGGGCCGTTGTCAACCCCGAACACGTTCATGCCCGCGGTCGACCCGATCGGGTTGATCGTCGCCCGGGCGGTGCGGTCGTTGAGGAAGATGGCGGGATCGCCGGCCATCGTTGCACCGGCCGTTACAGAAAGGGCCAGAGCTCCGAGGATTGCGTTCTTCATGTCTCACTCCTGCCTTTGCCGGGACACTCTCCTCACCCATCGCGTGCCCGGCGGTCACGCGGCGGTGATATCCGAAGAACAGACTCACCGACGCCGGCGACGCCCGATCAGCACCAGCCCCGCCGCCAGCGGCAACGCCGCGCCCGGGGTGGGCACCAGTTGCTTGGTCTTGCTGATGAGCACCGAGCCGCCCGCGGGGATGGTGAAATCCCACTGATACGCCCAGGCCGCGTTGCCGGGGCCGAAGAGCGTCGCGTTGTCCAGGGTCGTGCTCGAGCCGTCGTTGAGCTGGTTCAGCAGGGTGTTGGCGTCGCCGGCGCTCCAGCGCGAGGGCGAGGGGGTCACCACGGTCTCGGAGAGGAACCCGACGTTGCCCGACTGGGTCGCGGTGTTGTTCACCGTGCCGTGGATCTGCGAGGTGTCCGCGGGCGCGGCGCCGATGCTGAGCACGAAGTTGGAGTACTGGAAGAACGAGATCACCAGCGGCGCGGTGCGGCTCGTGTTGTTGATCTGGATGAGTTCAACCACGCTGGCCTGGCCGCCGTGGCTGCTGCCACGGAGCTTCCACGTCGGCTCGATGGTGAAGCCCGGGCCGGTGTACTGCAGCGCGAGCGTGTCGGGACGGTTGTCGGTGCCGGGATTCGTGTCGGAGACCGCCTGGCCGGTGAGTTGGAGTTGGCCGATGTTGGCCTCGCTCTCCATCTGCGCCGTGCGGAACCAGAAGCCCTGAAGGCGCAGGCGGCTGATTTCGTTGTCGGGCGAGAGCCAGTTCATGCCGGCGGCGGGCCCGGTCAAGGCGATATCGGCCGTTGCCTGCCGGTCGGCCAGGAAGACGGTGCTTGTAATGGGCGGTTCACCCGCCAGAGCGGGGGTGGTGACAGCGAGAGCGATGAGCGTGGCGCAGAGAGAGGCGCGGCGCATGGGTGGATCTCCGATCCGGGTACCCAGCGTCGCCGAACTTGAACTGTTCTCGGTGCCAATGCACGAGATCCCAAGTCGGCGAAGCCGACTCTCTCCTCGCGCAAGGGTTGTCCACTGAAAGATAGGGTCAAACCGCAGTGAATGCCAAGGTTTTCACGGGGTTCACCTTTCCTTGACCCCATCACCCACGGTCGCGCGTGAACCTGGGCAAAGCCGCCCTTGCTCAACGCCAGTCAAAGACCGATAACCACGTCCTTCACCTCTTGCGCCAGCCGCCGGGCGGCTCGGCCCACGGCGCCTTGCCAACTGGCATCGCCGGGCTCGGGCTTGGCGTAAATGACAGCTCGGCTTGAGGTTACGAGCATGCCGCAGGTCTCGGGCACCCGCCCGGCCGGGCCGGCCCGCCGCATGGCCTGAAGGTCCGCCGCGGTGCCGCCCTGGGCTCCGTAGCCGGGGATCAGGAACGGGGTGTCGGGCATTCGGGCTCGCAGGGCGGCGGCGTCCTGAGGCTTGGTGGCGGCGACCACCGCGCCGACATCCGACAGCCCGCACGCGCCGAGTCGCGTGCGCCCCAGGCCGGCCACCAGGTCGGCGATCATCTGCGCGACCGTGCGCCCGTCGGTCAGCGTGTGCGACTGGACGGTGTCGGAGCCGGGGTTGCTGGTGCGCACCAGCACAAAGACGCCCCGGCCCGCGTGCGTGAGGAAGGGGGTGAGGGTGTCTTC
>JALHNL010000097.1 GCA_022843545.1 Phycisphaerales bacterium | reverse complement strand
GGGGGGGGGGCTTTGGGGGGCGGGCAGGGGCGGCCCTTCCCACCCCCGGCGCGTTCCGTACGGTTTCGTCATGCGACACACGGTCTGGACAACGCTGTTGGTGATCGTTCTTGGCATCGCCGGCCTGGCCCCCGAGCCCGGCACGGCCCAGCCGGCGCCTCCCGGCGACAGCGATCCGGGGCTGCGCGGACGAGTGGAGGCTGCGCTGCCCCAGCGGGAGGCCTTCTGGGGCATGATCCTGGTGGCGAAGGACGGGCGGGCGGTGCTGTCGCGCGGGTACGGGCGCGAGCGCCCCGCCGACCCCGACAGCGGGTCGGTCACCGATGACTCGCTCTTTGACCTGGGCAGCATCGCCAAGCCGCTCACGGCGACGGGCGCGATGCTGCTGGTGCGTGAGGGGAAGTTGTCGCTGGACGATCCGATCGAGAAGTTCGCGCCCGAGGGCGTGCGCCCCAAGCAGCCCACGGGCATCCTCGTGCGGCACCTGATCTCGCACACCACCGGGCGGGCGCACGCCATCCGCCCGTACGCCGAGAGCGACGTGGGCGAGGCCTTCCGCGCGCTCTTTGACGCGCAGGCCGAGGCCGAGCCGGGGACGCAGTGGTCGTACCACAACGGGGCCTACTGCGTTCTGGCGGCGATCATCGAGCGGGCGTCGGGCGAGCCCTACGACCGCTTCATGCGCGAGCGCGTCATGAAGCCCATGGGCATGGCCCGCTCGGGCCTGCCCTCGGACAAGGACGAACTGGACGCGGCCCGCGCCACGCAGCGCGGCTCGCGCGCCGGTCTGACGGCTCTGGACCACCCCTGGGGCTGGGGCGCCAGGGGCTGCACGGGCCTGCTCGCCAGCGCCCACGACCTGCTCGCCTGGGACGCCGCCATCCGCGCCGGCACGCTGCTGACGCCTGAGGTCCTCGCTGACATGGAGCGCCCGCTCATCTCCATCGACCGCGAGCGCCGCACCAGCGCCGCGATGGGCTGGTTCGTCACGCCGCTGCCGAGCGCCGACGGGGAGGTGATCCGCGTGTCGCACACCGGGGGCACCTTCGGCTACCGGGCGGAGTTCCGCCGCTACCCCCAGCGCGGGCTGGTGATCGTGGTTCTCTCTGGCGACCGGCACGACCCGCGTGAGGTGGCCGACGCGCTGGAGAAGGCAGCGCTGAAGTGACCGGGCGCGCAGCGAAAGGGCCCGCGCATCGGCGCGGGCCCCTGGGCTGAACGTCGTGATCAAGACCGATCAGTGGGGACGCGCCGGGGAGGTGCCCTGCTTGGCCTCCAGTTCCTTGACCCGGGCCTTGAGCGCGTCGATCTCGGCCTTGAGTTCCTGCACCGAGCCGATCGCGACGGCGGACATCTGGGCGTAGTTGACGGTGAGGGTGGTCTTGGATTCATCACCCACAACCAACTCGGGCAGCACCTCGCGGACTTCCTGGGCGATGAAGCCGAAGTCGGGAGCGCCGGTCTCCTTCCAGCGGAAGTGGACCGGGCGGAGCTTGAGCGCGGCGGCGAGGTGGCCGTGGGAGGTGGTGACGTCGGTCTTGAGGCGGGCGTCGCTGACGGCGCTCCAGTTGCCGGTGCTGTTGAGGCGGGCGAAGTTGCCGAGGGTGTTGGAGATATCCAGGAAGCCGTCGTCGCTCATGCGGATGCCGCCGGTGCTGGCGGTGGTGCCGTCGGAGTTGAGCGCCGTCAGGTACAGCTGCCAGTCGTTGGCGGGGGTAAAGGTTCGCACTTCGAAGGGGCGTGCGACGGTGGTTTGTCCGCGGGAGTAGCCGGTCTGGATGTACACCTTGAAGTTCAGGTCGGTTCCTGCGCTGAAGCTGCACCGGCCGTCCGCGTAGGTATTCGTGGTGGTGCGCCAGACCTCCCACGCGTTGGTGTTCGCGAAGTGGAAGGTGTAGGTTTGTCCGGCGATCAGCGTCGGCGCGATGTCCGGTTCGAGGGTGAGGACTTTGGGATCGGAGTGGTTGGTGAGGCTGACGCGCTGGCTGGATCGGCTGAAGATCAGCCGACCGCCGGTACCCTCGCCCTCGTAAATGCGAAAGTCCATGTGAATCGCCGGACCGAGGATCTGAGGATGGCCGATGTCCAGCCCGGTCAGCTTGCCCGTGACGGTCGGCCTGAACGACTGCCACAGAGGGCCGATTACGATCTCCGTGAATCCCGTGGAATGATCGACGCTCAACACCTCGGTGCCCGCGGCCGAGGCGACGGTTGTGAGCCCGTAGCCGCTCGCCGACACGAGCTGGCTGGCATCCAACCCGTCGATCTTGTCCGCGTTGAGGTTCGCGACCAAGGCTGATGAGTCGACGGAGAACGGCGGGTTGGATGCATCACCGCCATTGAACGCGGGGCGGCCCGAGAACGCCTGATTGCTCGCGAGCAGGGCCACGTTCCCGGAGAGCCGTGCGTCGGCGATCGTACCTGAGGTTATGTCGCCGGCTTGCAGGTTCGTGAGAGCCGAGCCGTCGCCGGTGAACGCCGTGGCCGTGATGGCGTTCGTGAACGTGTTGGCGACGTTCTTGAGCGGGACATTGGAGGAGAGGCGTGCATCGGCGAGCGTGCCGGTCAAGTTCGATGCGGTGGTGTAGAACGAGGGGGCCTGGCCATTGAGTTGGTTGGCGTTGGTAGCCGTTGCCGCTGAGACCGCGACCACATTGGTCAAGCCGGCACCGTTGCCACTCAGGTTCGTCGCCTCGATGGAGCCCGACACGGACACGACCGCACCGATCGACGTCTGCGGCGGGGTGTAGCCCGTCGTGACATATGTCCTGAAGCGAAGATCGGCTTGGGGGTTGTCCACGGAGACGCTCGCCCGCCCTCCTGCGTAGCTCGACGTGGGGTTCCAGACAACGCCGAGCGTTGCGACCGAGTTGGCGATGATCTCGAACGTGTACACCTGACCTGCGGTGACGTTGACCGGGTGTGTCAGCGGGTTGATGCCGATGGGCAAGAACCCCGAGAAGCTACCACCGTTGATGGAGAACGGAATTGAGGCCAGTAGCGTTCCACCGGTTCCCTCGCCGCTGTAGATCCTGCACGTGGCGCTGGCGGTGCTGGGAGGGGAGAAGCCAAAGTACTCCACGCCCGTCAGTACGCCGGAGGTGCCGGCCGTGAAGGATTGCCAGAAGCTCGAGCGGTAGCTGGATGCGTTGCTGACATTGCTGATCTGGTCGAGAGCCTGCGTGCCGGATCCGGCGGTGAAGTTCCACGGCGATGCGCCGACGGGACCCGTGGGGCCAGCAGGACCGGTCTGACCCTGCGCTCCAGCCTCACCCGTCGGACCAGCCGGACCCGCGGGGCCCTGCGGTCCCTGGGGACCTGCTTGACCGGAGAGTCCTTGGATGCCCTGCGGTCCAGCCGGTCCAGCCGGTCCAGCCGGCCCGAGAGGACCAACCGGGCCCGCAGGCCCCGGGTTGCCGTTGAGTGCGAACAGCGCATAGGGCGTCGGGGTGATGTTCTGGCGTGGGGCGAGGGCTTCGTAGCCGGTCTGGTCGGAGCAATCGAGGCCCGTGTCGGCGCGGACGTCGATCTCGATGTGCCGGGACGCTCCAGAGAACTGCGCGCCAAAGTCGAGCAGCACCGAAAAGGTGCCGTTGACCACGTTCACGTCATTCACGCAGAGTTCGGGTCCGACCTGGGCCCCGCCCGAGGCGGCGTCGAAGAGCCGGAACTTGAGATCGTGCAGGCCGCTGGCGGGCTGGCCGGCGCTCTCCAGCTTCCCCTGGTACGTGAAGGTGGTGCCGACGGGCTGGGCGAGGGCCGACTGAGCGGCGAGGCCTGACCATCCGGCGGCGAGGAACAACGAGAGAAGCACGCGACGCATGGGCAATCTCCTGCTACGAGTACGATGAGGCGAGCGGCTTGAACAAGCCCTTCATGACATTCACGAGAAGCGGTCGTCCACAGCGCAACGGACCGGGCGCGAATCGGTCATCGATGAGGTGCTTGCCCTGCGGTTGGCCTCGCGCCGCGTGCTGGAGGTGAGCAGGATCAGGCGTTCGCCAATGAACAAGAGCCGAACGGATCGCTCCGCCCGGCTCTTGGGGTGGCTTCACTGATGGTCCGTCCAAATCAGCTCGCGGTCGGGGCCACCTTCCGCCGGCGGATGGCGGCGAAGGCGAGGAGTGGCAGGCCGATGCCCGCGCTGAGGCCGGCGGTCTGGGTCATGCTGAGCCCGCCATGGCTCGACATGGACTCGATGGCGGCGATGCGGGCCTTGAGGTCGTCGATTTCCTGCTGCTTGCGGTCGTTGTCGGCCTTGAGTTCCTGGATCGCACCGATGGCGACCACCGACATCTGGCCGTAGGCGACGGCAAGGTTGCCCTTGGATTCGTCGCCCATCACATACTCGGGGATCACCTCGCGGACTTCCTGGGCGATGAAGCCCAGATGGCGCGGCGTGCCGGGGTCGTCGTGGATCATGGCGTAGGTCACCGGGCGAAGGCGCATGGCGGCTTCGAGGTTGCCCAGCGCGGGCTCGATGTCCTTCTTGAGGCGACGATCGGAGAACGTGCCCCAGGTGCCGGTGCTGTTGAGGCGGGCCGCGGTGCCGCCTTGCACGGCGTTGGTGATGACGAGGAAGCCGTCATTGCTGATCCGAATGCCGCCGGTGCCGCCGGTGGTGTTGGTGATGCGGACCATCCAGTTGTTGGCGGCGGCGATGTTGGCGGCGGTGACATGCAACGGCGAACTGGGCGCGGCTTCGCCGACGCCGACACGGGTGTTGGTCGGGTCGACCACCAGCGTGCCGCTGTCGACGTTGAGGTTCGTGGTGAGGGCCCAGTTCCCGCCGCTGGGCAGGCGGGCGGCGGCGAGGTTGCCCGAGGCGATGTCGCCGGCGTCGAGGTTGGTGAGCGCGGAGCCGTTGCCCGCGATGGAGACGGCGCTGACGGCGTTGGCGGTGATGTTCCCGGTGCTGATGTTGCCCGAGGCATCGCGCAGGACGATGGTGTTCGGGTTGTTGAGCGTGGTGGCGGTGGTGCGGGCGTTGGCGAGCACGCCGCTGGACAGGTTGGTGGCGTTGGTGTAGAAGGAGGCTGGCTGGCCGCCCAGGTTGGTCGCGTCGGCGGCGCTGGTTGCGGAGGTGGCGTTGCCCGCGAGGCTGGCGGTGATGGTGCCGGCGCCGAAGTTGCCTGAGCCGTCGCGCAGCACGATGGTGTTCGCAGTGTTGAGCGTGGTGGCGGTGGTGCGGGCGTTGGCGATCACGCCGCCGGACAGGTTGGTGGCGTTGGTGAAGAAGGAGGGTGGCAGGCCGCCCAGGTTGGTCGCGTTGGTCGCGGTGCCGATCATGGTGCCGGCGGAGAAGTTGCCCGATGCGTCGCGGGCGATCAGGGTGTTGGGTACGTCGCTGGGGGTGGCAGTGGTGCGGGCGTTGGCGATCACACCGGAGACGAGGTTGCTGGCGTTTTGGTAGAAAGCGCCGGGCTGGCCGTCGAGGTTGAGGGCGTTGGAGGCGTTGCCGGTCATGGTGCCGGCGGCGAAGTTGCCCGACGCGTCGCGGACGATCAGGGTGTTGGGGAGGTTGCTGGCGGTGCCGGTGGTGCGGGCGTTGGCGATCGTGCCCTGAGTGATGTCGCCCGCGTCGAGGTTGATCAGGCCGGAGCCGTTGACGCCGTTGAGGCTGAGCCTGGCGGCGGGCACGGTGCCGCTGCTGAGGTTGGAGGCGTTGAGCGCGGTGAGGCTGGCGCCGTTGCCCACGAAGGAGGTGGCCGTGATGCTGTTGGTGAAGGTGTTGGCCACGTTCCTGAGGGCGACGTTGGAGGAGAGGCGAGCGTCGGCGAGGGAGCCGGCGGTGATCTTGGAGGCGTCGAGGCCCGGGATCCGATCGGGGTTGAGGGTGCCGGTGAGGATGCTGCTGGCGGAGAGGTCTTTCAGCCCCGCGCCGCTCACACCGTTGAGGCTTGCGTCGGCCAGCGGTGCGCTGAAGCCGATGCGGTCGATGAGGGCGTAGAACACCTCCAGGGTGCTCGAGGACACGTTGATGACATACACGTTCGAGGCGGTCGCGACGACCTGAATCGGTGACACGTCGGTTTCGGCGGTTGTCACGAAGACGGGGGCGGCTGGGTTGCTGACGTCAAAGACCTGCACCGTTCGATCGCCTTCGCTGGTGACATACGCCAGGGAGCCGAAGACCGCCACGGACTGCGGGTACTCATCGGTCGCGATGCTCCCGGCCAGCGTGGGTGCGGCGGGATTGCTGACGTTGAACACCTGCAGCGTGTTGCCAGAAGCGTTCACGACGTACGCGAACGAGCCCGAGACCACGACGGAGATTGGGTCGCTCCCGGTCGGCACGCTCCCCGCCAGCGTGGGTGCTGAGGGGTTGCTGATGTTGAATACCTGCAGAACATCTCCGCTGGCGGCCGCCACGTACGCGTAGGGGCCCGATACGGCGATCGAGTGCGGAGAGCTCCCGGTGCCGACGCTCCCGGCCAGCGTGGGCGCGGATGGGTTGCTGATGTCGACGAGCTGCAGGGTGGCTGGGGCGTAGCTCAGCAAGTAGACGAACGAGCCCGACACGGCGAACGTGTACGAGTGCCACCAGCCGGGCAGTTCGATACTCCCCACGAGCGAAGGCGTAGACGGGACGGCGACGTCGAAGATCTGCAGCGTGTTGCCGATGGTGAACACGTAGACGTACGGGCCTGACACGACGACGCTGCGCGGCGCGACCGCGGTGGGGACGGTCGCCGTCAGGCTGGGCGCCGCGGGGTTGCTGACGTTAAAGACTTGGAGCGTGCTGCTGTTGCCGCTGACCGCGTAGAGCCATGAGCCGGACACCGCGATGCCTCTTGGGTCTGCGATCGCGACCCGGCTGGCGAGCGGGAGGTCTCGGGCGAGCGAGCCGAGGCCGCTCTGCACGTCGGCGCTCAGCGCCGAACGGGTGAGTGTGCCGGCGGTGATGCTCCCGCCGTTGAGGTTGGTGAGGCCTGCGCCGCTGCCGATGAACGAACTTGCGCTGATGCTGCCAGCGGCGAAGTTGCCGGCGGCATCGCGGAGGACGATGGAATCGGGGGTGTTGGCACCGGTTGCGGTGGTGCGGGCGTTGTTGAGCGTGCCGGTGGTGATGGCGTTGGCGTTTAGGTCGGTCAGGCCGCCGCCGCCGCCTGAGAAGGAGGCCGCGACGAGGGCGCCGGTGAAGGTGTTGGCGGCGTTGCGGAGCGCCACGTTGGCCGAAAGGCGTGCGTCGGTGAGCGTGCCGGTGGTGATGGCGTTGGCGTTGAGGTCGGTCAGCCCGCCGCCGCTGCCTGCGAAGGAGGCTGCGACGAGGGCGCCGGTGAAGGTGTTGGCTCCGTCTCGCAGCGCCACGTTGGCCGAGAGGCGCGCGTCGGGGAGCGTGCCGGCGGACAGATTCCCGGCGTTGGTATAGAACGAGGCGGGCAGGCCGCTCAGGGCGATGGCGTTCAGGGCGGTGGTGGCGGTGGTCGCGCGATCTGCGTTGACGCCTGTCAGGCCGGCGCCGCTGCCTTCGAAGCGCTCAGCGGCGACGGCGCCGGTCGCGGTGATGGCGCCTGAGAACGCGGCCGCGGTCGTGAGCGGGGCGATGTCGGTGACGAACCACAGGTCGGTGGTGGGGCCGAGGGAGGAGATCCCGCCCGCGTAGTTGTTGGTGCCGCCATTGGTGACGACCGGCAGTGGGGTTGCGCCGCTGCCGGAGGCGAGGAAGCGTACGTGGAAGGTGAAGATCTGGCCGGCTTCGACGCTGGGTGCGGTGCTGAAGGGGAAGACGACGGTGGCGGTGTCTTCGTTGTCGACGGTGAGGAAGAGGCCGCTGCGTCCGCCGAGGAAGGTGCCGGTGATGCCCTCGCCCGCGTAGACGTCCCACTGCACGTAGGTGCCCGCCGGGATGGGGGCTCGCACCTTGATTTGCAGTCTGCTCAGCCGACCCGACACGGTCGGCGTGAAGGACTGCCACACATCGGCCGAGGTGGGTTGGGCGATCTCTTCCTCGGACTGTGCGTCGCGCTGCGGGGGGAGGCCAACGACCTGCGAGGTTCCGACTTGAAAGGCCGAGTCGCCAGCGGGGCCGGCGGGGCCGGATGGCCCTTGAGGACCGGCTGGCCCGGGAGGGCCTTGAGGGCCGGGCGTGCCGGCGGGTCCGATCGGGCCCTGCGGACCGGGATTGCCGTTGAGCGCGAAGAGCGCGTAGGGCGTTGGGGTGATGTTCTGGCGGGGTGCGAGGGTTTCGTAGCCGGTCTGGTCGGAGCAGTCGAGGCCGGAGTCAGCCCGGACATCGATCTCGATGTACCGCTGGCTGCCGGTGAACTGAGCGCCGAAGTCGAGCAGCACGGTGAACTCGCCGTTCACGATGGAGATGTCATTGGTGCTGAGCGGCGGGCCGACCTGGAGGCCCCCGGCCGCCGCGTCAAACAGGCGGAACCTGAGATCGTGAAGACCGTTGCTGGGCGTGCCACTGGTCGCCAGGCGGCCTTGGTAGGTGAAGGTCGTTCCCGCGGGCTGAGCCAGCGCGTGATCGGGCACCAGCGCCGAGAGGCCGACGGTCAGGAGCAACGACAGGACGGAGCGACGCATGGCAGACCTCCCAGATTGACGGGGCTTCTCACGGCGGCCGGCACCGCCGAACATCCCAGTCACGCAGAAAGCCACCTGAGAGCGCAATCGATTCTGCTACACTTCGGCCCGAAGCGGACCTGCCCGAGCAGTCTCGCCGCACGAAGCGGCTCGTACGGCGGCTGATCGGTCCTTGGACAGCCCGCTGTGCGTCGGCGGGTACGGAGCCCATGGAGACATCGCCGACGCCCATCCCGGACGAGTCGGTGAAGACGCTGATCAGCGCCGTGGCCGCGTCGATCCCTCCATCGGAGCCCGACCTGATGGCCGCGACCTATCGCGACCTGCGCGCGATCGCCGGGTCGTTGCTGCGTGGCGCCGATGCGAGGCAGACGCTGCAGCCCACCGCGCTGGTCCACGAGGCGTACCTGAAGATCGCGGGCAGGCGCGATGAGCCGTGGGACGGGGTTGCCCACTTCGTCGCGGTAGCGGCCCAGGCGATGCGTCACATCGTGATCGACCGCGCGCGTGCGCGAAACGCCGTGAAGCGCGGCGGGGGTCTGCGGCGCGAGACGCTCTCGGGCGTCCTGCGCGATGACTCCGAGCACACCGATGCGATCGACATCCATGAGCATCTGAACCAGCTCGCCGCGCTGGACGCCCGCCGCGCTCGGGTGGTGGAGCTTCGTTACTTCGGGGGTCTGGGGATGAAGGAAGTCGCGCTCGTGCTGGGCGTGAGCGAGCGGACGGCTGAACTGGACTGGCGTGCGGCCCGCGCGTGGCTTCGCGATCGGCTGGAGGGCCGTCCGTCATGACCGACCCAGCCCCTCATGAGGCCGGAGCCGAGTCAGCGCGCCAGGCGAGGGTGTTTGACATCTTCGGACGCGTCTGCGACCTGCCGCCCGCCGAGTGTGAGACCGCGCTCGACAAGGAGTGCGGAGAAGATGCTCAACTGAGGGCGAGCGTGGAATCACTCCTGCGTCACGATCGCCTCGAGGACAGACTCCTCGACGGCGACTCGACGATCCTGGAAGCCCCGCCCGCGGCAGCCCGCTCCACGCACGGTTGGCATCCGGAGAAGGTGGGGCGGTACCGGATCATCCGCGCGCTCGGTTCGGGCGGGATGGGCATCGTTTACGAAGCGGAGCAGGAGTCACCCAAGCGCCGGGTCGCGCTGAAGGTGATGAACGCTGCGATGGGGCTTCAGCCCTCGGTGGTCGAGCGCTTCGCGCGCGAGGGGCAGATCCAGGCCCGCCTGACGCATCCGGGGATCGCGCAGGTGTACGAATCGGGCGTGGATACCCCGCCCGGGTCGGTCGGGCCTCACGCCGGGCGCGGTGTGCCCTTCCTGGCGATGGAACTCGTGAGGGGCGAGACGCTGACGGCGTTCGTACGTGATCGGGGTCTCTCACCCCGCGAGCGCATCGCCGTGATGCTGGACGTGTGCGACGCGGTGAGCTTTGCGCACCAGCGCGGCGTGATCCACCGCGATCTGAAGCCCGCGAACATCCTGGTCTGCCAGACTGACTCGGGCCCGCAGCCCAAGGTTCTGGACTTCGGCGTCGCCAAGCTCACGTCGCATGAGCTCAGCCTGGCCTCGATGCACTCCAGCGCCGGTCAGATCGTCGGCACGCTGGCCTACATGAGCCCCGAGCAGGCGCGCGGCAAGGCCGAGGATGTCGACACGCGCAGCGACATCTACGCGCTGGGCCTGATCCTCTTCGAGATGCTCGCGGGCAGTCTGCCTCTGGATGCGCGCGAACTCTCGCTTTCGGAGGCCGCCAGGAGAATCGCGGAAGACGCACCCACGCGGTTGAGCGCCCTCTTCCCCGGCGCCAGGGGTGATCTGGAGACGATCGTTCACAAAGCCATCGAGAAGGACAAGACCCGCCGCTATGACTCGGTGCCCGAACTGGCCGCCGATCTGCGCCGGTACCTCAACGACGAGCCGATTGTGGCCCGCCCGCCCTCGGCCATGTACCTGCTGGGGAAGTTCGCCAGGCGAAACCGGGCATTGGTGAGCTCCGCGGCCGCGGTGCTCGTGATCCTGGTGGGTGCGGTGATCGTCACATCGATGGCCGCCGTCGCGGCCGACCGCGCTCGCGACCGTGCCGAGAGAAAGATGGCTGTGTCGGAGGGCGTTTCGCAGGTCCTGCTCGCCGCGCTGAGCACCGCCACGCCCAAGGGCAGCCTGGGCAGAGAACCCCTCGTCATCGAGGCGGTGGACCGCCTCGAGAAGCAAGTGGCCGACTCCAGCGCCGCCGGCGTCGCCATCAACCCCGAAGTGCAGGCCGTGGTGTACAACATCATCGGCATCATCTATCGCGAGCGGGGCGATCTGGCCCGCGCCGAGACGGTGTTCACCAAGGCGCTGGACATCCGCCAGCGCGTGCTGGATCCGGGCGATCCCAACCTCGCCGACTCGATCAACAACTTGGGTTTGCTGCGTCGCCGGCAGGGGCGATACGCCGACGCGGCGGAGTTGTATGAGCAGGCCGTCGCCCTGCAGCGGAGCAGTTCGTACCGGGACGACGTCCGCCTGGCTCGGAACATCTACAACCTCGCGTCGGCCTACATCTCCGCCGGACAGACCGAGCGGGCCAAGCCTGTCCTGGAGGAGTCTCTGGCGATGCACCGGGCGATGGTCCCGCCCAACGGCGAGGTGCTGGCGATGCACTCATCGTTGTTGGCCCGCATCGCGATCGCGGAGGAGCGATGGCCAGAAGCGGCCGCGCTGGCGGACCAGGCGCTCGCCGAACAACGCCTGGCCACCGGACCGGTGCATCCCTCGATCGTGCTCAGCCTCATTGACGCCGGGGCGGTCCGCATCCACCAGAAGGACTGGCCCGTCGCGGTTGCCTTGCTGCGCGAGGGCGAGCAGATGGGGCTGGGGCTCTTCCCGAACCCCTCGCACCCGAGCCTCCGCGCGGTGCGGACGTCGTTGGCGAAGGCGCTGCGCGGCTGGGGGAAGATCGATGAAGCGGAGGCTGTGGAGAGGGCGCTGGCCGAGAGCCCGTGAGAGCCGGCGCCCGAGGCGGGCGGGCCTGGCGCGATCGGTTGGCCTCTTGGCTCAAGGCCCATGCCTTCACCGCCTGCCGGGTTTGGGCCCGGTCGCTCCCGGCGTGCCGGCCCGCATGTCCTCGAATGCCATGATCAGATCGCACACGGCGATGAGCGTGAGCGCGCCCGCGTCGGACCCGGCGCGGACCTCCCAGGGAGCCAGGCGGACCATGCCCTCCGCCTGCTCCGGAGCGCGGCACATCCACGCGGCGCCGTCGTCGGCCGTGAGTTGACGCAGGAACCGCAGCGCGTCGAGAGTCGTGAGCATCTCCGGGCCCAGTTCAGCCTTGGTGGTCAGGTCCGCGTGCTTGAGCATCGCGGGCAGCGCGGACGCGATTCGGGCCGTGGTCCAGGTCGGCCATCTCGACCCGCCGTCACCCCCGCCCGCGACGAAGCCGCCGCGCAGATCGGGCTGGTCCAGCATGGTCATCGGGGTAAGCTGGCGTGAGCGGGCGGCGGCGCGGGCCTCTCGCAGGGCGGTGGAGGCGGGGATGGTCGCGCCGTTGGTCGAGAGTTCGGCGCAAGCCCACACGATCCAGGGCCACATCTCGATCTGCTCGCCGGGCGGTGAGGAGGCCAGCACCGCGTCCAGCGCGCGGCGAGCCTGTTCGCGATCAGTCCCGCCCCGGATGAGCGCCAGCGTCCACAGCGCTCGCACGCCCGGGCGCGCGTCGCCGGGCTTCTCGACCGCGTCGCGGACCTTCTCCAGTAGGCGCTGGGCATCGGGGGTGCCCGGGCCCATGGCGACCAGCGCCATCGCGGCCTCGGTCGCGCCGGTGGCCCGCGCCGCGGCCCGCTCCACCA
>JALHNL010000096.1 GCA_022843545.1 Phycisphaerales bacterium | reverse complement strand
CCCCGATCGATCTGCCCGAGCCCGGCGCGGCCAATACCGCCGACACCGGCGGCGTGCTTCCGATGCCCTACCCCGCCGCTGAAGAAGGCCCGGACTGGGTCTTCATCCGCGGGCAGTGGGTGCGCGCGGCGCGGCGCAACCTGCAGCAGGGCACGGCGACGGACATGCCGGGCGTTGGCGGCGCGGCGACGCAGCCGCCCCCCAACCCCGCCGCTGATCTGTACACGCAGCGGGTGATCCGGATTGAAGTCGAGCCGCTGCTGGCGGGGTCCGCTCAGCACAACATCGTGGTGCGTCCGGGCGACATCATCCGGGTGCCTTCGCCTTCGGAGGGTGTGGTGTATGTGGCGGGCGAGGTCTCACGCCCCGGTCCGTACAGCATCCCGGCCTCGGGTCGGCTCACCGCGCTGCGGGCCATCACCGCGGCGGGCGGGCTGAGCCAGACGGCCGTGGCTTGGCGCGCCGAGATCATCCGCATGGTGGGCCCGGACCGTCAGGCGATCATGCGGATCGACCTGAAGGCGATCGCCGAGGGCACCCAGCCTGACATCTTCCTGAAATCCGACGACCAGTTGAACGTGGGCACGTCCTTCTGGGCGTTCCCGCTGGCGGTTATCCGCGGCGGCTTCCGGGCCAGTTATGGGTTCGGGTTCATTTTGGATCGCAATTTCGGTCCCGACGTGTTCGGCGAGCGCCAGTTCAACGGGAACTGACCCACGCCGCCGGGGCGCGGAATATCCCGCCCCTGAGCGAACATGGGTGGTCGGCATGGACTGCTGACCGGCACAAGGTTGGACGATATTCGGTGAGCCCGGGGCTATCCCACGTCCGGATTCGTGTCCGGATCATGGGCCTTGCCTGGGCAACGGCGAACCCTCCCCGGGGCCGGGCGTATTGCCTAGTCGGTGGGAGGGGCAGGGAGCGAAGTCGGTGTCGAGCGGAGCGATCAACCAGGCAGGAGTGGCCGGCGCGGGTGCGCCGGGGTCGCTCGCCGCTGCGCTGGGCGCGCCGCTCTCGGCCTCGTCGGGCGAGCCCCGGCATTACGGGGTGATCACCCACACGGGGCTGGTGCAGGCGGCGATTCTGGGCGTGCTGATGATCGTGCTGTTCCACCACTTCCTGTGGTCGCAGCACCTGTTCAGCTGGGGCAGCGGCGACTGGTCGCACGCGTACATGGTCCCGCTGATCAGCCTGTACATCCTCTGGCAGCGCCGGGCCGAGTTGGCCAAGGCGCCGGCGTACACGTTCTGGCCCGGGCTGGTGCCCCTGCTGGTGGCGATCCCGATCTACGCCTTCTCGCAGGTGCGGGCGGTGCCGGGCACGCACATGATCCAGGGCTGGTCGATGATCCTGTGCCTGTTCGGGCTGGTGCTGCTGATGGCCGGGCCCGTGGTGGCGCGGATCGCGTTCATCCCGATCCTCTATCTGCTGCTGGGGATCACGATCTCCGAGCAGATCATGATCAAGATCACGTTCCAACTTCAGCTCATCGCGGCGCAGGGCGCGTGGATGCTGCTGAACCTCATCGGCGTGAGCACCGACATCGAGGGCAACGTGCTCAACGTCCACGCCAAGGGCGGCGTGCATCCGCTGAACGTGGCCGAGGCGTGCAGCGGGATGCGGATGGTCATCGCGTTCCTCGCGCTGGGCGTGGCGGTGGCGGTGGTGGGCGTGCGGCTGTGGTGGCAGCGCGTGCTGCTGGTGATGCTCGCGGTCCCCGTCGCGCTGTTCATGAACGTCATCCGCGTGGCGGTGCTGGGCGTGCTCACGCTCATCGACCCGCAACTGGCCACCGGCGAATCGCACATGCTCATCGGCACGCTGCTGCTGGTGCCGGCGTTCCTGCTCTACATGCTCGTGGTGTGGTGCCTGCACAAACTGGTGCCCGACGACGCGCCCAAGCCGCCCAAACTCCCCGGGCGCGTGCCGGGGGTCGTGCGCTGGGACCGGTTGTCGCGCCCCGCGTTCATCACCGCGGCCAGCGCGCTGCTGCTGGGGACCGTCGGCGTCACCGCGGTGCTGGCGATCATGGACGTGCATCTTCGCAAGATGCCCATCCAGCCCTTCGGCGACCGCAAGGTCCACGCCGTGCCCGCCGAGACCGCGAGCTGGATCCGCCTTGGCGGCGACGAGAAGCACTCGGTGGAGATGATCGAGGAGCTGGGCACGTCCAACGTGCTCTCTCGCAACTACGTCCGCAAGAACCTGCAGCCCGGCGACCGGCAGGTCCGCCTGAGCCTGCACCTGGCGTACTACACCGGGATGATCGACACCGTGCCGCACGTGCCCGAGCGCTGCATGACCGGCGGCGGCTGGACGCTGGCGAGCACGCCCACGATCATCCCGCTCCCGCTGGACACCTCGCGCTGGACGCCCGAGCGCGACGCGGAGGGCAAGGACACCGGCCGCTGGCGCGTTCGCATCGACCGGCAGTTCACCGGCGACCCGGAGCGCGCGCCCGAGCGCGTCCGCCTCCCGCGCGATCCCCGGTCCATCGCGATGCTCTGTTCCGAGTTCACCGGCCCCCGCGGCGGGCGCATGTTCGGCGGCTACTTCTTCATCGCCAACGGCGGCCACGTGCCCCGCGCCGAGGACGTTCGGCTCCTGGCCTTTGACCTTCAGTCCACCTACGCGTTCTACTTGAAGGTGCAGGTGACGAGCCCCGACGCGCTCGACAAGGAAGACCTGGCGAAGCAGTCCGCTTCTCTGCTGAGCGAACTGCTCCCCGAGATCATGCGCTGCGTGCCCGACTGGACCGAAGTCGAGGCCGGACGCTACCCGCCCGACAACCCCGCCCGGGCCAAGGCCGCGGGCGCGACCACACCCTGAGTTCACGCCTTCACCGAGTTCACACGAAGACCAACGCGGGCCCGACCCGCCGACCACGAGGAACACATGGCCAAGAAGAAGACTGTCAACACGAAATTCGCGATCATCCTGGGCGCGGTGATCCTGGCGCTGTTCGCGGCGGTGGGCGGCGCGGCGATGATCGTGCTGAACAAGAGCGCCGAGGACTCCAAGAAGGAGGCCGAGGCCGCTCTGGCGGCGGGCGACATCGAGAAGGCGCTGGGCCTGGCCGGTCGCGCGGTGCGCAAGGAGCCGGGGAACGTCAAGTACCTCGAGTACTGGGTCAGCATCATGGAGAAGACCCAGCCGCTGACCAAGGCGTCGTACGCGGATCGGTTCTTCCGGGAGTACATGGTCGCGCTGCAGCGGATCGCGGACGTGCAGCGCACGAACGTGGCGGCTCACGAGCGCGTGCTGGACACGCGGCTGCTGCAGCTCACGCTGGGGCGGGCCGATCCGGCGCAGTGGGTGGAGTTCGTGGCGATGGTGGAGAAGGCGATGGGGTTCTTCCGCCCGGAAGACGCCGAGCAGGCCAAGCAGCGCGCGATCATCGGGCGCTACCGCGGCCTGGCCCGCACCCACCTCATCGGCAGCCGCGCCAACGTGACCGACGACGAGCGCGCCCAGGCCCGCCAAGACCTGGAGGCCGCCCTCGCCGCTGATCCGAACCTGGACGACGCGCTGCTGGGCTGGTCGGAGTGGATGGGCGTGGAGGCGGATCGCCAGCGCGAGCGCGGCGACACCAGCGGCGCGAGCCAGACCTTCGACGCGATCAAGGCGAAGGTGGCCGAAGCGCGTCAGCGCAATCCAAAGGCTCTGGGCGGCGCGCTGGCCGAGGCGCGGGTGCGACTGTCGGAGATGGCGGCCCGCGCGTCGCAGCCGGGCGCGAATCGCTCCCGCGCCCAGCTCCAGACCGAGGCCCAGCCCTGGGCCGATGAACTGCTGAAGGTCATCGAGTCGGCCGACGCCAAGACCTTGAGGCTCGAGCCGCTGAGCAGCGCGAGCCTGCTCGTGATGCAGACCGGCCTGCCCTCGGCGTTTGAGCGCCTCACCGCGGTGTGGCAGCGCGTGGTCGACCTGGACAAGAACAACCCCGTCCCGTACTTCTACTTCGGGCAGATCGCCATCAACGCGGGCAAGCCCGAGGAGTGCATCCGGTTCCTCCAGCCCATGGTGGAACTCAAGGACCTGCCCCTGAGCCTCAACGGGCTGCTGCTGTTCGACATGCGGCCCTTCGGGCGCTACTTGCAGGCCACGGCGAGCACCATCCTGGCCGAGTCAGCCGCCGCGGGCGCCGAGCGTGACGAGGCCACCAAGCGGGCCGTCGCCTTCCGCGACGCGTACGCGAAGGAAGTGGACACCACCGAACCGGGGCTGCAGCTTCTGGACGGCAAGATCGCGATTTTGAAGAACGACCTGATCACGGCGCGGCAGTTGCTGTCGTCGTACACCGCCAACCGCACGACCGACGTGGAGGGCCTGCGCCTGCTGGCTCGCGTGGTGGGCGCCCAGAACTCCGTCGGCGCGGCACGCGACCTGTGGCAGCGGATCACCGAGCTGCAGCCCGAGTCGCTGGAAGCCTGGCTCTTCCTCGCCGAGACCCAGCTCGCGCTCCAGGACCGGTCGGGCGCGCTGATCAGCCTGCGCCGGGCCGAATCGCTGAACCCCGGCAACGAGGACATCCGCGCCCGCCGCGCCAAGATCGAAGAGGTCATGGAAGGCGCGCGCTCGGCCGACCCGCTGGTGCGCGCGATGGCCCAGGCCGACGAGCAGATCAACGCGGTGCCCCAGAACATCGAAGGGGCCAAGGAGACTCTCCGCAGGGCCGCGGCGGACATGAAGGACTCGGCCGACGTGGTGTCGGGGCTGGGGCTGGTCCGCGCCCTGGCGATGATGGGCGAGCGCGAGGAGGCCGACAAGGCGATGGCCAAGCTCGCGGTCAAGAACGCCGAAGACCCGCGCTTCAAGGCGATGCGGGCGGACCTGGACCGCGCGGCGGCCGGGCCGACCGCCACGGACGACATCATCGACCGGATCAACAAGACCGAAGGCGCCACCGACTTCCAGAAGGCCGTGAGCCGCCTGATGGTGTACGAGCAGCGCGGGGACAAGGAGAAGGCGGCGGCGGAACTGCAGAACGCCAAGCGGCTCTCGCCCGACGACCCGTACGTCCTGAGCCGTGAGTTTGAGGCGGCTCTGGCCGAGAAGAAGTGGGAGGAGGCGGGCAAGCTGGTCGAGCGGGCCGCCGCCACCAACGCCGACAAGGCCAAGGGCGCGATCTTCCGCGCCGGGCTCGAGCAGGCGCAGGGGCGGCTGCCCGAGGCGATCGCGCTCATCCAGCGCGCCGCCGAGGCCGACACGCTCAACGCCGCGCTGTGGCGCAAGCTGGGCCAGCTCCGCATGGAGAACCAGGAGATGACCACGGCGGTGGCGGCGCTGGAGCGTGCGCAGAACATCCAGCCCAACGATCCGGAGACCGTGGTGTCGCTCATGCGCGCCCGCATCATCGCGGGCGACAACAACGGCGCGCTGGCGCTGGCCCGCCAGTCCACCAGCATCGCGGGGCGCAACCAGCTGTTCCTGAACATGTGGCTGCAGCTTGAGACCGAGGTGGGCAAGTCCGACCTCGCGCTCGACCGCCGGCAGCGCCTCTTCGAGGCCGACCCGCTTGACCGCATGAACGCCTCCGCCCTGCTCCGCCTGCTGATCACCAAGGGCGATGTGCAGGGCGCCCAGAAGGTGCTGGACTCGGCGGAGAAGAACGGCTGGGCCGACTCGATCTCGCCGCTGAAGTGTCTGTTTTTCGCGCGCCAGGGCAAGCTGGACGAGGCCCGCGCGGTCTTCGATGCGCTGGTGCAGAAGACGCCCGCCGAGGAGCGGAGCGTGGGGCTCTACATCGGCTTCGCCCGCGAACTGTTCCAGCTCGGCGCCGACGAACTCGCGGAGCAGATTCTCATCTCGGGCCGCCCGCTGCAGAAGCCCGACCTCATGGAGATCGAGCGCGAACTGGGCGACCAGTATTTCGCCCGCGCCCGGATGGACAAGGCCGTCGCTTGCTATCAGGCGGCCCTGGACAGCGTGAAGGACGACCCCGAGGGCGTGCTGCGCCAGCGGATCGCCGAGTGCCACATCCGCCTCCAGAAGTTCCCGGAGGCCGACGCGGTGCTGTCGCAGATCAAGCCCGGCAACGACGAGGCCCGCTATCGCGTGCTGTTGCTCCGCGCCGAGGCCAAGGCGCGCGGGGGCGAGAAGCCCGCGGCCCGCGCCCTGCTGGATGAGGCGGTGGCGCTCAAGCCCCGCGAGTGGCTGGCGTACTTCAAGCGCGCCGAGGCCGCCGTCGGGGACGTCACCCTCCTCAGCGACGCCATCGAGGACCTCGAAGAGGCCCTGCGCCTGAACCCGTCGGTCAACGAAGTCCGCATCCTGCTGGGCGGCCTGCTGGTCTCGCGCGGCGACACCGACAAGGGCGTGCAGGTGCTGCGCGAGGGCCTCGACCGCGACCCGGGCAACGACCAGCTGCGCCGAGCGCTCATCAACGGGCTGGTCCGCCTGGGCAACGGCGAGCAGGCCGTCAAGCTCGCCGAAGACGCGTGGGAGCGCAACCGCCGGCTGCCCTGGGCCGGCCAGGCGGGCGACCTGCACCTGATGATGGGCAAGCCGCAGCTCGCCAACCGCTACTTCGACGAACTGTGGACTGGCACGCTGAAGGATCCGCAGGCCACCGTTGACGACCTGCGGTCGGTGGCCCTGCGGTTCGTCAACACGCTGATGGCCTCGCAGCCCCCCGAACTGGCGCGGGCCAAGCAGGTGGTCGGCGAGAAGCGGCTGGAGGTGGATGCCAGCCCCGCCATGCGACTGCTGCGCGCGTGGATCGCGATGCGCGACGCCCGCCCCAAGGACGCCGAGGCCGACGTCCTCGCCGCCTATCGCTCGCTTGACGTCGACAACTTCAACCAGGTCGGGGAATTCACGCGAAGCCTCGACCAGGTCTTCGCCCGCCCGCAGCAGCCCCTGCCCATCGCGCAGATGGTCACCCTGGTCCGCGACGTGCTCATGAAGGAGAAGAGCAGCGATGTGATGGAGTATCACCTCGCCATGCTCAAGTCGCGCGATCCGGCCACCCAGGCCGAGGCCCAGAAGGAGATCGAGCGGCTGGTCACGGCCGGCAAGAACCCGATGGTGATCCGCAACTGCGCGGCTTTCCTGGGCAATGCCGCCTACACCAAGAAGGATTACGCCAAGGCCGTCGAGGCCTACGACGTGGCCCTCAAGGCCATGCCCGACGACCCCGAGCTGCTGAACAACAAGGGCTACACCCTCGCCAAGAACCTGAACAAGCCCGCCGATGGATTGCCCTTCATCCGCCGGGCCGCCGAGCTGGCCCCGAATAATCCCAACGTGCTCGACTCCCTTGGCGCGGTCTACATGTTGTTGGGCAAGTTCGACGAGGCCGAGCCCCCGCTCCAGGCCTCCCTGAACTCTGCCCGTAACGATCTGGAGAGGGCCCCGGCCATGCTCCACCTGATTGAGGTGAAGCTCGCCAAGCAGGATCGCTCGGCGGCCGATGAACTCTTCCGCCGCTTCCAGGCCATGGTGGCCTCGGAGCGTGCGCCCAAGCGGATCGAGTCAACGTTCCGTGAGGATATTGATCGGGTGACCCGGCTGCTGCAGGGAGGGAATTGACGCCGGGACCGGATCGAGGCTCACGTCCAACCGATGTTTTCCGAGAGAGACCCCCGCCGAGCGGGACCCGTGATTTGTCCGTCCATGAATCGACCGAACCGACCCCAGCCCGCCGCGTAAGTCGCGTCCGAGAATGAAGGAAGGCCCCATGACGACCATCAACGCTCGACCCGGAATCCCGGCTGCCGCCACCGCGCGGCCCGCCGCGCCCGTCTCCGGCGGCGCGCCCGCCACCGCGGTGCTCGACCCGGTGCGTCTGGTGAAGCAGCACAAGTGGCTGCTGCTCATTGCGATCATCGTGGGCGCCGGCGTGGGCTTCGCGGCGAACACGATCCTGGCGCGAACCTCGCCCAGTTACAGCGCGCAGGTCATCTACCGCGCCTCGCCGCCCATCGCGGGCGTGGGCGTTCCGCAAGGCGTCACTGTCGACGACAAGGAACTGGAGCGCTTTTTGGCGACCCAGGCCCGTCTGATGGTGTCTGAGTCGGTGCTGCGCGCCGCGATCCAGGATCGCGAAGTGCGCGAGAACACCCGGTGGATCGAGGAGTTCCGCACGTCCGACGGCGTGAGCGTGGACGAGGGCAGGGCGTATCGCGAACTGGTCAAGATCGCCGCTGGCCGCCCGATCACGGGCACGTTGTACATGAATCTCAGCGTGTCGGCGCCGCGGCGCGAGGACGCGCAGGTGCTGGCCAACGCGATCCACGGCGCGTACTTCACCGCGCTGGCGCTCGATTCGGCGCGGGTCAACAGCGAAGAGAAGGACCCCCTCACCAAGCAACTCAACGCCATCCAGAGCAGCATCAACCGCCTGGAGGCCGACAACCGGAACCTGTTCATCAACAACGGCCTGGAAGGCACCGCCAACCAGCAGGAAACCGAAGTCTCTGAGATGATGCAGGCGACCGAGTCGCTGAACACGGCCGAGCAGCAGCGCTCGGCCCTCAAGGAGCGCCAGGATCGCCTGGCCAAGCAGGCCGCCAGCCCGGGCGGGCGGCAGTACAGCGACAGCCAGCGCGAAGAGGCCGAGCGGGACTCGCTGGTGGTGCAGCTCCAGGGCGACCTGGCGAATCTGCAGGCCAGCGAAGCGGCCATGGCGGCGACCGGCAAGAAGGAGAACCACCTCGACGTCGTGAATCTCCGCGCCCGCATCGACGCGACGCGCGAGATGCTCGAAGTCAAGCGGAAGGAAGCGCTCGAGAAGGTGGCCGCCGCCGAGGTGGACTTCGTCGATCAGCGCCTGCGCGAGGCCGAGGCCGCCGTCCGCGACACGACCGCCAAGATCGAGGCCCTGAAGCGCAAGCGGAACGAGAAGGCCGTGGCGCTCAACCAGATCGAGTCCAACCGTCTGCAGCTCGCCAACCTGCGCGAGAAGGAAGCGGCGATCAACGCCAAGCTGGGCGACATCAACATGATCAGCGAGCTCAAGAACTCCGACCGCATCGGCCGCGTGCGCCGCGAGCAGGCCGCCCGCCTGCCCGAGTCGCTCGCGTTCCCGCGGCTGGAGGTCATGCTCCCGCTGGGCATCTTCGGCGTGCTGGGTCTGACGCTGGGCTTCATCGTCATCCGCGAACTCATGGACCAGCGCGTCCGCGGGCCGTCGGACATGGCGCTGATCCCCCGCCTGCGGCTGCTGGGCATGGTGCCCGACGCCGAGGAAGACCCCACCGGGATTGAGAACGTCGAGACCGCCTTCAAGGACCAGCCGCTGGGCGCGGTGAGTGAATCGTTCCGACAGCTGCGCGCCCCGATCAACAAGCGGATGGTGCAGGCGGGCTACAAGACGCTGCTCGTCGCCGCGGGCGCGCCCGAGAGCGGCGCCACCTCCGTGGTCGCCAACCTGGCCATGCAGGCCGCCGCCACCGACCAGCGCGTGCTGGTGATCGACGCCAACTTCCGCCGTCCCGGGCTGCACAAGGTCTTCAAACTGGGCGAGGGCCCGGGCCTGGGCGACGTGCTCGCCAAGAAGGCCACGCTCGATCAGGCTCTGCAGCAGACCCCGTTCGCCAACCTCACGCTGCTCTCGGCGGGCACCGTGCCCACCCGCAGCGTGCCCGAGCGGCTCTCCACCGAGTCCATGACCCAGATCCTGGCCGAGGCCGCGTCCAAGTACGACCTGGTGATCCTCGACAGCGCGCCGGCCATGGTCGCCGGCGACGCCATCGCCCTGGCCAACCGGGTTGACGCCGTCGTCATGGTCGTCCGCGCCCTCAGCGAGAAGCGCGGCTACATCGCCCGCCTGCGCGACCAGCTCTCCGACGTCCGCGCCGAAATGCTCGGCGTCGTGCTCAACGGAGTCCGCGGCACCGCCGGCGGCTACCTCAAGAAGAACATCCGCACCGCCTACGAATACCAGTCCGCCGGCAACGACTGACCCCGCGCTCCGGACGCCTACGCCGTGTCTACACCCGTCCGCCAGACCGATTCCGTCGCCGCGCCCGAGCAGGGCGCCGCGCCCCGGCGCGTGCTGGTCACGGGCGGCGCGGGCTTCATCGGGTCGCACCTCACCGACCTGCTGCTGGCCCGCGGCGATGAAGTCACCGTGGTGGACAACCTCTCCACCGGGCGGCGCGAAAACCTCCCCGCGCGCCATCCGCGCCTTCGGTTCATCGAGGCCGACCTCTCCCACGCGCTCGACGCCATGGGCAAGGGCGAGACCTTCGACCAGATCTACCACCTCGCCGCCGCCGTCGGCGTCCGCCTCGTCGTCGAGCGGCCCATCGAGTCCATCGACACCAACGTCGAGCAGACCTCCGCGCTCCTCAAGTTCGCCGTCACCCACGGGCCCGCCGGCCGACCCGCGGCCACCCTCATCGCCTCGTCCAGCGAGGTCTACGGCAAGCCCGACAAGTCCCCCTTCAGCGAAGATGACGACGTGGTCTACGGGCCCACCACCAAGGCCCGCTGGTCCTACGCCGCCTCCAAGGCCATCGACGAGTACCTCGCCCTTGCCTATCACGCGCAGCGCGGCCTGCCCGCCGTCGTCGCGCGGTTCTTCAACACCGTCGGCCCGCGCCAGGTGGGCTCGTACGGCATGGTGCTCCCGAACTTCGTCGCCTCCGCCCTCAAGGGCGAGGATCTCATCGTCCACGGAGATGGACGCCAGAGCCGCTGCTTCTGCGATGTGCGCGACGTGGTTGCCGTGCTGCCCCGATTGCTTGGCGCCCCGGAGACTCACGGGCGGGTGTTCAACGTAGGTTCCGACACCGTGATCGCCATCGCGGATCTGGCCGGCGCGGTGATCTCCACGCTTTCTTCGCGCAGCCGTGTGCGCCTGGTTCCCTACGATGCGGTCTTCGGGGCGGGCTTTGAGGATCTGCGACAAAGACAGCCCGACCTGCGGCGCATCCGCGCCGCGGTGGGGTTTGAGCCGCGGATCAGCCTTGAGCGGACCATCCAAGACCTGGCGACGGGCATGGGGTGGACGCCGGACCAGCCCCGCGGAGACGCTCGGGTGCACACGATCGCGGCCAAGACCAAGGCGACCCCGAGCCCCGCTTCGGGCGGGCGTGCGGGTGCCAGCGGGAGTGGGGAGGGTGGGGCATGACGGCACCCGAGTTCTCGCCCACGATCTCCGCGCCGGGGACCATCGACCCTCAGCAGGCGGTGGCGCAGGCCGAGGCCGCGCTGAAGGCGGCGCAGCAGCATCTGTCGGATGTGAAGGTGGCCGCCGGGATGGCCCCTTCCCTGCCCGCGCCCACATCGGGCGTCGAGGTCGTCAGCGGGTACCTCGCGGTGTTCTTCGTGGCCTTCGCCGTCACGGTGCTGGTGGTCCCGCTCATCCGCAAACTGGCGATCGCCAACGGGATCGTCGACCACCCCAACGAGGCCCGCAAGGTCCACCGTCTTCCCGTCGCTTACCTGGGCGGCGTCGCGGTGTATCTGGGCATGCTCGCGGCGATCGGCTTCGCCTTCTTCACGCCCCTGCACGGCGCGCTGCAGTTCCACCCCACCAAGTTCCTCACCGAGCGCGGCATTCCTGAGCTCGTCCCCCTTTCCATCGTCTTCGGCATGACGGTGGTGATGCTCGTGGGCTTCTGGGACGACGTGGCCAAGGTCACGCCCATGCAGAAGGTGGGCGGGCAGCTCATCGCGGCGGCTCTGCTGGCGATGAACGACATCGGCACCAACGTCGCCCGGCAGTTGCTCACGCCCATCGGCTCGCTCATCGGCAACCCCGATCTGCGCTGGGTCGTGCCCATCCCCGGGATGGGCGATGTGCCCATTGATCTCATCTACTGGGCGGGCGTGGTGATCATCGCGGTCTTCGTGCTGGGCGCGTGCAACGCCTCCAACCTCATCGACGGGCTCGACGGCCTGCTCGCCGGAGTCACGGTCATCGCGGGCGTGGGGCTGCTGTTCATCTCGGTGTGGATGGCCCAGGGCGACGCGGGCCACCTTGACGCCGCCCGCATCATCCTGTGCCTCGCGCTCATCGGCGCCTGCCTCGGGTATCTGCCCCACAACTGGAACCCCGCGTCCATTTTCATGGGCGACGCCGGCTCGCTCCTCCTGGGCTACACCACCATCGTCATCGTGCTCACCCTGGGCAACGAGGGCGCCACCAACCTCGTCATCGCCGGTCTGGTCATCTACTCCATCCCCATCATCGACACCACCCTCGCGATCGTCCGGCGCAAACTCGCCGGTCAGAGCATCTCCAGCGCCGACTCCAACCACCTCCACCACATCCTCAAGCGCTCCCTGGGCGTCAAGGGCGCGGTGCTGGTGCTCTACGCCCTCGGCACCGTCTTCGCCATCATGGGCGTGCTCATGATCTACGGCCGCGCACGCCTGAGTTACGCGCTGTTCATGGTGCTCGCGGCGTTCATCGCCGTCACCGCCATCAAGGCCGCGCGCCGATTCCAGCTTGAAGAGCAGGCCCGCAAGC
>JALHNL010000095.1 GCA_022843545.1 Phycisphaerales bacterium | reverse complement strand
ACGCCCTGGGACATCGCGGGGGTGGCCGCGGGGGGGGGGGTGGCCGTGGGGGTCGTGGGGTCCGGGGCGGGGGTCGCCGGAGGCTGGGCGAGCGCGTGGGGCCCGCCCGCCGCGGCGGCAAGCCAGAGAGCCACCCCGACTGCGGCGAGGCCCGCGTGCGTCCGTGCGTTGGTCAAGTCAAGGCTCCCCAAGCAAGCACCCCCAACGTGGCGATCCCGATCAGGAAGGTTAACGCCGACGCCCCCTCCACCGCCAGTCGCACACCGGGCCAGACGCCCGGAAACAACCTATCGGCTACCAGGGCGGCAAAGACGAACTGGCCCATGGCGATGAGGGTTACGCCGCCCAGGCGGCACGGGATCGCAAACCCGGGGGCCCGCACCGCCCAGTCCAGCACCAGCCACAGCCCGACCAGCACCAAAAGCCCCGCCCAGGCCCCGGCAACGGCGACGCGGAGGACGAGGCCCATGCTGGCTTGGGGGATGGTCATGCGGTCTGAATCTGGCATCGCTCCGGAATCACCACGGAGTCACGGAGAGCACCGAGGTTGCACAGAGTACGGCCTTCAAGCGGGCTCGGGCCTGACCGGACCACTCCGCGACGGATCGCGGTCAAGGCCGGACGTCAAGAAGACGCCTGGCTTCGCGGCCCGGGGCCGGCGGCCTGAACAGGACTCTCCTGTCCTGGCACCCCTCTGTGCATCCTCCGGGTCCTCCTCGCCTCGGTGGTGATCCGCCCTCAAGCGTTGTCCAGCAGTTCCACCGTCGTGAACGGCTTGCCCGCCAGCATCTCCAGGCTCGCCCCGCCGCCGGTGGAGACGTGGCTGAACTGGTCGGCCATCTTGAACTCGTCGGCGGCGGCGGCGCTGTCGCCACCGCCCACGATGGAGATCGCCCCGGCCTTGGTCGCGTCCACCATGGCCTGGGCCACCATCCGGGTGCCCACGGCGAAGGGCCCCATCTCAAACACGCCCATCGGCCCGTTCCACACGATGTTCTTGGCCTTCTTGAGCGTCAGGGCGTAGTCGAGCTGGGTCTTGGGCCCGATGTCCAGGCCCATGAAGCAGTCCTTGATCCGCTCGTTGAAGACCTCGATGTTGCCTTCCTTGCTGAAATCGGTGTTGCAGACGTGGTCGGTGGGCAGGTGCAGGGCGCACTTCATGCTCGCGGCCTTGTCGACGATCGCCTTGGCCTGGGCCAGGTGGCTCTCCTCGACCTTGCTGCTGCCCACCTGACGCCCGATGGCCTTCAGGAAGGTGTAGGCCATCGCCCCGCCCACCAGGATGGCGTCGGCCTTGGGGAGCAGGTAGTCAATCAGCCCGAGCTTGTCGCTCACCTTCGCCCCGCCCAGCACCACCACGAAGGGCTTTTCGGGCTTGGCCAGCTTCTGGCCCAGGTACTGCAGTTCCTTCAGCAGCAGCAGCCCCGCGACGCGCGGCTTGCCTTGCATGGCCTTGGGGACCGCGAACATGCTGCCGTCCTCGCGGTGGGCGGTGCCGAAGGCGTCGTTGCAGTAGACGTCGCCGTAGGAGGCCATCCGGGCGGCGTACGTCGCCTCGCCCTTCTTCTCACCCTTGGCGAAGCGGACGTTCTCGAGCAGGATCACATCGCCGGGCTTGGCCGCTCCCGCGGCGGCGGCGGCCTTGTCGTCGGTGCAGTCCTGGCTGGGGAACTGGACCGGGCGCCCGAGCAACTGGCTCAGGCGATCGGCCACGGGCTTGAGGGAGAACTCGGCCTCGAAGCCCTTGCCCTCCGGACGCCCCAGGTGGCTCATCAGAACCAGCGACCCGCCACGCTCCAGCACGCTCTTGAGCGTGGGGATGGCCTCGCGGATGCGGCGGTCGTCGGAGATCTCCCCGCCCTCGATGGGGACGTTGAAGTCCACACGAGTGAGAACGCGCTTGCCCTTGACGTCGATGTTGGCGATGGATTTCTTCGAGTACACGGAGTCGGCCTCCCGGAAGGAAGTGCGGTTGCGAATGGCGGTCTGCTACTGAGGATAAGGCGGTCCCGCGCCGGCCGGGGGCCGGGGGAGCGGGGGGCTGGGGGCGGGCGGGCGACAAGGCTCAGTTCACAGCTCACAACACACATGACGACCGCGAAGCGGGCTGCCTTGGTGTGTGCGGTGCGCGGTGCCCTGTCTGCTGTCCGCCGTCCCTCGCGGCCTCCTCCGTCCTCGTCAACCATCGCTTCCCGCAGCCCTGCGGTCCTCCCAAACGACAAGCCCCGGGGGAGACGACCCGGGGCTTGCACACGCTTGAGAGGATGGAGGAGACCAGCGTCAACCGATCAGCGGCGGCGGCGACGCAGGGCGAGCACGCCGCCCAGGCCCACCAAGACGCCCGCGCCGGGGGTGGGGACGTTGAAGAAGACCGAGACGTTGCCGTACTCGGCGCCGGCGGAGCCCGGGAGGCCGCCGAAGGGGTAGGCGGTGCCGGGGTCGGTGATGAAGTTCAGGACCGGGTCGGCCTGGAAGTAGGCTCCGATCTTGAGGTCGCGGGAGCGGGCGATGAAGATGTCGGGGACACTCACGATCTGGGTGTTGATCGCGCCGGCGGGGACGGGGGTGTAGAAGTTGAACTGCAGGTCGCGGTTGACGGTCTGGCCGATCTGGATGTCGCCGAAGTCGAAGGTGGGGACCTGGAACGAGCCGGGGGGCGCGCCGTTGGGCGAGCCGAAGGGGTGGGAGTACCAGCCGAGCTGGTCGTAGTTGACGGCGTAGGCGTTGGCCTCGCCGGTGGGGACGGGCGAGCCGGGCGAGGGCAGGTTGGGCCCGCCGGGCTGGAAGTTGCCGAGGATGCCGTCGTCGGCCCAGTGGGTGGTGAGCTTCACGTTGTACATGGTGCCCACGTAGGGCTGGCCGGTGAAGAGGTTCTCGTTGTGCATGTTGCGGCCCGGGGCCCACTGGCCCTGGATGCTGGGCGTGTTGTTGGTGATCGAGGCGCGGATGACGTAGCCGCCGATGGTGCCGGCGGGGCCGGGGAGGAAGTTGAGCACGCGGCCGCGGATGGCGAGGTGGTTGTTGGGCCCGCCGCCGTCGCCGGCGATGTTGTCGTAGAGCTCGTGGGTGCGGACCTCGGGGTTGGCTCCGCTGTTGGGCAGGAACCACTGGCCCTGGCTGGAGCTCGGATCAAAGGTGGGCCCGGCGGGGAAGGCGGAGATCACCGGCCCGACGCGGATGTCGAGCGCGGGGCTGGCGAGGGCGGACCCGGAAAGCAGGGCCAGGGCGGAGGCGGACAGGACGGCATGGCGACGGGTGAACATGCTTCTCTCCTCAAAGGCCCGTTAGGGCACGGGGTGGGTCGGCGGAGGCCGGCCTTCAGGAGAGTGTGCGGACAAGCCCTCAGGACCTTGCAGGGCAATCTTCCAAACGAAAGCGGGCCCGGGAGGTCCCGGGCCCGCGCGGAGCATCAAGAGGAAGCCATCACCCGATCAACGCCGGCGGCGCAGGCCCACCAGCCCGCCCAGGGCGAGCAGCGCGGCCGCGCCGGGGGCGGGGACGTTGTGGAAGACGGAGACATTGCCCAGCAGCGAGCCTGGGCTGATGTCGCCGGAGGGGTAGGGCGCGCCGGTGTCAAAGATGGCGCTCCGCACCGGGTCGGCGACGAAGTACTTGCCGATCTTGAGGTCGGTGGTGCGGTTGATGAAGAGGTCCTGGCCCGTGGGGATCTGCGGCAGAGCCGTGAGCGGGACGACGTCGTAGAACGAGAATGTCAGCGTGCGGGTGACCGAGCCGCCCACGGGGATGTCGCCGAAGTCCCACGTCGGCACCTGGTATGCGCCGGTCTGCGTGAAGGAGTACCACGCGAGCTGGTCGTAGCCCACGGCGAAAGTGCCCGACTCGCCGGGCGCGCCCTGCTGGGCGGCGTTGGGCGAGGCGAAGTTGGCCGGGGAGGCCAGGGTGAAGTTGCCGAGCACGCCGTCATCGGCCCAGTGGGTGGTGAGTTTGGCCGCGAACAGGGTGCCCACGTATTCGGGCGAGGTGCCCTGGCGGAACTCTTCGTGCGAGTTGGTGCCGAACTCGGGGACGCCCAGTTCGCTGCCGGTGTCGTTGCGGATGGTGGCGCGGATCGAGTAGCCGGTGGCGAGGCCGCCGGGGGCGGTGGTGTAGCCGGCGAAGAGACCTTCGATCGCGGCCGAGCTCGCGGTGCCGCCGCCGAAAGCTGCGCCGGTCACGCCCTGGCGCACGTTGTCGTAGAACTCGTGCGAGCGGACCTCGGGCTCGCCCAGGCCGCCGGTGGGCAGGCGCGGGCGGAACCACTGGCCCTGAGAGGCGGGCGCGTCGATCACGGGGCCGGTGTTGGGCGGGCCGACGACCGGGGGCTTGCGGATGTCCCAACTGGGTGCGGCGTGGGCGAGGCCCGCGAAGACCGAGAACGCGGTCAACGAAACGAAGACGAGAGCGGAGCGCATGATGTCATCCTTGTGAGAGAGAACTGTGAGCGGGGAGAGTGGCCCGCCGGCCGCACGAGTGAGCGGCCGCTGATGTGAGCACGTTACCCGGTGCGGGGAGCGATGCCAGCGCGGGGATGACATTCGCAGATGAAATCCCCCCTTGGGGCCAGCACGCTCGTGTGCGCCCGTGCCCGCTTCGGGGCGATCCGCGGGGCGCGGGCGTGGCCCCATTGGGGGAGTCGCTCCCACGCGGGGCGTGCGCCGCATCCATATCATCCGCCCCTATGTCGAACTCCGCTCCCAGCACGCCCTCACCCGCCCCCGCCGGCTCCCCGTCCAGGTCCATGGACGCCATCATGGCGCTGTGCAAGCGGCGGGGCTTTGTGTTCCAGGCCTCGGACATCTACGGCGGGATCAACGGCTTCTGGGATTACGGCCCGCTGGGCGCGCAGCTCAAGAAGAACCTGCGCGACGCGTGGTGGCAGGACATGATCCTGAACCCGTGCTGGGGGCGGCGCGGCCCGGGCGGGCAGCGGGTGGTGAACGTGCCGCTGGAGACGTGCATCATCCAGCACCCGAAGGTGTGGGAGGCGAGCGGGCACGTGGGCGGGTTCAACGACCCGATGGTGGATTGCAAGGAAACCAAGGGGCGCTACCGCTACGACCACGTGATGGTGTTCGTGCCCGAGAGCGGTGATCCGGGCGACAAGCCGGTCTTCGCGTACGTGGGTGATCAGCCGACCGAGGCCAAGCAGAAGAAGAAGGCGGAGAAGACCTTCGGGGCGATCAAGAGCGTGGCGCTGTCGAGCCTCCCCCAGCCGTGGACACGCGTCATCGGGCCCGATGCGGAGAAGCCCGGCACGCTCACCGAGCCCCGGATGTTCAACCTCATGTTCGACACCATTCCCGGTGCGATCCGCGACGAGGCGAACAAGGCGTACCTGCGCCCCGAAACCGCCCAGGGCGTCTTCCTGCACTTCAAGAACGTGGTCGACTCCACGCGCGTGAAGATCCCCTTCGGCATCGGCAACACGGGGCGCTCCTTCCGCAACGAGGTGACACCCCGCAACTTCACCTTCCGCTCGCGCGAGTTTGAGCAGGCGGAACTGGAGTTCTTCTGCCACCCCGACGAGTCGCGGGACTGGTACGTCTTCTGGCGCGACTTCCGAATGGACTGGTGGAAGGCGATCGGGCTGGCGGGCGAGAACCTGATCCTGCGCGAGCACGACAAGGACGAACTCTCCCACTACTCCGTGGGCACCAGCGACGTGGAGTACCGCTTCCCCTTCACCGCGCCGGGCTTCGGCGAGCTCGAGGGCATCGCCCACCGCGGCAACTACGACCTCACCCAGCACCAGACCCACAGCAAGGTCAAGCTCGACTACTTCGACACCACCCGCGGCGAGACGCTGCCCAACGGCGGCAAGAAGGGCGAACGCTACATGCCCCACTGCATCGAGCCCGCCGCCGGGCTTGATCGCGGCGCGCTGGCGCTCATCTGCGAGGGCTACACCGTCGATCCGTCGCGCCCGTCGCCCGAGTTCCTGAAGCTGCACCCGCGGGTGGCGCCGATCAAGGCTGCGGTCTTCCCGCTCATGGACAAGGACGGCATGCCCGAGGTCGCCGACAGGCTCACCGACGAGCTCTTCGCCAAGTTCGGGCGCTACGGCTTCATCGAGAGCGACGCGAAGCAGTCCATCGGCAAGCGCTACGCCCGCATGGACGAGGCGGGGTGCCCCTACTGCTTCACGGTCGACGGCGACAGCCTGAAGGACCAGACCGTCACCGTCCGCGACCGCGACACCGGGCAGCAGCAGCGGCTCGGGATCGGGCAGGTGAGCGGGTTCCTGGGGGAGAAGCTGGGGCTGTGAGCGAGGGGCGGTGTCGGGTTATCCTCTGGGCCCATGAAGCCCCTCGCGCTCGCGCATCTCGCCGCCCGCCTCCGCGCCATCGGGTTCACCGATGCGATCATCGCCCGGCTCGGGGCGATCGGTTCGCCCGGATGGATGGACGCCGCCACCAAGGCCTTTGACCACTGGTCGCCGGACCCGGCGCTGAAGTGGGCGATCCGCGCCCTGATTCTGGGCGAGTTCGTGCCCACGGTGGAGATCACCCGCGCGCTGACGGAGCCGGGCCTGGGCGCGCTGCGCGAGGCGGGGCTGCTGGACGCCGCCGCGCCCGCGAACACCACGCGCGTCGCGGCGATGATCGTGCCGATGGCGGGCACGCTGAGCGCCAGCGACCGCCCGCCGCAAACGGTCTTTGACCCGCCCGCGGAGTTTGTGCTGCCCATCGGGAACGCGACGGCGCTGCTGGCGGACCTGAGCCCGCGCGTGAGCGTGGAGGTGGCGGTGGACTTGGGCGTGGGGCAGGGGTTCTTGAGCGCGCTGATGGCCCGGCATGCGCGGCGCGTCATCGCCACCGACGTGAACCCGCGGGCGCTGCACCTAACGGCGTGCACGGCGGCCATGTCGGGCGCGCTGGAGAAGATCGAGTTCCGCGAAGGTGATCTGCTGGAGCCGCTGAAGGACCTTTCGGGGCGAGTCGGGCTGCTGGCGTGCAATCCGCCGTTCATCATCGCGGCGCAGGGCGCGGGTCGGGCGATCTCGAACCAGGGTGACACGCCCGACGGGCTGCTGGAGCGGCTGGTGCGCGGCGCGCCCGGGCTGCTGCAGGAAGGCGGGTACGCGGTGATGCTGGGGCTGTGGCATCATCCGGAACCCAAGGACTGGTCGGCGCGTCCGCGGGCGTGGCTGGGCGGCGCGGGCTGCGATGCCATGGTGCTCCGCGGGAGCACGATGACACCCGGCGAGTACTACACGCAGTGGATCGCCGGCTCGAGCGCTTCGCCGACCTCGCGCGAGGAGTGGAGCGCGGTGTGCGCCCGCCACGGGATCGGGGGCGTCACGTTCGGCGCCTTGATCGTCCGGAAGCGGAAGGGCGAGAACTGGCTGCGCGCCCAGGGCACGCCGCTGCGTCAGGCGGTGGGCCCGGCCTCGGCGGTCATCACGCGCATCTTCGCCGCGCAGACGGCCTTGATGGACCCCGCGCGAGCCGAGCGGCTGCTCGACAGCGTGCTCAAGGGCGCCGACAACCTGCGGCTCATGGTTGATCAGCAGAACCCGACGGGCGAGGCCCACCTGATCCATCAGTGCTCGCTCACGCTGCCGATGGGCGTTCACCAGAGCATCCACGTGCTGCTGGCGGGTCTGGATGGGCAGCGGCCCGCGCGCGGATGCCTGGCGGATCTGGCCTCGCGCGGCGACCTGCCCACGCCGGTCGACGACCCGCGGCTGCTGAAGTTGATCCAGCAACTGGTGCTGTCGGGCTTCGTCGAAATGCGCTGAGGCGAGCCCGTACGATGGCGGCATGAGCGCGGTGCCGGTCGCCGAGACATTCGTGAGCGTGCAGGGCGAAGGGCGGCTGACGGGCACGCCCTCGTGGTTCGTGCGCCTCAGCGGGTGCAACCTGCGGTGCGCGTGGTGCGACACGCCGTACGCGAGCTGGAACCCCGAGAAGGCCGCCCGCACGCTGGATGATCTGGTGGGTGAGGCCCGGCGCGCCCGCGATGAGCGCGGCGTTCGGCACGCGGTGGTGACGGGCGGTGAGCCGATGATGTTCGCGATCATCGGCGGACGGGCGGGCCTGGTGTCGCGGCTGCGCGATCACGGGCTGCACGTGACGATCGAGACGGCGGGAACCATCCGCCCGCCGGAGGACGCACCGGCGGACCTGATGAGCATCAGCCCCAAATTGACGAATTCGACGCCGACGGCGTCGCAGGCCTCAGCGGGCGGGATCGAGCCGGCGTGGGCGGGTGCGGGAGGTCGTCACGATGCGCGGCGGCTGAACATCCCGGTGCTGCAGAGCCTGCTGGACGACTACCCCGCGCCGGGCCGGCAACTCAAGTTTGTGGTGAGCGATGGTCGCGACCTGGCGGAGATCGACGCGCTTCTGAGCGCGCTGCGCGGGTGGACCAACGACGATGTGATGCTCATGCCCGAGGGCGTGACCGTGCCCACGCCGCAAAGGCGGCAGGAACTGGAGGCGATCTGCACGCAGCGCGGCTGGCGCTACTGCCCGCGCCTGCACATCGAACTCTTCGGGAACGTGCGGGGGACGTGAGGCGCGATCACGCGCGCGGTCGGCGGCGGGCCCGGGGCAGGGGTGCGTGGATAGGCGCGTCGGCCTGGTGTTCGAGCTGCGCGAGCATGGCCTTGACGCGGTCCTCCCACTGCTCGGTGGTGAGTTCGGCACGCAATCGATCAGCCCACAGCGGGAAGGCCATGGGCGAGAGCGCGGGCAGGTCCACCAGGCGGATGGCGCACGCCCGCAGGTTCTCCAGCGTGATTCGCAGGCGGTCGAGTTGCAGTTGCCGCTCCAGCACCTCGCGCTTGGCCTGATGCAGAAGCAGATTGCCCGGATCGAACTCGCTGAAGACGTCGAAGAAGAGCTCGCTGGAGGCCTGCGTCTGCTTGCTTGAACGCCCCTGCCCCGGCAGCGCGGGCGTGAGCAGCCCGGCGATGCGCGCCACTTCGCGGAATTGACGCTTGGCCAGTTCCGAGGCGTTCAAGCACTCCAGCAGGTCTTCGGCCAGCCGGTCGGCGGAGAGCGCGGCGCGCCAGGCGGTCTCGTCCAGGTCCAGCGCGGTGGTGCAGAGCAGTTCGAGCCCCAGGTCGCTGGCGCTGATGGAGAACGTCCGCGGCTGGTCGCGCGCCAGGCGGAAGGCCAGCAGTGTCGCCAGCCCCTCGTGGACCAGCCGCCCCTCCAGCGGATAGACGAACACGTGCCAGCCCTCGCGCGTTCGGCAACGCTCGATGAGCAGTTCGCCCGGGCGCGGCAGCGCGGACCACTCCTGCTGAATCCGCAGCACGGGGCCCGCCCGCGCCAGTTCGGGGATCTCCTCGCGCTGCGCGGGGTCCATCGCCAGCACGCGGCGGACCTCCTGGGCCAGTTCGTGGCTCAGCGGCATGCGCCCGCCGGGGTAACTGACGATCGGCCCGCGGGCCCGCCCCTTGGCCGGGCGGACGAAGGCGGTCATCTGGTGGACCTTCACGAGTTCCAGGGCGCGCCCGGCGAAGACGAATCGCGAGCCGGGGCGCAGCTTGCTCACGAAGCCCTCTTCGATGGTTCCCAGGCTGCGGCCGCCCGAAAAGCGGACGTTCATCGACGCGTCCGAGGTGATCGTGCCGATGGTGAGGCGGTGAAGCCGCACCACCGGCGGGCCGGCGGCGACGAAAAGCCCGTTCTCTTCGCGCAGGCGGGCGAAGCGCGTGTAGGCCTTGAGCGCGCCGCCGCCGCGCACGGCGAAGTCCAGGGCCCAGCCGAACTGCTCGTCGGTGATGCCCGCGAAGGCGTGGGTGGCGCGGGCCTCGGCGAGGGCCTCCGCGGGCCTGAATCCGCCGCCCACGCCCAGCGTGAGCAGGTGCTGGCAGAGCACGTCGAGCGACAGGCGCAGGCCCGAGCGGGCCTCGATCCGCCCGCCGGCGATCGCGCGGCGCGCCGCCGCGAACTCGACGAGTTCCCACGCGTTGGTGGGCACGCACAGCAGGCGGCTGGGCTTGCCGGGCTGGTGCCCGCTGCGCCCGGCGCGCTGCATGAACCGCCCCACGCCCTTGGCCGAGCCGATCTGAATGACTTGGTCGACGGGCGGGTAGTCCACGCCCAGGTCGAGGCTGCTGGTGCAGACCACGCAGCGCAGCGAGCCGGCCTTGATGCGTTCCTCCACCTCGCCGCGCAGGCCCCGGTCGAGCGAGCCGTGGTGGATGGCGATGGCCCCGTCACCGTCGAGCCAGTCGGGGCGCTGGGCGACCAAGGCCTGGTACCAGATCTCGGCCTGCCCGCGCGTGTTGCAGAAGAGCAGGGTGGAGCGGGCCGCTTCGATGCGCTCGATGACGGGCTTGAGCAGGCGCAGCCCGATGTGACCCGACCACGGGAAGCGGTCCATGGTCTGCGGCAAGAGCGTTTCGACCTCGTAGGCCTTGGACTGATCGCCTCGGACGAGCAGGGCACGCCCTTGGTGGGTGAGTCGCGTGTGTTCCGCCCGCCCTCCCCGTGACTCGCCCTCCTGAAGAGGCACAGGCGGGACGTCTGTGCCACCGCCCACCAGCACCTCCAGGGCGTGCTCGACGTTCCCCAGCGTGGCCGAGAGGCCCCACGTTCGCACGCATGGCGAGAGCCTTCGGAGGCGGGCCAGGCACAGTTCGGTCTGCACGCCGCGCTTGGTGCCCAGCAGTTCGTGCCATTCGTCGCAGACGATGAGGCGCAGCGACGCGAGCCGCTCTTGGGTCTCGGGGTAACTGAGCATGACGCTCAGGCTCTCGGGCGTGGTGATGAGCGCGTCGGGGAGGGCGGTGCGCAGCTTGGCCTTGGCCGATGAGGAGGTGTCGCCGGTGCGGGCCTGGATGTCCCAGCCCACGCCCGCGCCCTCTGCGGCCTCGCGCAGGGACTTGAGCGTGTCGCCGGCCAGGGCCCGCATGGGCGTGATCCAGAGGACCTTGAGCCCTCTTTCTTCCTTTGGCCCTTTGGCCCTTTGGCCCTTTGGCGTTTGCTCCTGAAGCGCCCCCATCCACACCGCGAGCGTCTTGCCGGTGCCGGTGGCGGCGTGGACGAGCCCGCTGCGCCCGGCCGCCTGGGCCGCCCAGCACTCGCGCTGGAAGGCGAAGGGCGTCCAGCCGCGAGACGCGAAGTAGGCCTCGGCGAGGGGGTTGGAGGGGGGGCTGAGTGAGGCCTTAGACGGCATGGGGAGATCGTTGACAGCGCGCCCGAGCCGCGGGTATCAGTCCTGCGACGGGCCGTCGGCACGGGTGGCGACATTCCCGTGCGAGTCGATCACGAGCTCGCCTATGGCGGGGTTCACGGTGGCTTCGAGCCCGCACTCCGGGCAGCGCACCTTCGTCTCCTCTGACACCGGCAGTCCCAGAATGCTGTAGTGGCACCCGGCGCATGTGCTCCCGGCCCGCATCACTTCCTTGACCCGCTGACGGAGCACCCGGTCTCTCGCCGCCATGCCCACAACCAGAGACAAACCAAACACAACCGCCGCGCCGATGACGGTCCATTCGCCCTCCCCGCCCGAACTCCACCAGTTCGGGAGCGCGAACAGCAGTTGGAAATAGGCGAAAAGCAGAACAGGAATGCTGATCATTACGGCGAAGAACTGGACGATCCGGGGAACCCAACCCCCGGCCGCAGCAACAAACCTCTCGCATTGCGCATCGGAGAAGCGGTCGAGCTCCGGGAAAGCACGCCAGATCTTGGTGAAGGGAAGTCGCATGGAGTCTCGATGGGGATGGGCATTCCGCGGGGGGGGCCCGCCCATTCAATCAAAGCCCGGATTCATCCGCCTAGCATCCGCCCCCAAACCCGTACGAAAGGACCGTTATGCGGATCCATAACCCGTTCGTTTTGGTCACCCTCGCCCTGCTCACCCCCGCGGCTTTGGCCGGCGACCCGTCCAAGGACGCCCCCAAGCCCGCGGAGACCACCGCGCCCGCGACGGCCCCCGCTGCCGCTCAGGCCGCGGGCCCGGAGCGCACGCTGGAAAGCGGCCTGGTGATCCAGGATCTGGCCGAGGGCACGGGCGCGGAGATCAAGCCCGGCGCGTATGTGGTGATGCACTACCGCGGCACGCTGAAGGCCACGGGTGAGGAGTTTGACTCGTCCTACTCCCGCCCCGATCCGCTCGCGGCGCAGCTTAAGGCCGGTCGGCTCATCGCCGGCTGGGTCGAGGGCATCCCCGGCATGAAGGTCGGCGGCAAGCGCAAGCTGACCATCCCCGCCAAGATGGCCTATGGCGAGAAGGGCTTCACCGACCGCCGCACCGGCAAGCAGATCATCCCCGCCAACGCCGACCTGGTCTTCGAGGTCGAGGCGCTCAACACGCTGGTCATTGAGGACATCAAGGTGGGCGACGGCGCGGAGTGCACCGGCGTGGACCAGACCGTGAAGGTCTTCTATCGCGGCACCCGCAAGGTTGACGGGGTCGAGTTTGACAGCAACATGGGCAAGGAGCCCATCGAGTTCCCGCTTCGCAGCTTGATCCCCGGCTGGCAAATCGGCATCCCGGGCATGAAGGTGGGCGGCCAGCGCAAGCTCGTCATCCCGTGGCAG
>JALHNL010000094.1 GCA_022843545.1 Phycisphaerales bacterium | reverse complement strand
CGTGCCGGGGAGCCTGCGGCGGATGGGCGTGCCCACCGCCGGAGGAGTGACCCTGCGGCTGAGCGTTCTTGGGATGATGGGCGGGGCGCGGGGTACGCGGGCCCTGGTTCGGGCGGCGATCCGGCGAACCGCGGGAGGGGAAGGCACCCGGGTTGTGGGGTGCGGGGCGGGCCGGGGGCAGTTCGTTCACCATCCGCCCACCCGTGTGCGCGCCGGGGTGAACCAGCGGGCGGGTGTCGGTGAAGACGGGCTCGGGCAGTTCGGGCAGCGGGCCGGCGCTGGGGACCTTGTTGCCCAGCAGCCGCTCGATGTCGCGGAGCAGCCCGCGCTCCTCGGGGTCGCAGAAGGAGATGGCGATGCCCTCGGCGCCGGCGCGGCCGGTGCGGCCGATGCGGTGCACGTAGGCCTCGGGCTCCATGGGCAGGTCAAAGTTGATGACGTGGGTGATGCCGTCAACGTCGAGCCCGCGGGCGGCGACGTCGGTGGCGACCAAGACGCGCGAGCGGCCGGACTTGAAGGCGTCCAGGGCGCGCTGGCGCTGGTTCTGGGCCTTGTTGCCGTGGATGGCCTGCGCGCTCACACCCGACTGCACGAGCTTCTTCATCACGCGGTCGGCGCCGTGCTTGGTCTTGGTGAAGACCACGGCCCGCTCCACGCCGGACTCGTCGAGCAGGTGCTGCAGCAGCGCCTGCTTGCGGGTGCGGGGGACATAGAAGAGCGACTGCTTGATCTTGGGCGCCGCGCTCGACACCGCCGCGACCGTGATGGTCACCGGGTTCTTCAGCAGCGACTGCGCCAACGAGCGGATCGGCCCGGGCATCGTCGCCGAGAACAGCATCGTCTGCCGCGCCGCGGGCAGGGCCGCCGCGATCCGACGGATGGGCTGGATGAAGCCCATGTCCAGCATGCGGTCGGCCTCGTCGAGCACGAAGATCGAGATCGCCGAGAAGTTGGTGATCCGCTGCTCCATGAGGTCCATCAGCCGCCCGGGGGTGGCGATGAGGATGTCCACGCCGTTGCGCAGAGCCCGCTCCTGGTGGAACTGCGAGACGCCGCCGTAGATGCACGCGTGGCGCAGCCCGGTGTGGCGTCCGTAGGTGGCGAAGGAGTCGCCGATCTGGGTGGCCAGCTCGCGGGTGGGGGCGAGGATGAGGGCGCGGGGCAGGGCCGGCCCGCGGCGCGCGGGGTCGGGCTTCTGGGCGAGCAGGCGGTGCAGGATCGGCAGCGCGAAGGCCGCCGTCTTGCCCGTGCCGGTCTGCGCACAGCCGAGGAGGTCGAGGCCCTCCATCAGCGGCGGGATGGCCTGGGCCTGGATCGGGGTGGGGGTGGAGTACCCCTCGTCACGAAGAGCCTGGAGAAGAGGAGACGAAAGCGAGAGAGTCGTGAAAGCCATAAAAACAACCAACTCCTGGCGCTGCATCACGGCGCCTAGGGGCGCACGCGGAGCGCGGATACGTTCGGACGCCTTTGCACCAAAACAGTTGGGACAGAGGGGGCCGCACTGGGTCACAGCGGTTCGTCCGTCGACCAAAGGTCGAGGCTCAGGCCGCCGCCAGCAGATTCCCAGTTCGGGGCCCGTGGTCGAGTACGACCGTGCGGGGCGAAGTGAGGCCACCGGCAAGTGATCCACAATGCTAGGCGCGCCGCCGTGCGCTTTCCCGAGCCCGCCCGCGCGGGGGCCGGGGTGGTCCCGCGGAACATCCGGTAACCTCGGCGGATGGGCGAAGGCGGGCAAAACCTGCGCACGCGCGGCTGCCGCCGCTGGGTGCTTCTGGGGCTGCTGGGCCTGGCGGGAATCACCGCGCTGGCGGTGGGGGCGGCGCTGGTGCTGAGCCACCGCGCGCCGTCGTGGTGGCGCGTGATCGACACCGCCGACCCGTCGCTGGCGCGCGTCGGGCAGAGCGTCGAGAACGAACTGACGACCGAACTGTCGCGCGTGCGCGAAGGCGAGGACTGGCGCATGAGCCTGCGCACCACGCCCGCCAACGCGTGGCTCAACTCGCGCCTGGGCCCGTGGGCCACCAGCCAGGCCGGGCTCAAGACCTGGCCCGCGGAGATCGCCGAGGTTCAGTGTGACTTCGCTCAGGGCCGCATCGCGCTGGCCGTGCGCGTCAGGCTGGGCCCGTCGCCGGGCGACGGCGAGCGGATCATCACCGCCCAGGTGCGCCCGTGGATCGACGAGCGGGGCGCGCTCTGGGTGCCCGCGGAGAGCTTCGCCGTGGGCCGGCTGCCCTTGCCCACGTCGTGGGCTCTGCGGCTGATCGACGGGGGCTCGTCCATCGGGCTGCCCGAGAGCGTGCGCTCCGCGCCCGCGGTGGCCACCCTGGCCCGGGCCCTGGCGGGCGAGGCCCCGCTGGCCCCCAGCGTTATCCTCAAACTCCCCGACGGGCGCCGCGTGCGCGTGATGAGACTCGAGAGCGCAGACGGCGAACTCACCGTCACGTGCCGGACGCTGGACCGCTGACGCCCCCGGGTCCCGCCCGCGCGGCGGCGCTCCACTCGTCGGACAACACCGCGTAGCGCAGGTGGTCTTCCCACTCACCGTTGATGCACAGCATCCGCAGCGACAGCCCTTCGCGCCTCATGCCCAGCCGCTCGGCCAGCCTGATCGACCGGGTGTTGATGGGCATGATGTTCGCCTCCACGCGATGAAGACCCAGCCCGTCGGGCGGCGCGGCGAACGCGAAGTCAATCGCCCGCGCCACCATCTCACAGGCCAGACCGCGCCCCTGCGCCGCGAGCGTCACGCGCCAGCCCAGCGCGGCGTTCTCGAAGGCGCGGCGCACGATGTTGTTCAGCGCCACCTGGCCAACGTATTCGCCGGACTCGAAAGCCAGGAAGCGGTAACCCGTGCCGTCGCGCTCGCCTTCGCGGGCGCGGAGCAGGAAGTCGTCGAACACCTGGTTGAGTGTTCGTCCGGGCTGAGGGCGCGGGCCAAAGCGCCCCCAGTGGGCCTCGTTGGCCACCTCGGCGCTGAGCCACGCTTCGCGGTCGCCCAGTGTGGGCGGGCGCAGCGCCAGACGGGGCGTGCGGAGGATGAGGTCCACGGCGGCAAGATACCGCGCACGGCGCGGACGCGCACGGTGCGCGGGACTGTCTCTAGCGTGCCGCGCAACGTGTGGAGTGTTCGTGGACCGGCGCGCCGCGGCGCGGGCGATGCCGACAGGCGCGGACCGCGCCGGCGCAAGCGACACGCCCACCCCTCCCCCGCGCTGTCGGCAGCGGCGCGAGCGCACCCGATAGTCTGTGCACGCCGGATCAAGACTCCGTCCTCGCGCTCAACCTCCGTCGGCGCGTGGGTTTAGCGTCACCCGACGGGGACATGTCCACGCGACGACAGGGCTTGTTTCTGTTTCTTACTGTTCTCTAACCTTACTCAAGAGAACAGAAGAGCCACACCCGGCGCACAGGTCGCGCACATTCGCGGCGGTGTTCATCGGCTCGTCTCGGTGTTCATCCACACCTGAACAAGCCTGTGGAGAGTCAATCCGCAGCGCGGACGCCCGGCGCGGCGCGTGCGGGGCTGGCAGCGGTCGCACCACACCGTCGTTCGCTGCCCCACCTGCGCCTCTCTCAGCGCGACCTTGCACACCACGCACGCCTCTCCGCCCCGGCCGTACACCGCGTGACGCGACTGAAAGCCTCCCGCCTCGCCCTCCGCGTTCACGTAGTCGCGGCGGGTGGATCCGCCGGCGTCGATGGCGGCGGCCAGCACGGCCCGCACGCGGGCCGCCAGCGTGTCGATCTCGGCTTCGCTCAGCGCGCTGGCGCGGCGCAGCGGGTGAATCCCCGAGGCGAAGAGCGCCTCGTCCGCGTAAATGTTCCCCACGCCGGCGAGCACGCGCTGATCCAGCAGCACCGACTTGATCGCACGGCGCGTGCCCGCGCACGCCCGGGCCAGGTCGACGGCGCTGATCGCGAGCGCGTCGGGCCCCAGGGACGACCAGTGGGCATCCAGCGCATCGCGTGTCGGCAGCGTCCACAACCCGCCGAAGCGGCGCGGATCGCGGAAGATGACCACGCCGCGGTCGTTGGCGAGCGTCCAGCGGGCGTGGATGTGGTCGGCGCGCTTGGGCGGCGTGTTGGCCGGCAGCCAGAGCAATTGCCCGCTCATGCCCAGGTGGACGATCACCACGCGCCCGCCGGCGCTCAGCAGGGCCAACTGCTTGCCCCGCCGGGCGGTGGCTCGGATCTCGTCGCCCTCGAGCAGGTCGGCAGGGGCGGCGCGGCCGGTGACGATGTCGGCGCGGTGCAGCGTGATCGCGGCGACCCTCGCGCCCTCCACACGCGGGGCGATCGATCGGCGCACGCTTTCGACCTCGGGCAGTTCGGGCACGCGGGATTATCCGGGGCCAACGCGCGGCAAGCTTGGCAAGCGGGGCAAACCGGCCCATCCCCGGCGCGCCGCCCGTATACTCGCCCCGATGTCGTCCACCCCCTCAAACTCTTCGACCCCGCCGGCGCGCACCATCGCGCTGATGAACCAGAAGGGCGGCGTGGGCAAGACCACCACCGCGGTGAATCTGGCGGCGGGCCTGGCGGGGCTGGGGCGGCGCGTGTTGCTCATCGACCTTGACCCGCAGGGGCACGCGTCGCTGCACCTGGGGGCCAAAGAGCCCGAGGGCGACCAGCCCACGGTGTACGACCTGCTGCTGGACCCCGGCGTTTCGCTCGCCGAGGTGCTGGTGCAGGCCCGGCCGAACCTGGCGCTCGCCGCCGCCACCACCGACCTGGCGGGCGCCGAGCCCGAGCTGGCCGGCGCGCCCGACAAGACGCTGCGTCTGCGCCGCGCCATCGAGGCGTATCAGCGCGAGCAGGGCCCGCGCGCCGCGGAGTTCATCCTCATCGATTGCCCGCCGAGCCTCGGGCTGCTCACGCTCAACGGGCTCTCGGCGGTGCGCGAGGTGTTCATCCCCATGCAGGCGCACTTCCTGGCCCTGCAGGGCGTGGGCAAACTCATGCAGACGGTGTCGCTGGTGGGGCGCACGGTGAACCCCCACCTGCACGTCACGGGCGTCATCCTCTGCAACCACGACGCCAGCACCAGCCACAGCCGCGAGGTGGTGGCGGACCTCGACGCCTTCTTCACCGAGGCCCGCACCCAGAACGTGCCTTGGAGCAAGGCGCGGGTGTATCGCCCGGCGGTTCGGCGGAATGTGAAGGTGGCCGAGGCGCCGTCGTTCGGGCAGACGATCTTTGAATACGACAAGTGGTGCCCAGGCGCGCTCGACTATCGCGCCCTGGCCGAGGCGATCGCAAAAGAGTGGGACGAGGTGGTGTCGCGGCTGAGCGCGGCGGCCTCGGTGGTCGTGCCTTCGGCGGGGCCCGCGTCGTCATCGCCCGCCGCGTCGCGGTGACCGCGCGTCGGCTATCGTCGGACCATGCAGAAAGTCCTGTTGTATTCCGGGCTGCTGGTGGCGGGGCTGGTGTTCTCTCAGTTGGTCCCCGGCTGGCTTGAGCCGCAGGCCGCCGCCACCTGGGCCACGGGCGTGCGCTGGCTCACGATGATCGCGCTGGCGTTCATCATGATCCACGTGGGGCTCGAGTTCAACATCGACAAGTCCAACGTGCGCAAGTACGCCTGGGACTACATCGTCGCCTGCACCGCCGCGGGCTTCCCGTGGATCTTCGCCGCGGTGTACTTCGTCTTCGTCTTCCACCCCCAGGACCAGTGGTGGACCTCGCACACCTGGACCGAGTCGCTCCTCACCGGGCGCTTCGCCGCGCCCACCAGCGCGGGCGTGCTCTTCTCGATGCTCGCGGCGGCCGGGCTGGTGAGCACCTGGCTCTTCGTCAAGGCCCGCATCCTGGCGATCTTCGACGACATCGACACCGTGCTCTTCATGATCCCGCTGAAGATGATGATGGTGGGCCTGAAGTGGCAGCTCGCGGTGGTGGTGCTGCTCATGCTCGCCCAGTTGTGGCTGGCCTGGAAGTACCTGCACCGCTGGGCCCTGCCCTCACGCTGGTTCAACGTGCTGTTCTACGCCTTCATTCTCTTCGTGGGGTGCGAACTCATCTATCAGGGCAGCAAGGCGATTGACGTCAAGGTGCCCATCCACCTCGAGATTCTCCTGCCCGCCTTCGTGCTGGGCTGCATGATCCGCCCCCGCCACGGGCACGGCCTCGCCCAGGCCGAGGGCGCCGCGCCCGAGCACCACGGCGCTCACCACGCCAAGGTCGACGAACACGAGCGCTCCGAGGCCATCGCGGGCACCACCATGTCCGCCGTGTTCATGATCCTCGTCGGGCTCTCCATGCCGGCGGTGGGCACCATGGTCAAGCCGGGCGAGACGCTCGACTGGGGCATGATCGCGCTGCACGTGGTCATCGTCACCGTCCTGGCCAACCTCGGGAAGATGTTCCCCGCCTTCTGCTACCGCAAGGAGGCCCCGCTCCGCGAGCGCATCGCCGTCGCCATCGGCATGTGGCCCCGAGGCGAGGTCGGCGCGGGCGTCCTGGTCGTCTCGCTTTCGTATGGCATCGGCGGGCCCATGGTCATCGTCGCCATGCTCTCGCTGGCGCTCAACCTCCTGCTCACCGGCGTGTTCATCATCATCGTCAAGCGCCTCATCGGGCCCAACCCCACCCCCGCCCCGACGAACCCGTGACGGCCCGCCGGGTGTTGCCCGGGTCTTCCGCCATCCGATCTACCTTCCTGCCCCGGTGCGCGCCACGCCGCACGCGGGGTGAACGACCGCACGCACTTGACCCGCCCCATGCCCGACCCCCAGCCCCCCAAGCCCGACCACGCCCCCCTCTCCCGCGCCGTCCGCGCCGTCTCGGGCGTCACCCTCCTTTCGCGCTTCGGCGGGCTCATCCGCGACATCCTCATCGTCCGCCTCTTCGGCAACACCGCCGTGGGCTCCGCCTTCGCCGCGGCCTTCGCGATCCCCAACATGTTCCGCCGGCTCTTCGGCGAGGGCGCGCTCTCCGCGGCCTTCATCCCGGCGTACACCTCGGGCCTGAAGGACGGGCGCGAGCACGCCGACCGCCTGGCCTCGCTCACGCTCTATGTGCTGGGGCTGGTCACCGGCGCGCTCACCGTGCTGATCGCTTTGGGCTTGCTGGGCGCGCTGCTGGCGCTCCCCCGCGACCCCGAGCGCGACCTTTCCCTCAAGCTCATCCTCGTCATGATCCCCTTCATGCCGCTGATCTGCACCGCCGCGATCCTCGCCGGCATGCTGCAGGTTCACGGCCGCTTCGGGCCCGCCAGTTCCGGGCCCCTGGTCCTCAATTCCTTCATCACCGCCGTGGGCGTGGTGGGGCTGATCGGGGGCTGGCACGGCGACGCGACGCTGGCGTATGTGCTGGGCGGGGCCACGGTCCTCTCGGGGCTCACGCAGGTGCTGTGGTTCCGCAAACTCCTGCGTCAGCACTTCACCTTCCGGCGCGATTGGTCGGGCACCGTGCCCGCGGGGCGCGCGATGCTGGGCAAATTCGTGCCCGTCGCCATCGGGCTGGGCACGCTGCAGCTCAACGCGCTCATCGACACCTTTATCGCCATGTACCCCATCTGGGTCGGGCCCACGCTCTTCGGACACGCCTACCCGCTCGATGAGTCCTCCAACATCATCCTCGCCCAGACCACGCGGCTGTATCAGTTCCCCCTGGGCGTCTTCGGGATCGCCGTCGCCACCGCCGTTTTCCCCCTGCTGGCGCGCCAGGCCGACCAGCCCGCCGCCTTCGCCGAGACGCTCCGCCGCGGGCTTCGCCTGTCGTTCTTCATCGGCCTGCCCGCCAGCATCGGGCTCATCCTGGTGCGCGACGACATCACCGCCGTGCTCTTCGGGCGCGTCGGCTCCAGCCAGGCGGGGTTTGACGCGGCGGGCGTGGCCCGCTCGTCGGCGGTGCTGCTGGGCTTCGCGCCCGGGGTGTGGGCCTACTCGCTGAACCACGTGCTCACGCGGGCGTTTTACGCCCTGGGCGACACCAAGACGCCCATGCGCGTCGCCATCGGCGCGGTGGGGCTGAACTTCGCGCTCAATGTCTCGCTCATCTGGTGGCTGCAGGAGGCCGGGCTCGCCTGGGCCACCAGCCTTTCCGCCATGGTGCAGACGCTCGTGCTCTGGTGGCTGCTGCAGCGCCGCCTGCGTTCTCTCCCCGCCACGGGCTCGATCTTCGACGTCTTCACCCTCAACGGCATGGCCCGGGTCTTCGTCGCCTCGCTGCTCATGGGTGGGCTGGTGGTCGCCGGACTGCTGCTCATTCCGCGGACCGGGGATTGGTGGCTGAACCTCGCCCGCCTGGGGGCGGCGACGGTGCTGGGGACCGTGGGCATGATCGGATTCTCTAAACTCTTGCGGATACAGGAGTTGCGCTGGCTCTTCGCGCGATCCACCCGCTAACCGGGCGGGCTGCTGTTCATAGCCCTGGGCGGCGCGGGCCGAAGTATTCTGGAGCCCGGAGGACTCGGGCTGAGGTGGGGGAGTCGGGGTCGGGGGGGACTCGGAGGGCAGGATGCTCACGATCCGCAAGTGTCAGGCCTGTTCGTCGCTCGTCACGCCATTGGCGCTCATCGCGCTGGCCCTGCTCGCCGGGCTGGTCGCGCTGGCCGTGGGCTAGCGTCGCTACGCTCGGGCCCTCATGCCGATTGACCTTCAAGGCCGACCCATCGCCATCACCGGCGCTTCCAGCGGTATCGGAGCCGCCACCGCTCTGGCGTGCGCCCGCGCCGGCATGCCCGTGGCCCTGTGCGCCCGGCGCGAGGACAAGCTCGCCGCCGTCGCGGATGAGTGCCGCAAGATCGGCGTCCCCGTCTTCACGATGGGCGTGGACGTGGCCGACGCGGGCGCGTGCGGCGAGTTCATCCGCGGGGCGATCAAGGCCCTGGGCGGGCTCTACGCGGTGGACGCCAACGCGGGCTACGGGCTGGAGCTGCCGATCCTCGAGACCACCGACGCGCAGTTGCGCGAGATCTTCGAGGTCAACTTCTTCGGCACCTTCAACGTGGTCCGCCCGGCGGTGGAGTTCTTCAGGTCAAAGCCGCACGCCGGGCGCGGGGGCGGCGAGCCGCGCGGGCACGTGATCATCTGCTCCAGTTGCCTGGCGAAGATGACCATCCCCTACTACAGCGCGTACTCCGCCACCAAGTCGGCCCAGAACCACATCGGGCGGGCCATGCGGCTGGAACTGGAGCCCGAGGGCATCCACGTCTCCACCATCCACCCGATCACCACGCGCACCGAGCTCTTCGACAAGGTCAAGGAGCGCAGCGGGCTGGACGAACTCAAGCCCCACGCCCCGGGCTGGCTCGTGCAGGACGCCGAACTGGTCGCCCGCTGCACCGTCAAGTGCCTGCGCCGCCCGCGGCCGGAAGTGTGGACGGGCTTCAAGGGCCGCTTCGTCCGCTTCGGCATGGCCATGTGCACGCTCTTCCCGGGCCTGCTCGATTTCAATACCCGCGGGATGGTGCGGTCGCGGCACTCCACGACCCCCCCAGCCGGGCGGTAGCGTCGCCGCGGCGTGGTTCCCCAGTTTCCCGTGCCTGGGCGGCTGGCCGACCGATACCCTTGCAACCCCCGCCTCTCGTGGGGCATAGAACCCCAGGACCCTTCTCGGGGTGTGCGTCATGCTCGTCGGGAATCGCCATGTCATCACGGGCCGATCAACGCTGGCCCGCGGTGCGCGCGGCGCGTTCACGCTCATCGAGCTGCTCGTCGTCATCGCCATCATCTCGATCGTGGTGGGCATCACCCTCCCGGCGATCGGCAAGGCCCGCGAGGCCGCTGACGGGGTCAAGTGCCTGGCCAACCTGCGCGCGTTCGGCCCGGCCTTCGAGATGTACCGCAAGGACTTCAAGGACCTGATCCCGCGGGCCGCGCCCTACCCGGGGCAGAACCCCGGCGGCGTCCCGCTCACCGACGCGCCGATCCACGTGGTGCTGGGCGATTACTTCTCCACCACGCCCAACGTGCGCGAGAACCCGGCGGATCCGAACTCGCCCCTGGTGCGCAGCGACCCGTACTGGTGCCCGCGCGACCGCGACCCCGAGGCCGCCGCCACCACCGGCATCAGTTACTTCTACTGGGGCGGCACGCTGATCTACGCGCGCGAGATTCTGGCCGCTGATGACAACCCGGTCTTCAGCGTCACCAAGTTCTACGAGTCCAACCCCACCTTCCCCATGCTCGCGGACGTCCGCGACTTCCACCCGCTCATCCTGCCCCGCAAACGCCAGGCTCTGTACTTCGGCGACTGGCGCGCCGACCGCCTTGAAGTGGACCCCGCCGACCCCTTCGCCTCCGTCGGCCCGTGAGGACTCGTGATGGCTCTTCGATCCACATCCGGCTCCGGGGGCTTCCGCTTGCGTTCGCGGCGCACGCTCGATGACCGCCTCAAGGGCGCGCTGGCCGGCTTCATGCCTGTGCTCAATCGCCCGCGCGTGCGACAGGGCATCGTCGCTGGCGCGGCGGTGCTGCTGCTTGCCGGCGGGGTCATGGCCTTCTTCGCCCTGCGCCCCGTGCCCCAGCCCGACTACCTCATCGACGACCTCGATGACGTGCTGGGCTACACCTTCCTCACCGACGAGTTCAACCGCCTCCCGCTCGACGAGCGCCTCGCGCTCGTCAAGGACCTCGTGGCGCGCCTCAAGGGCATGGACAGCGGCGACTCGGCGCTCATGGCCGCCTTCGCCGCGGGCATCGCCGGCAAGGCCCGCGAGCAGCTCATCGAGAACGTGCAGCAACTGGCGATCGACATCTGGGACGACTACGCCAAGCGCTACGCGGAGGTGAAGCCGGAGAACCGCGAGAAGTTCCTGGACGACGCCTTCGTCGAGTTCACCAAGACCATGGAAGACCTCGCGGGCGTGTCCAACACCGCCACCCCCGAGGAACGGCTGGCCGACGGCAAGCGCAACGCGCAGCGCGGGCAGCAGTTCGCCAAGGAAAACGACCGCGGCATGAACACGCAGTTCGGCGAGGGCGTGTTCCGCATGGTGGATCGCGGCGCCCAGCAGGCCTCACCCGCCCAGCAGGCGCGGATGGCCCAGTTCTCGATTGAAATGACCCGCCACCTGCGCGGGCAGGACGTGAAGACCGGCAAGCCCAGGTAAGCCCCTCGGACCGGGATCAGTTCCCGCCGCTGACGATCACGTCGTCGAACTCGGGCTTGGGATCAAAGCCCGACCGATAGGTGACGGCCCGCTCCGGGCTGCCCAGCGCCACCTTGCCGCCGCGGTCCTGGCTGCCCAGGAACCACCCGTCGGCGCCCGGGGAGTGGAAGACGACCTTGCCCAGCGGCTCGGCGGGGCGGTTGGCGTCGTCGGTGCGGGGATAGGCGGGGTTGCCCAGGATGCCGCTGAGCGAGCGGACGATCTGCGCGTCGGTCCGACCCGCGCCGATGAGGCTGTAGCCCGTGTTGGCGGTGGCGGTCGCGAAGTTCTGCGGGCGGGCGCGCTTGCCCATGGCCGACGAAGACAGCACCGACGCGTTGCTGTTCCAGTAGAACCGCGCGATGGCCGCCGGGCCCGTGCCGCTGGTCATCGCGGCGAAGCCGTCGTTGGCGGTGTTGAAGCCCGCGCCGTTGCTGGACGCGGTGCCGCGATCATCCGCGACCCAGGCCAGCACCGGGTTGCCCCAGGAGTCGACCAGTTCGGGCAGCTCGCGGTTGCCCGCGGTGATGGCGGTGCCCGCCAACTGCCCCGGGAGGTTCTGCACGCTCAGGAACGCGCGATCGGGCGCGAAGTAGCTCTTGGTCGAGCCCGCGCCGCGCCCCGTGGGCGCGCCGATCTGCCCGACGTCCACCGTCACCGTCTCGGCCGCCACCGGCCCGACATCGTCAAAGATGCCCCCGTTGGGGTTGGCCGCCGCCTGCGTGATGCCCCCGGCCAGGTCGAGCATCACGTTCTTCATCGCGGTGAACCCGCGGGTGGCGTTCTCCGCGCTGCCCATGCGGGCCGCCGAGAAATACCCCGGCGCACGCCGGTTGTCGAGCTCAAACTGCTTGGCGGAGTTGGAGAGGTTGGCCAGCATCGACAGCGTCGCCGCCCGCCGGGCGTTGTTGCGCGCGCCCGCCACCGCCGGGATCAGGATCGCGATGACCAGCGCGATGATGAACAGGACCGTCAGCAACTCCACGAGCGAAAACGCCCGGCGCGAGCCACCGACCATCCGCTGATTGCACACGTCGGCCATGATGACCTCCACCGCCTGTGTCCCGGGCCTATCCGAACGCTCACACACCCAACCCCCGGACGACTCGGGACCACCCTTCCGGCTTCACCACCCCCGGCCCGTGTTCGGGCCGTCGCGGCGAGCGCCGCAGTCACCCATTCGCACGAACCGTGGGTTTTGATCCGCCCGAGTGCCGGATTGCGGGCCGGGGCTACCCCCCAACCCGCGCCGACCGGGCGAGGATAGGGCTTCCCGCCCGGTCGTGCCCGATTCCGCCCCGCCAAACCCCATCCTCCACGCCCGAGGGGCCGATCCGGTACGCTCTACCCGGATTAGGCGGAAGCCCTGGTTCTCGGACCTTGGCCCGCACCGGCGAGCTGTTGCTGCCCGCCGGCTGGGGTCGCCAAACTCGCCGGTCGGCCGCCGGGTGGGCGGGTTGTTGCATCTATGGTTGATCACCGACCCGCGGGTGCGGGCGTACCCGTATGTGGTGAGTCGCCCGCGGCGGGAAGACCGGCGGCACGCCTTCTGGACGACCCTGTGAGCGCACTAGCCCCGACCATTCTGAAGGCCGACCCCGAGACCGCTCGGCAGGTGGCCGATCGCCTGCTCGCGGGCGAACTCGCGGTGATCCCGACCGAGACGGTGTATGGGCTGGCCGCGACGCCGGCGGGCCTGCCCGCGCTGCGGGCGGCGCGGGCGCGGCTGGGGCGGCCCGAGA
>JALHNL010000093.1 GCA_022843545.1 Phycisphaerales bacterium | reverse complement strand
ACCTCGACTACCGCCACTTCCCCGCCGCCTTGGCCTGCCTCGCGCTGGTGCTGGTCGTCGTCATCGTCCTCGACGCCGTCTCGACCCGCGTCCGCGCCTGGGCCACCTCCCGCGGCTGACCCCCCCCCCACCCCCACGCACCACGCTCGCCCCCCCACCCCCCGCCCCCCGCCCCGCGCCCCCCGCCCCGCGCCCCCCGCCCCGCGCCGTCTTCACCACCGAGGCACCGAGGACACGGAGGGCCACCGAGCCCAGCCGTCACCCACCGAGAGGGCCCACGCGGCCGAGGATTGAAGTCGCGTGAAGACACGCGGCTTCAATGGCACGTTGGACTTTGCGGATGACTTCAGCACTGCCGCCCCCCCGGACTTCAAGCGCACGGCGTAGACGTAGAGTTCAGTGCAACCGGCCTATTCGGCCTGTCCCTGCGGCGACGGACTGGCGGAGGGTGGTTGCCCGATGGGTGTCTCTCCCAGGCCCACACCGAGAACACTCCGCATTCGATTGGCAATTTGGGAGCGGTACGGCTCGTCATAGGCCCAGTATCGAATGGTGAAGAAGCCATCCAGACTGCTCCCGGTTGTCTTCTCCTCCAAAACGCCTACATCCACAAGCGAGCGCACAACGGGGCAGTGCGAGTCAAGACGTTTGGAGTTGGGTAGCTGGTTGAGCACTGTGTAGAACCCGTTCAGAAGCCGAAGTTGCTCTGCAGTGAGGGCTTCAATCACGGCTGGGCGCGGCTTTGATGCCCTAACAACACGAGCACGTTGCCGCCTCGCATGGCGGAGCTTCTGGTACTGATTGTGGAAGTAGACGCTCAAGTGGACAAGGCACCCCGAACCGCCGATGCCGATCAGTACCCAGCAGATAAACCGTTGCTGGCTATCGGTCGACGTGCCAAGCAATGGCGCAAGCCCACCCGATAGAACCACAATGCTCGTGACCGGGTGCTGTACGACATCCCTAACAACTGCGAGCGGGTTCATTCACACTTCCCTTTGAGCATTCACAAAACGATACTGACTCTGCTCTACGCCTCAGCAACCCTCGCCGAAAGCGTTGACAAAGGCGATAATGTCATCGACTGTCAGTTGGCCATCGGGCCCAGCGCCGTTCACGCCAATGTCCGACACGTCGGCGCGGTTGCAAGCCACGCCGGGTATCCCAGGGCACCCCGTCGCGTCACCGAAGGCGTTGACGAACGCGATGATGTCGTCGACGGTGAGCTGGCCGTCGGGTCCGGCACCGGTGTCTCCGATGTCGGAGATGTCTGCACTACCACAGGGAGTAGTGGGGCATCCCACACCGGCTTTCCAACGGAATGCGCGGTCCAAATAGAAGATACCGATCTGGTTGGCTGGAACGGCAACTCCTGCAACCACGGTCCCGTCGGCAGACACACCTCTCGCTTCAAAGGACCCGTGACCAGTCAGCGTCCCAAGATCGTTCATGCCCTCCGCCGCCGTCCAGCGAAAGGCGCGGTAGCCCGAAGCAGACCCGCTACCACCAACCACCACAGCTCCATCGGCTGAGGTGCCGTAGGCATATGAGCTTGTACCACCTGCCAAGGCATTGAGACCTTGCAGCCCATGGTCCTGCGACCAGCGAAACGCCTGATCGCCGTTGAGCGAATCGCCATATCCGACGACGGCGGCTCCGTCTTCGGATACGCCGTACGCATACGAGTATGTGCCGCCCGGAAGCGTGCCGAGACTCTGCATGCCGGTCCCAGAAGTCCAGCGGAATGCGTGCACCGTGTCTCCTGACCCGCTTTGCCCTACAACAACCAAGCCGTTTCCAGACACGCCAAAACCCAGGGAATATGTTGCACCGGGCAAGCTCCCAAGGTCCTGCATGCCGCTCAAAGTAGTCCATCGAAATGCGCGGAGCCCGTTACTGGAACTGCTATGCCCGACCACCACAGACCCATCGGCTGAAACTGCGTAGGCCGCAGCGGTGCTTCCACCAGGCAACGCACCAATGTCCTGCATTCCGCTAGCGGCAGTCCAGCGAAAAGCCCGCGGCCCGGTTGCTCCATTAGAGCTGTACCCAACCACAACAGAGCCGTCAGCAGATGCAGCCAGAGCTACAGAGTCGGTGCATGAGGGCAGAGTTCCCAGATCCTCGAGCCCGCCACCAATGGTCCACCGAACCGCGCGCTGTCCAGTCTCTGAGTTGCACACACCAACAACTACTTCGCCATTGCCAGAGATTCCAAAAGCTACCGAGTATGTTGCTCCCGGCAGCGTACCCAGATCCTCCATCACGCCACATGAAGGCTGGCCTGTCGCCTCAAAGGAAACTACCGCGACCACGCCCACCACCCCAACAACCAGTGACTTCAACCACATAACCCAGTCTCCTCTTTCGCACTCGCCGTCGCCTGCGAAGCACCCGGCCTCGCGGGCGAGCCGCTGAGGGATTGTAACGATGGGCGGACCTCTCGCAACCGGAAGCGGGTGGTTCAGGGCGAGCTTCGGGTATCCCGGCAGGGTGAACACATGAGGGAGCGGGCCGGATCGGGCCGCGAAAGTGTTGGCCCCGGCGGTCGTTATCCGGGCCTGGCGGATTCGGGTCGTCGCGGCGGGGTCTGTGGTCTTCGAAGCCCGGACGGAGGCCGAAAAGCGGCTGATTTGGGCTCTTTCCTGCCCCGTGTTCCGCCGTGATCCGCCGTGTTGAACGGTTTGGGGGCGGACAAATGCCGTTTGAGTTTCCCGCGCGGACTCCGCGGAGGAAACTCAAACGATTTAGAGCGGGCAAAAGACAGTTTAAGTTTCCCCCGCGGGCTCCGCGCGGGAAACTTCAACGACGTAGAGCCGGACAAAAACAGTTTGAGTTTCCCCCGCGGAGTCCGTGCGGGAAACTGTTTTTGTTTTTGTCCGCCATCACGCCCTCTGGAGCTCAACCTCCGCGGCGAACGCGTCGATGCTGGTCAGAAGGGCCCGCCCCCACGCGCCGATCCTGCGCGCCCGCGCGGCCCAGATCGCGGCCGATCACCGGTCACCGCTCACTGATCACGTCTTCTCCCCGGCTCAGCACTCATCCCTCAGCACTCCGCACTACTTTCTGGCCGCAAAGTGCGTGAGGTAGTTCACGACCGTCTTGGCGATCACGTCGGCTTCGACGTTGACCGCCTCGCCGGGGCTCCATTCGCTCAGCGTGGTGCGCTGGAGCGTGGTGGGGATCAGCGCGACCTCGATGATCGACTCCGCGGGGTTCACCGAGGCGAGTGTGAGCGAGACGCCGTCGAGGCAGACCGAGCCCTTGGGCGTCATGAAGGGCATGAGCCCCGGCGGCACCCGCAGGGCCACGCGCCATTCGCCCTGGGTCGTCACGCGCTCGATCGTCGCCAGCCCGTCGACGTGCCCCTGCACGAAGTGGCCGCCCATGAGCGTGCTGGCGGTCACGCTGGTTTCGAGGTTCACGCGGTCGCCCAGCGCGAGCTTGCCCAAGGACGTGAGCCGGAGCGTCTCGGGCACCACGTCAAAGGCCAGGCGGGCCGGGTCGCCCTTGCGCTCGGCGATGAGGATGTCGGCGACGGTGAGGCAGGCCCCCGAGACGCTGATCGAGTCGCCCAGGCCCGCGGCGGTCCGCCACTCCATCGCGGGCTCGGGCTGGATGACCAGCCGAACCCCGGCGTCGGAGGGCTTGAGGTCGTCGATGCGGCCGGTGGTCTGGACGAGGCCGGTGAACATGGTGAGGGCCCTGAAGAGGAAGGATGGCGGCTGACCGAGCGACCAGGCAGGGGAATGTGAGGGGGCGGGGCTGGGCAAGACGGCGCGGTCGGGCGGAGCATGGTACAGTCATGGCCCTCCCCGCAAGGCCCCGGTCCGTGGCCGGACTGGCCCGGGGCGGCGCAGGAGTGTGCTCATGGCGATCGCGTGGACCGGGGCGAGCAAGGCGGCGACGGCGGTGATGATGGCGGCGGGGCTGGCGTTCGCCTCCGGGTGCTCGCTGCGGAGCGGCGATCAGCCCGCGCAGGCCGCGGCGGTGACCCCCGCCAAGGCCGAAGCCAAGCCGGCGGCCAAGGCCGAGGCCAAGGCGGAGGCCCCCAAGTCGGCCCGCGACCTGATGGTCGAGCAGTACGCCGCGCTGGGCTACCGCCTGGAGTGGATCGGCTACGCCACGGTTCTGCCGGGGGCGAAGGTCCGGCACGCGGAGGTGCTGGGCGACGTGCTGGCGGTGCAGGACACGCGCAACGCGCTGACAGCGGTGCAGACGCGCGACGCGACGGCCCGCTGGTCGCAGATCGTGGGCGACGAGTTCATCAACACCTTCGCGCTGGCGCGGATGGGCCCCACCCTCGTGGCCTGCGGCGAGTCGGAGCTCTACCTCATCGACGCCGATTCGGGCAATCTCGTCGGCAAGCAGCGGCTGGAGCGCGTGGTGAACACCGCCCCGGTGCAGGTCGACAACCTGCTGGTCTTCGGCACCGCCCAGGGCGCGGCGATCGCCCACCACGTGGGGGCGGGACGCACGGCGTGGCTGTACAGCATCGACGGCCCCGTCAACATCGACCCCATCGCCGTGGGCGAGGGCGCGGTGGGCGTGGTCGCCTCCAGCGGGCAGGTGCTCATCATGGACGCTCGCGGCGGCGTGCAACTGGGCCGGGCGCGGATGTTCGACAACGCCGGCGCGGGCCTGGGCGCCGGCAGCGACACGCTCTATGTTGCGTCGCTGGATCAGTCGCTGTACGCGTTTGCGCGCGACGGCGGCTTCACGCGGTGGCGAGTGCGGACCGAGCAGCCCCTGCGGGGCCAGCCCGTGCTCACCGGCTCGCGGCTCATCGTCGCGATGCCCGAGGGCGTGCAGGCCCTCAGCGCCGCGACCGGCAAGGCCGAGTGGACCAACACCGACCTGAAGTCCGGCAAACTCATCGGCATCCGCAACGGGCGCGGGCTGTGGTGGGACGGCGCGGCGCTGCGGACCCTGGAACTGGACACCGGCAAGGTCGTCGCGAGCATGGACGTGCCCGGCGTCAGCCTCGTCACCACCGACCAGTTCACCGACGGGCGGCTGTACCTCGTCACCGACAAGGGCGCGATCACGAAGCTCTCGCCCAGGTGATGCGGCGGAAGTGACGAGCGATGAGGGGGGAGGAAGACGTGACCGGCGAGCAGTGATCGGTGATCCGGGGCGATCAGGGTCGCCAAGACACCGCGCCGCGAGCACGCTCTGACAGTGCCTGATGCCCCTTGCCCAGTGCCTCTTCATGGCGGCTTTGCCGCCAATGCCGAGCTTGAAGCCATGCCCGACCTCGTCCCCATCCGGCGTGCCCTGCTCTCGGTCTCGGACAAGACCGGGCTGGTGGATTTCGCGCGGGCCCTGCACGCCCGCGGGGTCACGCTCATTTCCACCGGCGGAACCGCCAAGGCCCTCGCCGACGCGGGGCTCCCCGTCACGCCCGTCGAACAGGTCACCGGCGCGCCCGAGATGATGGACGGACGCGTCAAGACGCTGCACCCCAAGGTTCACGGCGGGCTGCTGGCCGTGCGCGACGACGCCGCCCACGCCCGCGCCATGCGCGAGCACGGGATCGAACCCATCGACCTGGTCTGCGTCAATCTCTACCCCTTCCGCGCCACCGTCTCGCGCCCGGGCGTGTCGCTTCACGACGCCATCGAGAACATCGACATCGGCGGGCCCTCGATGGTCCGCTCCGCCGCCAAGAACCACGAGTACGTCACCGTGGTCACCGACCCGGCGGAGTACGCCCGCGTGCTGGGCGAGATCGAGGCCAACCGCGGGGCCACGCCGCTCTCGCTGCGGCGACGGCTGGCGCTGGAGGCCTTCTCCCACACCGCGGCGTACGACGCGACGATCAGCGCGTGGCTGCGCTCGCGGCCCGAGTATCACGGCGCGGGTGATGACGCCGCCGACTTTCCCCGGCAACTCACGCTTACCTTCGACAAGGCCCAGGAGGTCCGCTACGGCGAGAACCCGCACCAGGCCGCCGCGGTGTACCGCGACCCGCTGGCGACCGACCGCGGCGTGCTGGGCTCGCGGCAACTGCACGGGAAGGAACTGTCGTACAACAACGTGGCCGACGCCGCCGCCGCGCTCGCGCTGGCGCAGGCGCTCAGCCAGCAGGCCCGGCGTCCCGCGGCCGCCGTCATCAAGCACGCCAACCCCTGCGGCGCGGGCAGCGCGGGGGATGTCGCCGGCGCGGTGGCGCGGGCCCTCGACGGCGACCGGCTGGCGGCGTTCGGGGGCATCCTCGCCGTCGCGGGCGTCATCGACGATTCGGCCGCCGCGCTGCTCACCACCAAGGACACGTTCCTGGAGGTCGTGATCGCCGAGGGCTTCTCGCCGGGCGCGCTCGAGTCGCTGCGCAGCAAGTCCGCGGCGATGCGATTGCTCGAGACGGGCCCCCGCTTGGCGCCCTCCCACGCCGCCAGCACACCGTGGGCGATCCGCGGCATCCCGGGCGGGCTGCTGGTGCAAGAGGCCGACGTGCTGCCTCCCGCGCCCAGCGCGTGGACGCACGCCGCCGGGCCCGCCCTCTGCGGCGCCGACCTGGCCGCGGGCGCGTCGGTTGAACTCATGGTCCGCGCCATGAACAGCAACGCCATCGCCCTGGGCCTGGGCGATGAGTCGGGCGCGTGGCTCGTGGGCGGGGGCGTGGGGCAGGTTGACCGCGTCACCGCGTGCCGCCTGGCCGTCGAGAAGGCCGGGCCCCGCGCCCGCGGCGCCATCGCCGTCTCCGACGCCTTTTTCCCCTTCCCCGACGGGCCGCAGGTGCTCATCGACGCTGGCGCACGCGCCATCATCCACCCCGGCGGCAGCAAGCGCGACCAGGAGACCTTCGACCTCTGCGCCGCCCGCGGCGTCTCGTGCTACCTCACCGGCGTGCGCCGATTCCGCCACTGATCGCACTCCGGGCTGGCTTTCCCTACCCGGTAATGGTGGCTAAGGGTCCAGGAGAGCGGCGGAGAGTCGCTGTTCGCCCAGCTTCACGTTTCCGCGCCGGGCCCGGGACCAACCCGGGACGCCCATGCCCGCTCGCCGCGCAGCGGCTAATCTCTGGGGATCATGGCCGCGTCCCGCAACGCCTCCGCCCCGCACGCCAGCCCATCCGGCCACGCTTCGGCGGGCCCGCACCTGCCCGCGCCGTCGGGGCCGTCGGGCCTCATCACCGACGCGGTGCTCCGCGAGGTCAAGCCGCAGAGCCGCACCGCGTTCCTCAAGGCGTTCATGAAGGCGCCGGTGCAACTGGGCACGTGCTTCAGCAGTTCGCCCGCGCTGTGCCGCCGCATGACCGCCCAGCTCAACCTGGGCGAGGCGAGCGTCGTCTTTGAACTCGGCTCGGGCACCGGCCCGCTCACCGCCGCGGTGCTGCGGCAGGTCCGCCCCGGCTGCCGCTTCTTCGCCGTGGAGATGAACCACGAACTGGCCGAAGGCCTGCGCCGCCGCTTCCCGGGCGTCTCGATCCTCGAGACCGACGCCACCAAACTGCGAGACCTGTGCCGCCACGAGGACATCGCGCCCGGCGGCGTCGACGCCATCTGCGCCAGCCTGCCCTACATGCTCTTCCCCAAGACGCTGCAGCGCGAGGCGCTCGAAGACATGCACGCGGTCCTGCGCCCCGGCGGGCGCATGGTCATGCTCACCTACTGGCCCGAAGAGATCCACCCCCGCGCCCGCGCGTGGCGCAAGATGCTCGACGGCACCTTCCGCGTGGTCAAGCGCCACTCGGTGGTGTGGGCCAACCTGCCCCCGGCGTTCGTGTATCTGGTCGAGAAGTAGCCCGCCCGCGCGGCGTGCGCCCTCTCCCCCGGCCCATCCCCTCGGCCCATCCCCCCGGCCCCGCCTGCACGCCGCTTTCCCCGATTCCGCATGCTGCGGGCGGCGTTCTGATCTGACCGCGCCGGTCCGCGGGTAACATCCACCCACGGCGAGCATCCGAATGGCCAAGAGAACGTCCAAATCCGTCAAGCCGCGCACCGCCAAGCGTGCGAAGGCCTCCCGCTCAACGAGAGCCGCGATGACCACGATGACCGCGACGCCCCCACTCTCATCCAGCGACTCGCCCTCCAAGCCCCGGGTGATGCCCGATGTGCAAGGCAGCCAGGACACGCGCAACGTCGCCATCGACCGCGTGGGCGTGAAGGACGTGACGTACCCGCTGCGGCTGAAAGTCGCCCCCTCCGAGCGCGAGCACTGGCCGTCGGGCGAGCAGGCCACCATCGCCAAGATCAACATGTACGTCGCGCTGCCCCACTACCAGAAGGGCACGCACATGAGCCGCTTCATGGAAGTGCTCAACGCGCACGAGGGTGGCGCGATCACCCCGCAGGACATCCCCGAGATCACCGGCGCGATCCGCCGGCGGCTGAATGCGGCGGAGGCGCACTTCTCCGCGTCGTTCACGTACTTCATCAAGAAGTTCGCTCCGGTGACGAAGCAGGCCGGGCTCATGGACTACCAGGTCACCTTCGACTGCACCAGTACCGAGAACCCCAAGGGCGGGGGGGGCGGGGCCGACGTGGTGGACTTCATCCTCGCGGTCCGCGCGCCGGCCACCAGCCTGTGCCCGTGCAGCAAGGAGATCAGCCGGTACGGCGCGCACAACCAGCGCTGCGTCATCGAGGCCCGCGTCCGCACCACCTCGGTCATGTGGATCGAGGAACTCGTCCGCCTGCTCGAGGGCGCGGCGAGCGCGGAACTCTTCGCCGTGCTTAAGCGCCCCGATGAAAAGCACGTGACCGAGGCGGCGTACGACAACCCCAAGTTCGTGGAAGACATCGTCCGCGACCTGGCCCTGAGCCTGCAGCGCGACGCGCGCGTGGCGTGGTACTCCATCTCCTCTGAGAACTTTGAGAGCATCCACAGCCACAACGCCTACGCGGAGATCACGCGGCGGGTGAGGTGAGGAAGAAGGGACAGAGGGACGGGTACGCGGCGATTGGTTCGCACGGCGGCCCGGCGTCTTCATGTTCAGAAGTGGGATGATTTGGTCGCCCGCTCTGGCAGTATGCGTTTTCGCGTGTAAACTGGTTGAAGCCCCGACGCGGACGGCGTGCCGCGCCGTGGTCGTGTCGACCGCTGATTGTCGGTCACGCCGCACAGGCCAGACCGAATCCCTGGAGTGAGAGAGCCCCCTCGGGAGTGTTCTCTCCATGACTTCTTTCCGCATTCTGCTTCCCATGAGCCTGGCGGCCTTCGCTTCGTTCACCTCTTCCATCGCGCTGGGCCACGGTCGAGCGCCATCGATCACCCGCGTCGGCGCGGGCGTCACCGGCGTGAGCGCCGATGGGTCCACCGTGGCCGGGATCGCTGAGAACGGCGGCTTCATCGAGATGAGCCGCTGGACGGCCTCGGGCGGGCTTCAACTGCTCGGGCCGGGGGCCGCGTTTGATATCAGCCGCGACGGCAGCACGCCGGTCGGCTCGCGCTTCAACGGCACCCAGGAGCGCGCGGTGCGCTGGACCGCGGGCGGCGGGATCGTCGAGCTCGGGCAGCTGCCCGGGGCCGGGATCAACGCGTTCAGCGCGGCTTACGACGTGTCCGCCGACGGCTCGGTCATCGTGGGGCAGGCCGACACCAACACGCCCTTCGGCCTGCCGTTCCTGGGCTTCCGCTGGACCAGCGCGACGGGCATGCGGGCGCTGAACGACCTGCCCGGCGGGAATGTGCTGGCCCAGGCCTCGGCCATCAGCGCCGACGCGCAGGTCACGGTCGGGTTCGCCGAGGGCTCCGGCGGCGTCCGCGCCGTGCGCTGGCTGGGCGACTCGACCACGCCGCAGGACATGGGCCTGCCGCCGGGGCTCACCGGCTTCACCGAAGCCAGGCACGTCAGCGGCGACGGGCAGGTCGTCGTGGGCGTGTGGGGGAACGGTGCCGAGAACGAGGCCTTCCGCTGGACGCTCTCGGGGGGCTACCAGCTCTTGGGCGACTTCCCCGGCGGGCTGCGCGACAGCGTGGCTACCGCGACCAATGCCGACGGCTCGGTGATCGTCGGGACCGGCAACCCCGGCGACGATGTCCCCGACGAGCCGTTCTACTGGACCGCCGCGCGCGGCCTGCGCCGGTTCACCGATGTGCTCACCGAGGCGGGGATCGATTTCTCCGCGTGGCAGCTCTTCGTCGAACTGCGCGACCTCAGCGATGACGGGCTGGTCATCGGCGGCACCGGCGTGCTGCTCGACGGCACCTTCGCCGGCTTCCGCGTGGAGATCCCCGCGCCAAGCGCCGCGGGCACGCTGCTCGCCGCCGCGGGGCTCGCCACCGGGCGTCGGCGTCGAAGCCGTTGACGGAGCGAGTCGCGAAGGTCAAGAAAGAAATAAGGTTGGACCGTGGCGAAGCGGGACTCGAGGCTCGCGCCGCGGGGGTGCGTGAGCGGCCGCCGCCGCCTGCTTTCTGAGTCCGGTCGGGCCCGCGTTTGAGGCGCTCCAGCCCGGCCCCGCCCGCGTGCGTGCGCAGCGCGATGTACCAGTTTAGGTATCTTGCCACGCGCGATAACACACGGTAAGGTCTGCTCGTCACAACTCAGGACCGCGCCCGGCCAAGCCGCCGCGCGATGGGCGTTTGTACACGCCTGTCGCGGGCGATGCCGTGCGCGACGCAGAGGAGAGAGAGCATGACGCGTCATCGCGTTGGTGTGTCGTTTCATTCGCCGATCAGGGAGCCCGCGCTGAGCCTCGGGCGGTTGGTGCCGGCCATCTCGGTGGCCGCCGCACTCACCATCGCGGCTTCCACCGCTTCGGCCTCCATCACCATCCCCACCGTGCCGATTGGCAACCCCGGCAACGCGCCGGACCCCCTGACGGGCAATCTGTATGGCGCGGTGTCGTACAGGTACAACATCGGCACCACCGAGGTGACCAACGCGCAGTACGCCGCGTTCCTCAACGCCGTCGCCGCGACGGACACGTTCAACCTCTACAACACGAACATGGCCGGGTCGTTCGGCGGCATCACCCGCTCCGGCTCAGCGGGGTCGTACACGTACAGCACTGTCAGCGGCCGGGCAAACAACCCCGTGAACTATGTGTCCTTCTGGGATGCGACGCGCTTCGCCAACTGGCTGCACAACGGCCAGCCCACCGGCCCGCAGAACAACAGCACCACCGAGAACGGCGCGTACACGCTGACCCCCGGCGGCATCAGCGCCAACACCATCACCCGCAACGCGGGCTGGCAGTGGGCCGTGACCAGCGAGAACGAGTGGTACAAGGCCGCGTACCACCAGCCCGCCAGCGCGGGCGGCGACAGCGACAACTACTGGCTGTACCCGACTTCGAGCAACACGATCACGACGGCGCAGGCGAACTACAACAACGTGATCGGCAACATTACTGCGGTGGGCTCGTACGCGGCCAACTTCTACGGCACGTTTGACATGGGCGGAAACGTGTGGGAGTGGAACGAGGCAATCGTGTTTGCTTCCAGCCGCGGTATTCGCGGCGGGTCGTTCAGTTCTCCTTCGGCTCCACTTCTCATCCGATCCGACAGCCGCTTCGGCACTTTTGCCACGGACGAGTTCAACGACCTCGGCTTCCGCGTGTCCCAGGTCCCGGGGCCAGGGTCGGTCGCACTGCTCGGCTTGGTGGGCCTGATCGCCGGGGGGGCACGCCGCCGCCGCGCCTGATCCACCCCCACCCCCACACTCACACCCACCCCGCGCCCCCGGCCAACGCCGGCGGCGTGGATTCCCGGCCTGCTTTCCGTTGCGGCAGGTTGGTTCACCGGGCGAAAGCCCAAGGAGAGAGCGATGTCCGTCAAGTCCGTCCTCACCGTGGCCGCGATGGCGGCCGTCTCCGGCACCCTGGCACTGACCACCACCGCTTCGGGCGCGTGGACGGTCACCAACCTGAACTCCCCGGCCACGTTCCAGTCCCGCGCGCTCGGACACTCCGGAGCGCAGCAGGTCGGCTGGGCGACGCCGGGTGGCGGTCCGAGGCACGCGAGCCTGTGGTCGGGCAGCGCCGCGTCGTGGGTCGATCTTCATCCTGCGGGCGCCGAGTTCTCCGCGGCCGAGGACGCGGACGGCGGCATCCAGGTGGGGTCCGCGTTCTTCGGGGGCACTCGGTTCGCGGGCCTTTGGAGCGGCACCGCGGCGTCGTGGGTCAATCTCAATCCCTCCGGCTCAACGGGCTCCATTGCCTACGCCGCGCATGGCGGACGCCAGGCCGGCTTCGTGACGCTCGGCGGCTCGCGGGCGGCGATGTGGTCCGGCACCGCGGCCTCGTTCGTCAATCTCCACCCCTCGGGCGCATCCGCGTCGCAGATCTTCGGGATGGACGGCGCCTCCCAGGTCGGATTCACCACCACAAGCGTCAACGGAGCCAGCCTGTGGACGGGCACGGCCGCTTCGTGGGTGAACCTGCACCCGACGGGCTCGACCCTCTCGTTCGCGTACGACGTCTCGGGGTCCCAGCAGGGTGGATACGCCTGGATGAGCGGGGTGCGCCGGGCGAGCCTCTGGACCGGCTCGGCCGCGTCATGGACCGACCTGAACCCGGTCGGGGCCACCGATGGGATCGTGTGGGGAGTCGACAACGGAATCCAAGTCGGGTCGATCCAACTGGGAGGCTTGCAACGAGCGAGCCTGTGGAACGGGACCGCCGGCTCGTGGGAAGACCTCTCGCTGGCGCTCCCCGGCACGTGGTTCGGTTCTGAAGCCACGTCCGTGTGGGCCGACGGTGCCTCGCTCTGGATCTCCGGGTGGGGCATCGACGCCAGCGGCGCCGAGTCCGCCCTGCTTTGGTCCCGCCCGATCCCCGCCCCCGGCGCGGCCGCGCTGCTGGGCCTGGGCGGCCTGATCGCCGGGGGGGGCGCGCCGCCGCCGCGCCTGATCCACCCCCACCCCCACCCCCACCCCCACCCCCACACTCACCCCCACACCCACCCCGCGCCCCCGG
>JALHNL010000092.1 GCA_022843545.1 Phycisphaerales bacterium | reverse complement strand
GGGGGGGCGTGCTCTCCGCCGACCGTATTGAGGCCGCTGCTGGCATACCCCCGGATCCGTGGTACTCTTGCCACCGAGGAGCGAGCGGGAGATGCTCTTGCCGCGATGCCCTCGTCTGATAACCCGTGATGCTTCGCCGGTGGCCCAGGCGTCCCGCCTGGGTCTTCGTCTGCTCGCGCTCATCGCGATCGCGCTTTGCGCTCACTCACCCGCCCTCGCCCAGCTCAACCCCACCCCGGGCGCGCCCTCGCTCCCGTTGCTCGCCCCCGGCCTCGCGAGCGGCGTCCAGAACCGCATCACCTACCAGCACGGCATCGAGTTCGTGACGATTGGCGCGCCGGGGAACGCCGCCTGGGCCGGCAACAACCTGCCCGGCGACATGGCCGTCGGACGCGGCAGCGTCGGCTACGAGTACCGCATCGGGCGCTACGAGATCACCACCACGCAGTGGGTCGAGTTCATGAACGCGGCGTTTGATCGACCCACCAACGACCGCCTGCCCTGGATCGTCCCGCCCGACAGCGGGAACTGGGGCGCGACGAGCACATCGCCCACCGTCCCCGGCGGCTCTCGCTGGCGCGTGCCCGCGGGCAACGAACTCCGCGGCGTGGGCGACATCTCCTGGCGCATGGCCGCGATGTACTGCAACTGGCTCCACAACGACAAGAGCACGGCCCGCAGCGCGTTCCTCAACGGCGCGTACGACGTGAGCACGTTCGGCAGCGCCCCTCAGTTCGGCTTCACCGACCAGATCACGCGCAATGCCAACGCCAAGTTCTTCATCCCCTCGTGGGACGAGTGGCTCAAGGCGGCGCACTTTGACCCCAACAAGAACGGCCCAGGCCAAGCCGGCTGGTGGCAGTACAACATCACGCAAGACCTCCGCCCCGCCTACGGCCCGCCGGGCGTGAACGTGACGTACGGCAATGTACAGCCGGGCCCTGACCCGAGCGGCCCGCTGGCACAGGCCAACAGCGGCTGGGCGTTCGAGTTCCCCGGCTTCAACGCGATCGGCACCCGCCTGGGCGCGTACGCCAACGTGGCCCAGAGCCCGTGGGGTCTGCTGGACACCGCCGGGGGGACGCGGGAGTGGACGGAGGGGACGATGTTCCTCGACCCCAATACGCCCGTGTACCGGATGCTAGAGGGCAGCGCCTGGTTAGATTCACCAGGAAACGCGATCGGAAATGACTGGATCGGGGCGAACTCCAGCGAAGCTCCCTTCATTGCCACGTTTGATTTCGGCTTCAGGATTGCCGCCGTTGTACCAGCACCCTCTTGCGGAGGAGTGTTGATTCTGCTAGGCTGCGTGTCCCTTCGCAGGAGACGCAGGCAGGCCTGGTGGCACTGAAGTCACTCGGTAACGCTTTCCTTGCCATCCAAGTCCCGGGGCTTCGCGGGACTTCGATGCTCTCGCGAAAGGGGCTGCCGAAGACACCGCCTTTGGACTGTTCTGACCGGAGGTCAGAAGACCCCTCTCGGAGAGAGGGGGTACCCAAGCTCTCCTACCCTCCCCCATGCCCGACGTTCGCCTGCTCGAAGCCTTCCCGACGCCCTCCGCCACGCCGTTCGTCATCGAGCATGTCTCTGATGAGTTCACGTCGGTGTGCCCCAAGACGGGGCATCCGGACTTTGGCGAGGTGGTGCTGCGTTACCAGCCCGCGCCGGCGGGCACGCCCGCGGGCGAGCGCGGGTGCGTGGAGCTCAAGAGCCTGAAGCTGTACTACCAGTCGTTCCGCAACGAGGGGATCTTCTACGAAGCGGTGACCAACCGCATCCGCGACGACCTGGCGGGGATGCTCAAACCCGCGTGGCTGCAGATCATCACGAAGTGGCGTGGGCGCGGCGGGATTCGCTCGGTGATCCGGGCTGATCACGGCCCGGTGCCGGCGCACTACCTGGGCGTGTGAGAGCCGGCGGTCCCCGCGCGAGCGGCGAAGATCATCAGGCGGTGGCCCTGGGCCTCCAGCCCGCGGGCGGTGCACAGCCGGTCCACGATCGCGCCCAGTTCCGGCGCGTCGATGACCTCCACGCCCGGCCCGTCGGTGCGCACGACGATCGCCCCGCCGCCGGTGCCATAGGCAACCACATAGTGCGCCTGATCCGCCTGCACCAGCACCTGCTGGATCACCCCGGCCTGGGCCAGCAGTTTGATCGTGCGGTAGACCGTGGCCTTGGAGGCCTTGGACCCCGCGCCGCCGCCGCGCAGCCGGGCGAGCACGTCCTCCGCGGTGAACGCCCCCGGCGCCTGGATCACCGCGTCGAGAATCCGCGCCCGCTCGGGGGTGTACTTGAGCCCCTCGGCCTTGAGCGTGCGGCGGAAGACGGCGCACACCGGCTCGATGATGCTCAGCGCGGGCTCGCCCGGGCCCTGTGCGGGCGCGGAAGGAGCCATCGGCCTGGGGCGTGTGGACGCGGGCATCGGTCTCTATCCTAAGTGCCCCGCCGCCGCGACCCCGGAGCCACCTCTGTCACCCCGCCCAACCACTCCGCTGCCCCCCGCCGCCGACCGGCTGATCCGCCACCAGTGGACGTTCCTGATCGGGGGCGTATCGCTCTTGTGCGCGCTGGCGCTGAGCTTTGTGGGTCTTGACCCGGCGGCGCCGTCGGTGGCGGGCCCCGCGGCGGTGGGCTATGTGCTGCTCTCGTCGGGCCCGCTGGCGCTGGCGTATCTGCTGGCGGGGGTGGGCTTCGCGGGGCCGATCATCTCGCGCTTGGCGCCGAGCAGCCCTGACCGTGCGTATCTGCAGGTCGGGCTGGGGCTGGGGATCATCCTTTGGCTCAGCCACCTGCTGGGCTGCCTAGGCCTGCTCTCGGGCCCGCACGGGCAGTACGTGGGCATCGGCGTGATCGTGCTGGGGCTCGCGCTGCTGGGCGTGCAACTGGCGCGGGTCTTCCACGCCAAGGCCCGTCTGCCCGCCGCGCCGCCGCTGGCCTTCGCCGTCACCCCGGCGATCGGCGTGCTGCTGGTGGCGGCGTGCAACCCGCCCGGCGGGCTGTGGCAGAGCGAGGGCAACGGGTTTGACGCGCTGTCGTATCACCTGCCCCTGGCGATGGAGTGGACCGCGGGCGGGTCGCTGAAGCCGCTCACGCACAACGTCTACTCGTTCCTGCCCAGTTACGTCGAGGCGGGCTTCATGCACATCGACGCGGTCTGCGGCGGGGGCGCGGGCGAGCGGGCCAACGGCGGGCTCATCGCGGGCGAGGCGTGGGGCCTGATGGCCACGCACCTGACGCAGGTGATCTGCACGCTGGTGGCGGGCGTGATCGCCGCGCGGGTCGCCACCCGCGTGCTGTCCAAGGCGGGCGTGGGCGGGCGCACGCTCTCCGCCGCGTCGGCGACGGCCTTTGGCTTGGCGGTGGCCACGCCCTGGGCGGTGGTGGTGGGCTCGCTGGCGTACAACGAAGCCGCGGCGTCGGCTCTGCTCGCGGTGGCTTTGCTCGCGTGTGTGGACGACACGCTCAAGCCCGCGGCGCGCGGGGTGATTGCGGGCGCGGCGATCGGGCTGGCCACGGGCTGCAAGCCCACGCTGGCGTTCCTGGGCGCGCCGGCGGTGGCGCTGGCGCTGCTGGCGTTCACGGCTCCGCGGGCGTGGGTGGTGATGGGCCTGTGCGCCGTGCTGGCGGGGCTGGTCGCCTTCGCCCCGCCGCTAGTCCGCAACTACGCCCACGCGGGCAACCCGATCTTCCCGGCGGGCACCGGCGCTTTCGGCAAAGCCCACTGGAGCGATGAGCAGGTGGCCCGCTTCGCCGCGGCCCACGCGCCCGAGGGCACGCTCGGGCACCGGCTGGACCTGCTCACGGGCACTGCGCCCCGCGAAGAGTCCTTGGGCAATCATCCGCGCGGGATGATGCACCCGCAGTGGTTCGTGCTCTTCCCGGCGGCGGCGGCGGCGGCGCTGCTGGTGATCGCCTTGCCCGGCACACGAGCGCTGGGCGCGGTGCTCACGCTGGGGATGCTGGCGGGTCTGGCGTGGTGGGTGCTGGGCTCGCACAACCAGAGCCGATTCCTGCTGCCGCTGCACGTGCCGGGGGCGATCCTGATCGCGCTGGCGGTGGGCGTGCTGGGGCGGCTTTCGGCGCGGGTGCCGCCGGTGCTGGTGGGCGCGGTGCTGCTGGCGTGCCTGCCTCTGGCCCAGGCGATCCAGACGGTGCGGGTGTTCGTGAACGAGCGCCCGACGCCCGAGGGGCGGACGTACCCCAACGCCTTCCTGGCGGGCGGGCCCGAGAGCCTGTCGGGCGCGACGCTGATCAGCGCTCTTCGGACCATGCCGCGCGATCAGCAGGAGGCGGTGCTGGAAGGTCTGGACATCACGCGGTACATCAACGTGACGCTCAAGCCCGACGACGTGGTGTATCTGCTGGGCGAGTCGGGCAGCACGTACGCCATGCGGCCGGTGATCGTGCACTCCACGTGGGACGCCTCGCCGCTGGGTGACGCCGTCCGCGCCACGCCCGAGGACCCCAAGGCCTGGGCGCGGGCGCTGTGGAAGCGGGGCGTGCGCTACGTGGCGCTGAACCCGGAGGAACTGCAGCGGCTGTGGTCCACGCGGTGGTACGACCCCGCGGTGACGCCCGACGCGGTCGGGCGGTTCATCAGCACGCAGACCGAGGTGGTGCGCGACTGGGGCGACGCGCTCAGCCCGCTGGCGCCCAAACTGCTCCGCCTCATCAACCCCGACGCGGCGCCGCGCCCGCGCAACGACGCCGGGGGCTCCGCGTGAACGCCGCGCCCTTCACGCCCGCCCACACGCGCCCTCGCGCCCTCAAAATCGCCGTGCAGATCCTGGGCTTCCTGCTCAGCCTGGGCCTGCTGTACTGGGCGGCGCAGTCCGCCCTGGCGAAGCCGGGGATGGCCGAGAAGTTGCCCAAACTGCTGGAAACGCCGGCGTGGATGCTGGCGTCGATGGTGGCCCTGACCATGGCGACCATCGCGTGGAGCGGGCTGGTGTTCTGGATCGTGCTGCGTCCCGTGAAGGCCCTGAAGCCCGCCGACCTGATCGCGGTCAACGCCGTCTCCACCCTGCTGGGCTTTCTGCCCTTCAAGCTCGGTCTGGTCTTCCGCGTGCTCATCCACCTGCGCAAGGACCACCTGCCCCTGCTGACGATCATGGGCTGGCTCGCCGCCGCGGGCATCATCATCCTCGCCTCGCTCTCGGGGGCGCTGGCGGGCTCCTGGTGGCGCGGCGGGCTCGACGCGCTGTGGTGGGCCCTGGCCATCGGCCTGCCCGTCGTGCTGTGCGCCGCGATGACGCTGGCGGGCAAACGCCTGCTGCGCAGCAAGTCCATGCGCTGGACCGACCAGCGCCCCTGGGCCCGCAACCTGGCGCGGGCGCTGGACATGCTCAGCCACCCGCGCTCGGTGATGATCGCGCTGGTCTTCCGCGCCGGCGACATCGCCTGTCACTCGGCGCGGTTCTTCCTGGCTTCGGAGGCGGCCCGCCTCGCCGGGCTCATCGACCAGGGGCTTACCGCCGACCAGGCGATCCTGGCCGGCTCCACCTACTTCCTCATTCAGGCCCTCTCGCCCTTCGGCACCCTTGGCCCGCGCGAGGCCCTCACCATCGCCATCCTTGGCACCATCTCGCAGGAGCACTTCGCGATCGTGGTGCTCGTCGTGAGCGCGGCCGACACCGCCGGCTCCATCCTGCTGGGCGGGTGGGGCCTGCTGCACCTGCGCCCGCTGCGGTACGTGGCCAGGCGGACCGCCCCGCCCCAGGGCGCCCCGCACGCGCCCCAAGCCTGACGCCCCGCCCCTACTCTCCGCCATGCGCCTCGCGTTGATCCAGACCAACCCCACCGTGGGCGACCTTGATGCCAACGCCGCCTGCCTGGCCCGCTGGGCCAGGCAGGCCAAGGACGCCGGCGCCGAACTGGCGGTGTTCCCGGAACTGTCGCTCTGCGGCTATCCGCCCAAGGACCTGCTGCTGCAGCCCGCGTTCATCCGCGCCTGCGCCCGCGCCGCCAAGCGCCTGGGAGAGGAGCACTCCGCGGGAATCACGATCGTCTTCGGCACGCCCCTGCCGGTGGGCGAAGCCCCGGCCGACCAGAGCGCGGCCCCGCGCATCGCCAACGCCCTGCTCGCCTATCGCGACGGGCAACTGCTGGCGTACTACGACAAGCGTCTGCTGCCCACGTACGACGTCTTCGACGAAGACCGCTACTTCACACCCGGCGACCGCCCGGTGATCATCGACGTCTCGGGCGTCCGCGTCGGGCTCTCGGTGTGCGAGGACCTGTGGCACGGCAAGGACGCGGGCTTCAGCCACCACTACGACGGCGTGCGCGACCCCGTGGGCGACCTGTGCAAGCCGCCCAACGGCTCGCCCGGCGCGCACGTGATCATCAATCCGTCGGCCAGCCCGTTCGTGCTGGGCAAGGGCCAGCGCCAGCGCGACCTGCTCGCGCACCACGCCCGAGAGCGCGGGGTCTACGTCTGCGCCGTCAACCAGGTGGGCGGGAACGACGAACTCATCTTCGACGGGCACGCCGCCGCCTTCTCGCCCAGGGGCGACCTGGTCGCCGCCGGGCCGGGCTTCGCCGAGGCCATGACGCTTGTGAACGTCGGACGCCCCAAGATCTCCCCCACTCGCCTGGACCCCAGCGCGCTCTCCGGCGGCGACGAGAAGCCCGTCCCCGACCCGCTCCTGTCCGCCGACCGCGACGAGCTGCTCTTCCGCGCCCTCACCCTGGGCATCCGCGACTACGCCCGCAAGACCGGCTTCAAGTCCGCCGTGCTGGGGCTCTCGGGCGGGATCGATTCGGCGGTGACGGCGGTGCTGGCCGCCGCGGCGCTGGGCCCGGGCAACGTCCTGGGCGCCAGCATGCCCGGTCGCTACAGCAGCCAGGGTTCGATCACCGACGCCCGCCTGCTGGCCGACGCGTTGGGCGTGCGCCTGCTCAGCCTGCCCATCGACGGGCCCGTCAGCGCGCTGGAGGGCGTGCTCAAGGACGCCTTCGCCGGGCGCGAGCCCGACCTGACCGAAGAGAACCTCCAGTCGCGCGTCCGCGGCACGCTGCTCATGGGCCTCTCCAACAAGTTCGGGCACCTGCTGCTCACCACGGGCAACAAGAGCGAACTGGCCGTGGGCTACTGCACGCTCTACGGCGACATGAACGGCGGGCTGGCCGTGCTGTCGGACATCACCAAGGAACTGGTGTACTCCCTTGCCGGGTGGATGAACCGCCACCCCGAGCGGCTGGGCATCCCCGGGCTCAAGGCCGCGCCGATCCCCATCGCGTCGATCACCAAGCCCCCCAGCGCCGAACTGCGCCCCAACCAGACCGATCAGGATTCGCTGCCGCCCTATCCGATTCTCGACGACATCCTGTCGCGGATCGTGGAGCGGCGGCAATCGCCCAAGCAGGTGGTGAGCGAGACGGGCTATGACCCGGCGGTGGTGAAGAAGGTGGCCCGTCTGATCGACGTGGCGGAGTACAAGCGCAAGCAGGCGCCCATCGGGCTGAAGGTGACGGGCGTGGCCTTCGGCTTCGGGCGGCGCATGCCGATCGCTCAGGGCTATCGCCCGGAGCGCGAGATCGAATCGCGATGATGGCCGGCCCCGGGGCTCAGACCTCGGGCTTGGGCACCGCGGGCTGCGCGGGCTCCGCTGACCGCTTGATGATCGGGTCGCGGTTGTAGATGCCGGCGCGCTGCGCCTGATTCGTGAGCGGGATGAACGAGAGCATGATGATGCCGGCGACGCTCGCCACGCCCGCGAGCACGCGCGTGGGGAACGGGCCCGGCTGCACGGGCACGCCGCGCCCCGGGGCGTCGGGCGCTTCCAGCAGCGTGACGCCGACGAGCCGCAGGTAGTAGAACGCGGCGATCGCGGAGTTAAGGCCCAGGATCACCACCAGCAGATAGTCGCCGGAAGACACGCCCGCGGTGAACAGGGGCATCTTGCCCCAGAAGCCCAGCAGCGGGGGCAGACCCAGCAGGCCCAGCGACGAGATCACCATGATCCAGCCCAAGAGCGGGCGACGCGAGCACAGCCCGCGCAGGTCGGCGATGTCGTCGGCCTCCTCCATCTGCCCGTCGCGCCCCCGGCGCTCAAGGCACGCCAGCACGGCGAACGCGCCGATGTTGCTGACGCCGTAGACCAGCAGGTAGAAGAGGACCGCCGCCAGCCCGTTGTGGGTGAAGGAGTCCTTCTGCAGGCCCGGTCCGGCGATGAGGCCCACGAGCATGTAGCCCGAGTGGGCGATGGACGAGTAGGCCAGGATGCGCTTGACCGAGTTCTGCATCACCGCCAGCACGTTGCCGACGGTCATGGTGAGCACGGCCATGAACCAGAGGACCTCGTGGATCGGCTCGGGCAGCGAAGTGTTGGGCTCGGTGGCGCGGAACCAGCCCACGCACGAGAGCAGACCAAGCAGCGCAAAGAACCCCGCCGCCTTGGGCACAAACGCCAGCATCGCCGACACCGGCGCCGAAGCGCCCTGGTAGACGTCGGCGGTGTAGAAGTGCATGGGGACGGCGGCGATCTTGAAGCCGATGCCCAGGACGGCGAGCACCACGCCCGCGACCGCGATGGCGTTGAGCGGGCCGGCCTGGTACTGCGCCTGCAGAGCCTCAGCGATGGCCGTGTACTTGGTGCTGCCGGTGGCGCCGTAGATGAGCGCGAAGCCGAAGAGGAACGTGGCGGCGCCCAGCGCGCCCAGGAAGAAGTACTTGACGCCGGCCTCCATCGAGCGGTTGCGCCCGGTGGAGATCGCCACCATGATGTACGTGGGGAGGCTGGTGAGCTCGAGGGCAAGGAAGAGCCAGATCAGGTCATCGGCCCCGGCGCAGAGCATGAGCCCGGTGATGGAGAACAGGTAGAAGGCGTAGAACTCGCCGCGGGTGCCGCGGATGGGCTCGAAGGCGGCGCGCCCGCGGGCCACGTCGTCCTCATACTCCCGGTCGGGCGTGCCGACCAGCAGCAGCAGCAGCAAAGCCCCGACGAAAGCCGCGAGGGTCTTGCCGTACTGCGGGAGGTGGGCCATCGCCGCGGCGGACATGGGCGTGGTGAACCACGCCAGCACACCGGCGGCGACCAGCGCGATGAAGCACACCGGCACGCAGAGCCGGCGCACCTGGACGTTCCTAGACAGCCCGACCACCATCACCACGCAGGCGGCGGCGAAGAGCGTGATCTCGGGCCAGAGGGCGTGAATCTTCTCGATCACGGGCGGGCCTCCGGGGCCGAGGCGGCCTTGGGCGTCACCCGGGGCATCGGGGACAGGTCATACTCGGGCATCTTCGCGCGGGTGTCTTGGATCAGCCGGGCGGTGTCCCGCACCGTGGGCTCCACCACCTGCATCAGCGGCTTGGGATAGAAGCCCAGGGCCACGCACAGCACCGCCAGCGGGACCAGAATCCCGATCTCGCGCGCCGTCAGGTCCGCCGGGAGATGGTCGTCCCCGTGCGCGTCGTGCCCGTGACCGTGCCCATGGTGCCCGTGCCCGGCGGGCTCGCGGAGCGGGCCGAAGCACACCTTGCCCACGAGGTACAGGATGTAGATCGCGGCGATGATCATGCCCGTGCCGGCGATGACCGCGTAGGTGGGGCCCAGGCTGCCGGCGGTCGCGGCGCGTCCGGCGCTCCAGTTGTCGCCCGCGGTGAACGCGCCCATGACGCACAGGAACTCGCTGATGAACCCGTTGAGCCCGGGCAGGCCCACCGAACTCATGCTGAAGAAGACCATGAAGGTGGCCCAGATGGGCATCTTGGCGGCCAAACCGCCCACCTCGTGCATCGAGCGGGTGTGGTACCGCTCGTACATCATGCCGATCATGAGGAACAGGGCCCCGGTGGAGAGGCCGTGGTTGATCATGTAGAGGATCGAGCCCTGCAGGCCCGCGTGGTTGAAGGCGAACATGCCCAGCATGCAGAAGCCCAGGTGCGACACCGACGAGTACGCCACCAGCTTCTTCACGTCCGTCTGCACCCAGCAGACCAGCCCGATCGCCACGATGCCGATGAGCGAGAGCGTGGCGATGAGCGGGGCGAAGGTGATCGCCGCCTGCGGGGCGAAGGGGATCGCGATGACCAGGATCGCGTACGTGCCCAGCTTGAGCAGCACGCCCGCCAGAATGACCGAGCCCGCCGTCGGGGCCTCGGTGTGCGCCAGGGGCAGCCAGGTGTGCAGCGGGAAGAGCGGGACCTTCACCGCGAAGCCGCAGAGCAGCGCCAGGAACACCCACTGCTGGGTCTCCAGCGGCATCTTCTGGCTGGCGGCGATGAGGGAGTTGAACTCAAACGTCCACGCCCCGAACCCGCCGGGCTGAGTGGCGTTCCACCACGCGACGTAGACGATGCCCGCCAGCGCGATGATCGAGCCGGTGAAGGTGTACAGGAAGAACTTGGTGGCCGCCGCCTTGCGATTCGTGCTCCCGAACAGGCTGATGAGCACGTACATCGGCACCAGCGTGAACTCGAAGAAGACGTAGAACAGGATGGCGTCGCGGGCCAGGAACACGCCCGTCATCGCCGCCTGCAGGACCAGCAGCCAGCCGTAGTACGTCCGCACCCGCTCCTTGATGGCGGTGAAGGAACCGATGACGCAGATGGGGCCCAGCAGCGCGGTGAGGGCCACCAGCGCGAACGAGAGCCCGTCGATGTTGAGGCGCAGGTTGACGCCCAGGTCCGGGTACCAATCCGCCGACATCGCCAGCGTCTGAGAGGGCGGGTTGGTCCAGTCATACTGCGCCAGCAGCGTGATGACCAGCCCCACCGGCGCCAGCGTGCCCAGCAAGGCCACCCACCGCACATGGCGGCGCGAGGCCAGGGGCACCAGGGCCGCCGTGATCAACGGGATGAGGATGAGAGCCAGGAGCATGTGCGGGTGTTCATCCCTCTCTTCAGTTCATCAGGAACAAGGCGAGCAGGGCGATGACGCCGATGCCCGCGGCCATGCCGAACGCGTAGCTGTTGAGAACGCCGGTCTGCCAGTTCTGGGCCGCCGAGCCCATGCCCCGCGGGGTGCGCCCGAAGAGGTTCACCAGCCCGTCGACCAGAAGCTTGTCGATCGCGTGGAAGATGTGCCCCAGCACCAAGAGCGGCACGCGGATCGTCGCGTTGTAGATCTCGTCCACGTACCACTTGTTGCGCGCCACCGTCACGATCGGGCCCAGCAGCGGCACCAGCGCGTCCGCACGGCTGGTCAGCGCCCGTGTGCGGTTGCCGATGAACAGCCCGGAGAGGCCCTTGGGGGCGTGCAGGAAGGCCGCGATCAAGATCCCGATCAGGCCCACGCCCGCCGACACGTGGTACATGATCTTGTGCGGGTCCTGCCCGAAGAAGCTGCCCGTGTCGGCCTTGGTGCCCATGTGCTCGGCGGGATGGCCGAACTCCGGCGAATGGAAGTTCGCGGAACTGCTGTGGATCATCGAGCCCACCCATCCGCCGTGCTCGCCCCCGGGCTGGCCCTTGACGAAGTACAGCCCCGCCGCGGCGATGGAAAGCACCATCACCAGCGCGATGGCGGCCTTCATGGCCCAGCCGGGCGGGTGCGGATCGAACTCTTCGGTGGTGGGGTCAAAGTCCTTGCGGGCCGAGTGCTCGTGGTCGGCGCCATGCCCATGACCATGCCCATGATCGGCGTGGCCGTGCCCGTGCCCGTGCTTGGCGTGCCACTCGTCGAGCGACGTGCCCTTGGGGTGGCGACCCAGTTCCACCAGCTCCGCGTCATCGCCGGGGGTGAACTCCTTGGGCCCCACGTACACGCGGAAGAAGGTCCGGAACGTGTAGTACGCGGTCATGCCCGCGGTGATCAGCAGCACCCAGGCCAGGATGGACGCGCCGGGGATCAGTTTGTCAGGCGTGATGAACGCCTGTGCCAGGATCATGTCCTTGCTGAAGTACCCCGCGGTGAAGGGCACGCCCGCGAGGTTGATCGACCCGATGAGCATCGCGATGCCCACGAGCATGAACCCGCGCATCCACATCACGCCCGACAGCCGGCGCAGGTCGAGCTGACCGCCGAAGCCGTGCATCACCGCGCCCACGCCCAGGAAGAGCGTGGCCTTGAAGAACGCATGGGTGAAGGTGTGATACGCCGCGCCGGTGGGCGTGAGCAGACCCAGGCCCGCGAACATGAAGCCCAGCTGCGAGATGGTGGAGTAACCCATCACGCGCTTGATGTCGAAGATGGCCATCTCGATGGTGGCCGCCCAGATCGCCGTGATCGCCCCCGCCCAGGCGACGATTGTGAGCGCCAGAAGGTCCGGGTCGGCGGTGTACATGGGCATGAGGCGGGCGATCAGGAACACGCCCGCGGTGACCATGGTCGCCGCGTGGATGAGCGCCGACACCGGGGTCGGGCCCTCCATCGCGTCGGGAAGCCAGACATAGAAGAAGAGCTGGGCCGACTTGCCGAACGCGCCGGCGGCAAAGAGCAGCGGGATCACCTGCACCGCCCAGGAGTGCTCGAGCGGGCGGCCCGCGGCGTCGGTGCCCGCGGCCAGCAGCTTGAAGAGTTCCGGGTACTGGACGGTCCCGAACACCGTGAAGGTGCACAGGATGCCCATGAGCAGGCCCAGGTCGCCGATGCGGTTGACGATGAAGGCCTTCTTCGCCGCGGCCACCGCCTCGGGCTTCTTGTAGAAGTACCCGATCAGCAGGTAGGAGCACAGGCCCACGCCCTCCCAGCCCAGGAAGAGCACGAGCAGGTTCTCGCCCATGACCAGACAGGCCATCGAGAACACGAAGAGGTTGAACGCCGCGAAGTACCGGCAGTAGCCCGGGCCCACGTCGTGCGACATGTACTCCATCGAGTACAGCGCGATCACCGTGCCCAGCCCCGTGACGAACAGCATCCACAGGACCGTCAGATTGTCAACGTAGAAGGCCATCGGGGCGATGAACTGCTGCCCCGGCTGGTCGCCCCACGCGAAGTGGAACCAGTCGAACGCCTTGGCCACCATCGCGCCCGGCGCGCCCTCGGCGTTCATGTGCATTAGCAACATCACCGACAGGCCGAACGCCGCGCCCAGGCACCCCAGCGTGAGCACCGCCGGGAGCTTGTTCTTGACCTTCAGGATGGCGCACGCCATCACCAGCAGCACGCCCAGCATGGGCAGGCCGGGGATGAGCAGGACCCAGTCGGGCGCGACGCCCGCCACCGGGATCGCCTTCGCCGCGTGGGCGGCGGCGTGCCCCGCGGCCTGGTGGGCCGCTTCGC
>JALHNL010000091.1 GCA_022843545.1 Phycisphaerales bacterium | reverse complement strand
CGCCCCCACCGCCGCCGGGCCCGCCACCGCCGCCCTGACCGCCGGGCGGACCGCCGGCGTTGTCGCGATCAGCGGGTCGGCGAACGGACGATCGGCGATCATCAGGGGCGTCGGGCATCAGGGGTCCTTGGCGGAAGAGCGAGAGGCGGAGAGTCCTTGATCGGTTATCGCGAGCCTAAAGGGGTACGAGGTCGGGCGGGGTTGGGGTTCGCCGCGAGACGGAGAGTCACCCTTGCGCCTTCGTCCGAATAGCCGGTCCAGTTGATGTCTGCCGGAGAAAAGGCTAGGACTTGCCGGTCATGAGAGCGGGGCGTGGAGGGGATGGGCCCCCGGGGAGCCGGGGAGGGTGACGGGAAGGCAAAGACTGGCTATCCTGTCGGCCCGCGCGGGTCGATGATCCGGGCGGAGGCGACGCGCGTCCGGCCCGAAGGCCGCGGCGCGGGCTCGCGGGTAACACGCACTCTCACGAAGGGCGAAAGCATGTCGCAGCAAGGCCAGCAGCAGGAAGTCCAGCTCCGGATCAACGAGAACAACATGAAGACGACGTACGCGAACACGATTCGCACGTCGACCACCCCCGATGAGGTGGTGATGGACTTCGGCATGAACATGCCGGTGCCGACCCCGGACAACAAGCCCATGCTGGTGTTCGATGTCTCCAGCCGCGTGGTCATGAACTGGCGCGGGGCCAAGCGTCTGGCCATCACCCTGGGCCAGATGATCCGCCAGTACGAGGCGGCCAACGGCGAGATCTCGCTGCAGAACGCCCCCGGCCAGCCCGGCGCGGCCCAGAGCTGAACCGCTCAGGCATCTCGATGAAAGCACAAGGCCCGGGACGCACTGTCCCGGGCCTTGTCATTTGGGGCGAAGCACACCACCTGAGGAGGGGGCTTCGACACGGGCCCCGGACGCCGACTTCAACATGCGCGCGTGCTGCGGGCACAGGCGTCAGAAGTTCGCCAATTCTAGTCTTGCCGTCTCCCCGCATAGTGGTTAGCCTGACCGGTCACCGCGTGATTGGTGGATACACGGACTAACCGCCCGCCCGCGGGCCGGAGGACGCAACATGAGTTGGCAGCCAGGCGACCGGTGGTTGAGTCGGGCGATCGGCGTTCTCGTTGCAGCCCTGGCGGCTTTGTCCACTGCGGCGGCCTCGCCGCCCGCGCCGGAGGGGTGGCGCGAGCAGGTGGGCGTGACGGGGATCGGGGGCACGTATGCGTACAGCGTGCGAACGATGCTGCTCTTTGACGAAGACGCGGCGGGGCCGCGGCCGTCGTATCTGATCGCGGGCGGTTCGTTCACGGTCGCGGGTGACGTCGCGGCATCGAACATCGCGGCGTGGGACGGGCGGTCGTGGCGGGCGCTGGGTTCGGGGTTCAATGACGAGGTCTATGCGCTGACCACCTTCGAGGGCTCGCTGATCGCGGGGGGGTCGTTCACGGCGTCGGGGGCGGTGGGCACGGCGCGGGTCTCGCGCTGGACGGGCTCGGGGTGGCAGCCGATGGGCGCGGGGCTCAACGGGACGGTGCGCGCACTGGCGGTGTTCAACGGGTCGCTCTACGCGGGCGGAGATTTCAACGCGTCGGGCGCGACGACGGCCTGGCGCATCGCGCGGTGGACGGGGTCGGCGTGGGAGGGCGTGGGCACGGGCGTGGGCTCCGCCGGAGACTCCAGCACCGTCCACGCGCTGGCGGTTCACAACAACGAGTTGATCGTGGGCGGGCAGTTCAGCAGCGCGGGGGGCATCGGCGTGGCGAACCTGGCGCGCTGGACCGGCGCGGCGTGGGCATCGCAGTCCGCAACGGGCCTGCCGGGCGCGGTGCATTGCCTGGCGGTGTACGGCGGGACGCTGCACGCGGGCGGGGCGTTCAACGGGGTGGTGAGCGGGCTGCCGGTGCGGTTTGTGGCGCGGTTCATCTCGGGGCTGTGGAGGCCGGTTGGCGCGGGGATCGTGCCGGGCGGGTCGGACGACGGGCTGGCGTACAGCGGCGTCGTGAACGCGATGCTGGTGCGCAACGGACAGCTCGTCGTGGTGGGCGACTTCAAGTGGGTGGAGGACTTCGGGGGAAACGTGCTGGACGTGCGTCGCGTGGCGGCGTGGGACGGCGCGGACTGGTATCCGGCCGGGGCCACGATTCCCGGGGTGGACTCGGAAGCGGAGTCGGTGTGCGACTACGGCGGGCAGTTGATGGTGGGCGGGCGGTTTGAGCGGGCGGGTGGGCTGTGGGTCCGGGGTATCGCGGGCACCAACGGTGTGACGTGGAGCTCGCTGACCAACGGGATCAGCAACCGCGTTCTGAGCCTGACGACGTACGCGGGCAGGTTGATCGCGGGCGGGCCCTTCGCGAGCATCGGAGGGATCAACACCAACAGCATCGCGTCATGGGACGGGACGAACTGGCAGCCGCTGGGCACGGGCATCACGGGGTTGGTGCCGCAGGTGTACTCGCTGGCGTCGTACTCGGGCACGCTGGTGGCGGGCGGGTTCTTCGAGTTCGCGGGCGGGACGCCGGTGCGGAACGTGGCCCGCTGGAACGGGACATCGTGGTCGGCGATGGGCCAGGGGCTGGACGGGATCGTGCGCGCGCTGGTGGTGTGGTTTGACCCGGTGAGGCAGCAGTCTTCGCTCTACGCCGGGGGCGACTTTCGCTTCAGCGGGAGCACGGCTGTGAACCGGATCGCGCGGTGGGACGAAGCGACCCAGTCGTGGCAGCCGGTGGGCGGGGGCATTCTGGACGACGCCGTGAACCTGGACTGGAACGGCGTCTTCAGCCTGCAGGGGTACCTGGGGCGGCTGTACGTGGGCGGCTATTTCAACGGCGGTGGCACGGTCACCTCGCGCTTCCTGGTCACGTGGGACGGCGCGCAGTGGGCCCCGCCGCCGGCGGGCGTGGTGAACGACCAGGTCCGCGCCATGGCGATCTTTGACGGACAGTTGGTGATCACCGGCTACTTCCGCATGCTCATCGGCGGCCAGTGGTACAACTACATCGCGTCGTGGGACGGCGTATCGCCCACGTGGGCCCGGCTGGGCGAGGGCCTCAACGACGGGGCCACCGAGCTGGCCCTCTTCAACGGACAACTCGTCGTGGGCGGAGGCTTCACCGCGGCCGGCGGCGTGGCGGGCATCAACCGCATCGCGCGCTGGAACGGTTCAACCTTCTCGCCCATGGGCACAGGGCTGGACACGTTGCCCAACGCGCTGGCGTCTTACGACCCCGACGGGCTGGGCCCGCGACCGCCGGTGCTGGCGGTGGGCGGAGAGTTTGGCACCGCGGGCGGGCGGGTGTCGCCGTTCTTCGCGATGTGGGGCCCGATTTCGGACTCGATCTGGAACGCGACGACGGGCGGTGACGGTGCGCTCTCGCAGAACTGGCTCTATTCAGCCTCGCCCGACCCGAGCCAGAGCATCTACTTCGACTCGTCCTTGAGCACGGTGCCGCTGATCCCTCAGTACCGGGTGACGCTGTCGTCGGCGCTGACGGCGAAGCGGATGACGGTGAACACGAACCAGGTGACGCTGGACCTGAGCGGGCGGGCCTTCTCGCTGCTGGGGCCGCCGTCGGACTTCTCGCCGCCCTTGACCATCGGCAAGCGGGCCGGCGCGGGGACCGACACGCGGCTGGTGCTGGCGAACACCGGCGCGGCGGCGACGTTCCAGTCGGCCGGGGTGGTGGTGGGCGGGGTGGCGGACCCGGCGCTGTTCACGCAGTTCACGGCGCGCGACCCGGCTCTAACGGCGGTGCTGGGCGGGAACGTGGCGGTGGCGGCGCTGGCCCGCGGGACGATGGAGGTCTCTGACGGCGCGACGGTGCGCTACGGCGCGGATTCCACCTCGTACTTCGGTGTGGGCCTGCACTCGGCCGGCAACCTACTGAGCAACGCGAACGTGAACGTGCTCACGGGCGGCAAGCTGGAAGCGGCTACACCCCTGCGCGTCCTGTCTTTGGGCTCGGCGCTCGGGTCGAGGGCGGGGGTGTCCATCAACGGCGCCGGCTCGCGGTGGACAGCCTTGCAGTCCGACTTTTTCGTGGGCGACCAGGGCTCCGTGACGCTGAGCATCGCTTCGGGCGGCGAACTGATCTCCACGACGACCAATAGCGTGATCGTCGGCCGCGGGGCGGGTTCGGTGTCCAGCGTGTCCATCGGCGCCGGCTCGCGCTGGTGGGAGACCACGCGCGACATCAACATCGGCGGGGGCGGGGGCGCGAGCGAGGCCAAGGTCCGGATCTCGGCGGGGGGCGTGCTGCAGGCGCCGGCCGTGAACCTGCTGCCCGGCGGCGGGCTGGGCGGGCAGGGCGTGGTTCAGGGCGACGTGTACAACTTCGGGGAGATCAACCCCGGCACCGAGGCCCCGCCGGCCCCCCCCACACCCGGCACGCTCACCATCAACGGCGCATATCGGCAGTTCGGGCTGATCGGCGGGCAGACCGGGCTCATCACGCTGAACGCCACCGGCGCGGGCAGTGATCTGGTGGTGGTGAACGGCGCGGCCGAGCTCGCGGGCGGCCTGCGCGTGGTGTTCGATCCGTCGTTCGTGCCCGGCGCGAACCTCTCGCTGGAACTGGTCAGGGCGACCACGTTTGTGGGCGGCGTGCAGCGCCCGTTCGACATCGCCGTGCTGCCCGCGCTCAGCGACGGGCGTTATGTGCGGGTGGTGTACCCGACCTCGCGCGGGCCGGGGGCCGTTCGGCTCATCGCCGAACAACTGGGCGACGCGCTGGAACTGGGCAGCCCCGACACGGCGACGGTGGCGGGCCGGCCCACGGGCGCGGTGGTGGCCGACTTTGACGGCGACAACGCCGAAGACCTGGCGATCACCGTGCCGAGCGTGACCAGCCCCACGGGCGCGCCGGGGTCGGTGGTGATTCTGTTCAGCGCGGGCTCGGACCCTCAGGGCAACTGGTCGGGATTCAGGACCGGCCCGGGCGGGTCGATCGAGGTGGCCGTGCAGAACGAGCCGGTGGGTGTGGACTCGGGCGACTTCAACAACGACGGACGCGAGGACCTCGCGATCGTCAACGCGTCGAGCAACTCGGTCACGGTGCTGAGGAACACGGGCGACCCGGCGGCGCCGTTCAACGCCGGCGCGGGCAGCCGCCTGGATGTGACGGGCGTGGGCCTGCGGCCGGTGGCAATCGCGGTGGCGAACATGAACCCGGACCCGGTGGAGTTGCAAACCGCGCCGGAGTTCGTCGTGGCGTCATCGGGCATTCCGGAGGTTCGCGTGTTCACCCCCAACGCGACAGCGACGGCCTTCACCACCCCGCCGGGCGGGTTGGTGCCGCTGCCCGCGGGATCGGAGCCGACGAGCATCACCACGTTCGACCCCGACCAGGACAAGAACGTGCGCCGCAGGCACGCGGCCGTCACGCTCAACGGGAGCAACTCGCTGGGTGTCATCGAGAGTGATGGTCCGACGGGCGGCGGGATCATCCTGTCGTCGCCGGCGCTGATTCCCGTGCCCACCGGCCCGACGAGGGTGATCGCGGCTGATCTGCGCCCGGAGGAGGGCTCGACGCGCGACCCGGCGGGGCTGGTGCGCAACCGCGACTTGATCGTGATCAGCGGGGGAACTCGGGTGGGCGGGTCGATCCCGGTGCCCAATACACGGATGAGCGTGTTGATCGACAACACCGCGCGCGGGTCGACCAACCTCTCCTTCCGCCCGCCGGTGTCGGTTGATCTGGGCGCGCCGGTGTTGTCGATCGCGGCGCTGGACCAGGACCTGGACAGCGACGCGGACCTGGCGGTGCTGACGCGCAACCCGGACAACAGCACGGTGGTGCAGTTGCTCCGCAATGACTACCTGGTGGCGGGCGGGCCCTCCGGCGTCGTGATCAACGCGCAGCCGATCCTGGTGCCGCAGCCGGGTTCGCCTCAGGGCGGGCTCTTGGCGAGCATCGTGGTCGCGGGTGGGCTGAGCGGGCGGGTGTCCAAGCCTGATGATCTGGTGACGGTGGCGGACCCCGGGCCGGCGCGCGGGCCGGGCGGGATGGACAACGTGCGCGGGATCCCCAACCTGGGCGGCGCGTGCAGCCTGGCCGACATCACGGTCATCGGTGGCAGCGCGGGCGAACTGGTCGTGCCCGACGGGCAACTCACGGTCGACGACATCATCGTGTTCGTCAACGTCTTCAGCGCGCCCGACGCGCCCTGCCCCGGGCCCGCACCCTGCAGCCAGGCCGACATCGTGGGCATCGGCGGCGTCGAGTTCCCCGCGGACGGCCTGCACACCGTCGATGACCTCATCGCCTTCGTCAATGCTTATGGCGACGGCTGCCGCTGAGCCGCACGGCCGGACCATCTTTCGGGTACTCTGCGCGGGCTCGGCGTTCGGACGATCGGCATGGACACAGACCCCACCCACCCCCCCACTCCGCCCACTCCTCCGCCGCAACCGCGGCACGGGGAGTCGTCAAACCCGGCGCAGACCGACGCGGTGTACGCGCAGCCCTCGCCCTCGCCGGACTTTCCCGACAAGATCGGGCCGTACCGCGTGCTGGGCAAGCTGGGCTCGGGCGGCATGGGCGTGGTGCTCGCGGCGGTGCGCGACGACGCGACGGTCAAGACTCGCGTCGCGATCAAGCTCATCAAGAAGGGCTGGGACACCGACGAGATCGTCAAACGATTCCAGGTGGAGCGGCAGGTGCTCGCCGCGCTCAACCACCCCAACATCGCCCGCGTGCTGGACGCGGGCGCCGCGGAGGACGGGCGGTCGTACTTCGTGATGGAGTACGTCGACGGGATCCCCATCGATCGCTACTGCGACTTCCACCGGCTCACGACGCAGCAGCGCGTCCGGCTGTTCATGAAGGTGTGCTCGGCGGTGCAGTACGCGCACTCGAACCTGGTCGTTCACCGCGACATCAAGCCGCACAACATCCTGGTGACGCAGTCGGGCGAGCCCAAACTGCTGGACTTCGGCATCGCCAAACTGCTGAACCCGGACATGCAGCAGATCGCGGTGTTCACGGGGCTGGACATCCGCCTGATGACGCCCGAGTACGCCAGCCCGGAGCAGGTGTCGGGCGGGCCGATCTCCACCGCGAGCGACGTGTACTCGCTGGGCGTGCTGCTGTACGAACTGCTCACGGGCGTGAGGCCCTACTCGTTCAAGACGCGCGTTGAAGAGGAAATCCGGCGCGTCGTGATGGAGGTGGAGCCGGCCCGCCCCAGCACCGCCGTCACGCAGGAGGCCCCGGCGCTGCCGCCTCTGCCCGACTCGGGCACGCGCCCCGCCCCCGAGACGGTGGGCACGCAGCCCACGGGCACCGTGCAGTCGCGAGCGCTGGCACGTGGCACGGCGATCGGGTCGCTGCGGCGCGAACTGGCGGACGACCTGGACGACGTGGTGCTGATGGCGATGCGCAAGGCGCCGGCGCAGCGCTACGCGTCGGTGCAGCAGTTCCACGATGATCTGGCGAGGCATCTGTCGGGCGAACCGGTGATCGCACGCCCCGAATCGCCCTGGTATCGACTGGGCAAGGTGGTCAAGCGCTACCGGTTGGGCGTGAGCGTGGCGGCGGCATTCCTGGCCCTGGCGTCGGGCTCGGCGGTGGTGATGGGCGTGCTGTGGAACCGGGCGGACTCGGCGCGGGTGAGGGCTGAGGCGGCGGAGGCGACGGCGCGGGCCGAAGCGAGCGCCGCGAAAGCGGGCAAGGCGCTCTCGGACACCATCGCGGAGGCCGTGCTTCCCGAGGTTTCGCGTCTGGCGGGTTCGCTTCCAGTGCAGCAGTTGATCGGCGAGGCTTTGCGGAAGCGGGCGGACGAGGTGCGCAAGCAGTTTGGAGACACGCCCGAGGTGATGCGCGATCACGCGCGCTCGCTCGAGGCGCTCGCGGAGGTGAAGTTCAACGTCCGCGGCTCGCGCGAGGCGCAGCCCGAGGCGGCCCTGGCGCTGATCGAGGAGGCGCTGAGCGTCCGCAAGGCCCTGGCCGATGGGCCGGGCGCCACGCGCGAAGACCGAGAGGAACTGCTGGTCGGCAAGCTGTATCGCGCGGACATCCTGGCCAACGGGCTGAGCAAGTCTGATGACGCTCTGGCGCTGTACGCCGAGATCGTTCGTGAGGCCGAGGTCTTGCCGCCGCCCGAGCAGCCCGAGAAGTCCCCGAACCGCGTTCGTCGCCTCATGGCCATCGGGCTGCTGAGCGCGGGCGACATGCTCCGCAAGAAGGGTCGACTGGACGAGGCCGCGGGCATGTACGACCGCTCTCTGACGCTGCGGCAAGATCTGGCTTCGCGGTGGCCCGATGACCGCGATGTCCAGCGCGACCTGAGCGTGGGCTACATGCGGCAGGCCACCACGGCAGAGGCGCGCAAGGACTACGAAAGGGCGCTGACGGCGGCGGGGCAGGCCCTGGTGCTGCGCGAGAACATCTCGCGGCGGTTCCCCGAGGAGGCCCAGGCGCGGCGCGACGTGATGACGACGGGCGAAGTGGTGACGCGCCTGCAGTTCGCGCTAAAACGCTACGACGAAGCGGCCCGCACGCTGGCGCCGCTGATCAAGACGGCGCAGGAACTGGCCGACGCGGCCCCCACCAATACCCGCGCGGCGTGGGACTTGACGCGTATCCAGCGGCTCGAAGGCCAACGCTTGCGCCTCAGCGGCGACGCCGGTGGCGCGGTGTCGTTCCTAGCAGGCGCCGCCGGCCCGGCCCGCGACGCGGCCGACAAGCGCTTCCCCAACGACCAGCCGCTCAACTTCGGCACCGCCGAACTGATCGAAGAACTCGGCGACGCGCTGGCCGCGGCGGGCAAGACGGCGGAGGCCAAGACAGCCTGGGAAGACGCGCTCGCGAGGTTTGACAAGCTGGCGAAGGCGAACCCTTCGGACAAGGTGATGGCGGATCGGGTGGAGGGGGTGGAGGGGAAGTTGGGGGGCCGGTAGGTACTGGGCGGGCTCGAAGAACGCGTGAAGCTAGGTAAGTTCCCACTCCGGACTTGGCTCACGGGGACACTCTTCTTGTGTTTTTCATTGGCCTGCTGCGAAGCGGCAAGGCGTCACCAGCGGCTTGGATTATGATCTGCGGCGTTCTGCTTTCGGACGTTTACCGAGCAGTCAGTCTTGAACCGCCCAACGTCGCCACGAGGCCCGACTATGCAAGCTCATGCGTTCTTGAACCGCCGGCGTATGTTCTTCGTCTTGGCGACGCTGCTGTGCGTATTGGGGGCAGGTCGGCACGCCATTGCGCAGACCATCATCCGCGTCAACGCAGCCGCACCATCGGGCGGCGATGGACAAACTTGGGCCACGGCATACTCGAATCTGTCGGATGCCCTGACTAACGCGAACTCGCTGGGACTTGCGGGTACACCGGCCGAGGTTTGGGTTGCGTCCGGAACGTATCGCCCAACGGTTCGCAGAAGCGCCGCGTTCCCGCGTTCGGCTGCGTTCGTCATTCGCAGAAATGTGGCTGTCTATGGCGGCTTCGCGGGCGGAGAGTCGGCACGGTCTCAACGCAACTGGCTGCAAAACCCCACGATCCTCTCTGGCGACCTCGCAGTAAATGATGCTCCAGGGTTCTTGAACCGGAGTGACAACAGCACTTCGGTTGTCGCGACGATCGGCTTTGAGACCGGCCAGCGGCTGGATGGCTTCATCGTTCGAGGCGGCAACGCCGACGCGAGCCCGCAAGGCAGCGGAGCCCCCTTTACGAATCAGGGTGGTGCGGTGCAGTCATTTGGTTCGCCCGTTATTGCCAATTGTGTCTTGGAAGACTCCGAGGCGGTCTACGGCGGCGGCACGGCTAGCGGAGACGGCAACGCCCTCTTCATCAACTGCATCTACCGCACACTGCGGTATGACTTGTACGGGGCGCACTCCGGCGATGGCGGAGACCCCGCCCAGTTCTACGGATGCCTCTTCTACGACATCGTGTGTCGAGCAGGATCCACCGGCGACAATCCGCTGACGTACGGCGTCGGCGATGTGTTTGTGCACTGCACACTGGCCGACTCGATTGGCGGGCCGATCGACACACGCAATCCGCAGCCGACGGGGGGCAACTACACCTTCACCAACTGCATCATCCTTCACCCGTTTCTCGGCACCAATCTCAGGACGAACTGTGTGGAGGCTGACAATGGCAGCCTGTTCGTTAACCGCCCAGCGCGTGACTATCGACCGCGTGGTGGTTCGGCCGCCATCAATGCGGCGATCGCGGTGTCGATGCCTTCGGAAGCACAGTTTGACTACTTTGGAACGCAGCGCAACGTCGGCTTGACCGTTGGCTCCACGGGCACGCCCGATATCGGAGCGTTTGAAACGCCGGCCGTGACCCGCCTCTACGTGCGAGCCGACGCGCCGGCAGGTGGCGATGGTGTCTCCTGGGCGACAGCTCTCCGTGGCGGCCCGGGACTTCAGGCCGTGCTCACCGGAGCATCGCTTCCAACATCGGAAGTCTGGCTCGCCCGCGGCACCTACACGCCCTCCCCTCCGCTCAGCCAAGGTGGCTCACGCTCCGACTCATTCACTCTCGTGAGCGGCTTGGCCATCTACGGCGGCTTCCAAGGTAACGAGACTTCGCTCTCCCAGCGTCCGGCTCTGCCGTCCACGACCGCCGATGCGAACGACCCCTCCAAGGCCACGATCCTGTCGGGCGATCTCAATGGTGATGATCAGGGCGACATCAATCGGGGCGACAACGCGTTCACCGTCGTCAGGGGCGTGTCCCTTTCGGCCCCCACCACACTCGACGGCGTCACCGTGCGCGGCGCAACGGGGGCCACCAACGGCGGGGGCATCGCCCTGCAGTCATCGGCAGACGTTCAACTCCGCAGACTCTGGGTTGTGGCCAACCGGGCAACCAATGGAGCCGGTCTCTGGATCTCGGGCGGCAACACGCTCATTGAGAACGCCACTTTCGAGGCAAACATCGCCGACGAGTTCGGCGGCGGGCTGCACCACGTCGCCGGCGGAGAAGTGCGGATCCGCGGAAGCACTTTCAGGGCGAATCGCGCGCTGAACGGGGCGGCCATCTCTGAACGAGCCCCTTCTGGGTTGCTCGCCGTCGTGCAATCGTCCATCATCCGAAACCGCGCCGACATCAACACCAACGGCACAGGGGCCGGGCTATTTGCAGACGGCTCCGGCGCCAGTGTATCGGTCATCTCCAGCCTTGTTAACGGCAACTTCGCCACGGGCGGCTTTGCGGGCATCAGCGTCTCCAACGGCGGGCTGGACTTCGTCAACTCCACCCTGATCGGCAACTCCACTACCGGCGACGTCGGGGGTCTGCTCTCGTTCGGAAACACGCTTCGCATCGTGAACTCAGTCGTGGCTTTCAATACATCATCGGCCGACTCCACTTGTGCAGGCGTGCGGCTGGCCATTTCCGGACAGCCCGGCTCATTCGCCACGTTGGCCAGTTCGATCTTCTGGCGCAATCGGCAAGGCACCTCTGAAGCACAGGCCGCGCAGTTTGAGCGTGTTGGTGTGCTCGCGGCGGGAATCAGCCACACCATCATGTCAGGCTGGACCGGCTCCCTCGGCGGCGTCTCCAACAACTCCCTCGACCCCCTTTTCCTCCGCAACCCCTCGCCCGGCCCTGACACCATCTGGGGCACCGCCGACGACGACTACGGCGACCTCCGCCTCGCCGCCACCTCGCCCGCCATTGACTCGGGCGATTCGCTCGCCGTGCCGCCCGACACGTTCGACATCGACGCTGACGGCAACACCACCGAGGCGCTGCCGCTGGACATCGCGGGCAACCCGCGCTTCTACGACGATCCCTCGCGGGCCAACACGGGCAACGGCTCGCCGCCGGTGGATCGCGGCGCGTTTGAGAGCAACCTGGCGATCTCCACCTGGCTCGGCGCGGCGGGCTCGTCGGGCAACGGCGTGTGGGGCACGGCGGCGAACTGGAGCGGGGGCGTGCCCACTTCCACGGTTCGCGCGGTGCTTGACGCCTCGCTGCCCCCGCCGCTGTCGTACTCGATCACCACCACCGCGGCGGCGGCGGCGTACTCGCTGACCCACTCGGCGAACACCGCGACGCTCAACCTCACGGGCGGCGGCCTCACGCTCTTCGGCCCGGCGCAGGACCAGACCGCGCCGCTGAACGTGACCGGCCTCCCCGCGGCCGACCCGCGGCTGACCATCCGCAACACGGGCGTGGGGCTGCGGTCGCTGGTGGCGCCCGCGCTCGACGTGGGGCGGACGATCGGCTCAACCGGGCGGCTGACCGTGACGGGCACACGCATCACCCTCGACGTGGCGACGACCTCCACCATCGGGCTGGCCGGCTCGGGCGTGCTCACCGTGCAGCAACAGGGCGCGATGGACACCGGGTCGCTGGTGCTGGGCTCGGCGGCGGGCTCCAGCGGGCAGGCGACCATTTCTGACGCCAACTCTGTTCTCGCGCTGGGCGGGGCGGGCACGAGCCTGATCATCGGCGGCGCGGGCGCGGGCTCGGTCACCGTCAGCAACGCGGGCACGTTCGGCATGGCCGACTTCGCGGACCTGACGGTGCTGGGCCAGAGCGCCGGCGGCACGGGCACGCTCACCCTCAGCGGCGCGGGCACGTCGGCGGTGCTGGCGAGCACGCAGTTCGTTCTGGGCGACTTCGGCGCAGCCTCCCTGTCGATCTCGGGCGGGGCGAACCTCTTCACCGACACGCTCGGCGGCGTGGTGTTGGCGCGTCGGCCGGGCTCCACGGCGAACGTGAACATCGGCGCGGGCTCGACGTGGACCGAGAGCACCTCCGCCATCACCGTGGGCGGGGCCACCGGCTCGGGTGAGGCGACCATCACGCTCGCGCCCGGGGCGCAGCTCGTCGCGCCCGTGGGGACCACGATCCTCACCACCGGCACGCTCACCGGCTCGGGCACCGTGCAGTCGCCCGTCTTCAACCTCGGCACGCTCCGCCCCGGGCAGAGCCCCGGCACGCTGACCATCGCCGGCTCGTACCGCCAGGTGGGCATCGCCCCCGGCGGCCCAGCGGTGTCGGGCACGCTGGCGATGGAGGTGGCCGGCCCCACGCCCGGCACGCAGCACGATCGGCTGGTGGTGAGCGGGCAGGCGGAGATCGCCGGGGGGCTGGAGGTGAGGTTCCTGAACGGCTATGTGCCGACCGCGGCGACGCAGTTGCAACTGGTCAGCGCGTCGAGCGTGGCGGGGCAGGGCACGTTTGACGTGGCGGTGCTGCCCGCGCTCAGCGACGGGCGCTTCCTGCTGGTGGACTACGGCGCGGCCCG
>JALHNL010000090.1 GCA_022843545.1 Phycisphaerales bacterium | reverse complement strand
CCCGGGCTACGGCCCGGCACCTGCCCCGCCGGAGACCGGTTCATGCACCCCCGCCCGGCTTCCGATAAACTCTCTGTGCTGAGCCCGTGCCCCGCCATCCTGATCCTGGCGCTTCCGTCGCTCGCGGCGGCGCTGGTCGGCTGCTCGGGTGACCCACCCCCGGCGGCGCCCGACGACCCCGCGGGCTCGGCCCGCCTCGAGGCTTTCGCGCACGAGGACGAGCAGCCCGACTTCGCCGATCTGGTCAACTCGCTTCGGAGCGACGAGCCGATCGTTCGCTCCGCGGCCTTCCGCACGCTGCGCGAGCACACTGGGCAGACCTTCGGCTTCGATCCGTTCGCCTCCGACGAGGAACGCGACCGGGCGGCGGCGCGCTGGGAGGCCTGGCTAGAAGAGCGGACGCAGGGTGCCAACACTTCAGGCGGCTCGGCGGGGGGTTCTCCTCCGGATGGGCCGCGCGTGCAGGTCGCCCAACCACCCACCGATCTGAACGCCCGCGGACGCCGTTCATGACCCCACACCCATCCACCCAGCCCGAGACCGTGAGACTGGAGATTTCGTCCAACCCGCTGTTTCTGGCGGGTGCGCGCGAACTGGTCTATCACCTCGCCAGCCGGCTGGGGTTCACCGACGAGGCGTGCGGCCAGATGGCGCTGGCCATCGACGAGGCGATCTGCAACGTCATCCGGCATGGCTACGACCGGCAGTACCACAAGCCGATCTGGATCACCATCACCGCCTTGGGCGGGGTGGGCACCCCTGAAGGCCAGGAGAGCCCCACGACCGGGCTGCAGATCGTGATCGAGGACGAAGCCCGGCAGGTGGACATCAGCAAGATCAAGAGCCGGGACCTTGACGACATCCGCCCCGGCGGTCTGGGCGTGCACATCATCACCGAGGTGATGGATCAGGTGAAGTACGAGCACCGCCAGCCCAGGGGCATGCGGCTCACGATGATCAAGAAGCGCGTGCCCGCGGGCACGCTGAACGGGCCGGCGGCCACGCCCCCGGCCTCTGGGAAGGAAAGCGCATGAGCGGCAGCGGACAGCTCCAAATCCAGACCCGGTCGGTCGGCGGCGCGGTCGTGGTTTCCCCTCAGGGCGACATCGACCTCACCGCATCGCCCTCGCTGCGCGCCGAACTCAAGAAGGCGGCGGGCCAGGCCCCCCTGATCGTGGACCTCGCGGGCGTGTCGTACATGGACTCGTCCGGGGTGGCCACCCTGGTCGAGGCGATGCAGGCGGCCCGCAAGGGCAAGTCCAAGTTCGTGCTGTGCGCCCTGCAGGAGCGGGTGAAGACCATCCTGCACATCGCCCGGCTGGACTCCTTCTTCACCATCGCCGCCACGGTGGATGAAGCCGTGGCGAAGTAAGCCCCGCCCTCCCGCACCCACCGCTGATCCGCTATATTGCCCTCCTCGATGGCGGACCTCTCGGCCAACCCGGCATCTTCCCCCGGCAACCCCAAGCCCGGACCAAGCGTGGCGGCCACCGCGCTGGCCCCGCTTGAAGCGGCGTACAAGGGGCTGAGCCAGTCCATCGACCACATCGGCTCGGTGGCGTGGCTGGGCGTGCAGGTGCTGGTCTGGACCTTGCGCGGCTTCATCGGGTGGGTGAGCGCGGTGGTCTGCGTCACCCTGCGGATCAAGACCCGCGAGCAGGCCCGCCGACGTCCCAAACTCGGCATCGGCGAGGTCTTGCGCCAGTACGTGCGCGTGGGCGTCAACGCGTTCATGATCGTCTCGCTGGTCTCGGGCGCCGTGGGCCTGATCCTCGTGCTGCAGATGGCCCCGCCGCTGGACCAGTTCGGCAGCCGCGACGCGGTGGCCAACATCCTGGGCGTGGCGATCCTGCGGGAACTGGGCCCGCTGATCGCGGCGATCGTGCTCACGGGCTTCGGCGGCGCGGCGATCGCCGCGGAACTGGGCACCATGGTGGTGGGCGAAGAGATCGAGGCGATGCAGGCCCACGCGCTCAACCCCATCCGCTTCCTGGTGGTGCCGCGGGTGCTGGCGACGGTGTTCGGGCTCTTCTGCCTGGCGATCGTCTCCAACGTGATGGCGATAGCGTGCGGGATGGTGATGGGCTATCTGCAACTGGAGATCCCCCTCCAGACGTTCTGGGACAACCTGCTCAGCCAGGTCAAACTGCTGGACTTCACCACCGGCCTGATCAAGGCCGCGGTCTTCGGTGCGCTCATCGGGCTCATCGCCTGCACCAACGGCCTGAAGGTGACCCGCGGCGCCGAGGGCGTGGGCAAGGGCACGACCGACACGGTGGTGCAGTCGGTGGTGGCGATCGTGATCGCCGACCTGCTGTTCACGTACGTGTTCTTCGCGTGGAAGCTGTTCTAAGACCGGGTTTGGGGCACCCTCGGGGGGTCCCGGGCAGGGGTAAGGCTGAAGCGAAGACTCTCATGGGGTACCGGGGCACCCGAGGTCCGGGGAGTTTGCTTATACTCCCCGCTTCATGACTGCCCAAGCCTCAGCCATGCCGCGCGACCTGACGATCGATGCCCTCTTGTCCCCCGCCGCCGACGTGGACGCGTACCTCGCGACGTACGTGGACGGGGTGGACATGGCGCCGAACCTGCGCGAGGCGATCAAGTACAGCCTTCTGGGTCCGGGCAAGCGCGTTCGCCCCGTTTTGGCCTGGCACTGCGCCTTCGCGGTGGGCGGGCCGGGGCCGTCGAGCCTGCCGGCGGGCGGGGCGGTGGAACTCGTGCACGCTTTCTCGCTGGTCCATGACGACCTGCCGGCCATGGACGATGACGACCTGCGCCGCGGGCGGCCCACGCTGCACCGGCATACGAACGAGGCGATGGCCATCTTGGCGGGCGATGAGATGCTGAATCTGTCGTTCCGCCTGGTGACCGAGCGGGTTTCGTCGCCCACCTTGGCGGGTCGGCTGTGCCACGAACTGGCCCTGGGCACCAGCGGGATGATCACCGGGCAGGTCTACGACACCCTGGGCGGCTACCGGGCCGACCTGCCGGGGCTGGACAAGCTCAAACTGATCCACCGGAACAAGACGGGCGCACTGATCCGTGCGGCGTGCCGGATGGGGGCCTTCTGCGGTCTGGCCCACCCCGCCCAGGGGAGGACGACCGAGCATGGCTTTGACCTTCAGGCCCTGGAGTGCATCACGACGTACGCGGAGGCGATCGGGCTGATGTTCCAGATCGTGGACGACATCCTGGACGTGACGCAGACCGCGGAGCAGATCGGGAAAGCCACGAACAAGGACATCGAGGCCGGGAAGCAGACGTACCCCGGGGTGCTGGGGCTTGACCGGTCGAAGGCGGAGGTTGAGCGGTTACTGGACGTGAGCACGCGGGCGCTTGAGCCCTTAGGTGTTTCGGCCCGACCGCTGGTCGAACTGGCCCGCTACATGGCCGTACGTACCCGCTAACATCAAGACCCACCCGGCATCCGAAACGCCGGGCTCTGAACAGCTTCTGAACCGTGCAGGGCGGCACGGTCTACGAAGTCCCTACACTGGTTTCAAGAAGTTCTGAACACGGAGTGACACGCGGAATGTCTCTACTCTCCCGAATCCAATCTCCCGCTGACCTGCGTCGCTTGTCGCCGGAACAGCTCAACGAAGTCGCGCAGGACATCCGCGAGGCGATCTGCACGCAGGTGATGAAGACCGGCGGGCACCTGGCCCCGAATCTGGGCGTGGTCGAGCTGACCATCGCGCTGCACTACGTGTTCGACTTCGCGTGGGACCGGTTCCTGTTCGACGTGGGGCACCAGTGCTATCCGCACAAGCTGCTGACCGGTCGGCAGCACCTGCTGGCGGGGCTGCGGACGAGCCAGGGCTTCGCGGGGTTCCCGGAGCCGCGCGAGTCGCCATATGACCTGTTCAGCGTGGGTCACGCGGGGACGGGCATCAGCACCGCCGTGGGCATGGCCCGGGGCGACACGCTGAACAAGGAAGGCTACGACCCGGCGGGCAACCCCACGGGTCGGCGCGTGGTGACGATCATCGGTGACGCCTCGATCGTCAACGGCGTGGCGATGGAAGGCCTGAACGGGGCCGGCACGCTGAAGCGGCAGTTCCTGGTGATCCTGAACGACAACGGGATGTCGATCGCCAAGCCTCAGGGGGCGATCGCGCAGTACTTCGACCGCTTCCGGCTGTCGCACTCGTACACCTCGCTGAAGAGCACGGCGAAGGACGTGCTGAGCCAGGTGCCCGGGGGCACGCTGGTTCGCGAGGCGTATCACAAGCTGTCCGAAGGCGCCAAGACGCTGATCAACGAGGACGCGTGGTTCGAGCACTTCGGGCTGGTGACGGTGGGCCCGGTGGACGGGCACGACATCCCGACGCTCATCAAGTTCCTGCGCGAAGCGCGGGACTTTGACCGCCCGATGGTTCTGCACGTCAAGACCATCAAGGGCAAGGGCTTCGGCTTCGCGGAGAAGGACTCCTGCACGTTCCACTCGCCCGCGGCGTTCACGGTCACGAACCCCGACGGGGACGTGCTCGAGAAGGCGGGGATTCAGAACGAAGGCTGCCGCGTCGAGATCAAGAAGGACGGCCGTTCGTTCACCGCGGCGATCGGCGACATCATGGTCGAGGCGATGAACAAGGACCCCAAGATCGTGGCGGCCACCGCGGCCATGCCCGACGGGACGGGGATCGCCAAGACGCTGGCGAAGCACCCGGAGCGTTCGTTCGACACGGGCATCTGCGAGAGCCACGCTCTGGACATGATGGCGGGGATGGCCAAGACCGGCTGGAAGCCGTTCATGGCGGTGTACGCCACGTTCCTGCAGCGCGCGTTTGATCAGTGCTTCCAGGAAGTGTCGCTGCAGGGCCTGGCGGTGCGGCTGCTGCTTGACCGCGCGGGCTTGGTGGGCGGCGACGGCGCGGTGCACCACGGGTTCTGCGACATCGCGATCCTGCGTGTGCTCCCCAAGGCGGCGATCACCGCGGCGATGGACGAGCCGAGCCTGAAGGCGGCGGTGGAGTTCATGCGGACGTACGACGAGGGCCTCTCGAGCGTGCGCTACCCGCGCGACAACGTGTCTCCCAAGTTCGCTGATCAGCCCTGCCCGCCGTTCGTGCTGGGCAAGGCCCGCTGCCTGACGCCGAACTTTGATATCGGCGCGCCGGGCAACAACGGGCTGGGCGTGCCCGACGTGGCGGTGCTGGCCTTCGGCACGTGCGCCATCGACGCGATCGCGGCGGCGGACCAGTTGACCGCCGAGGACGCGGGGCTGCGGGTGTGCGTGTACGACGCCCGCTTCGCCAAGCCGGTGGACGCGGAACTCATCCGGTCGCTGCTCTCGCGGCGGGTGCCGGTCGTGACGGTCGAGGACCACAGCGTGGTGGCCGGGTTCGGCGCGGCGGTGCTGGAGTCGGCGGCGCAGCAGGGGCTGGACGCCTCTCGTGTCACCGTGATGGGCCTGCCGGATCGCTGGATCTATCAGGACAGCCGGGCCAAGCAGATGGCGCTGGCGGGCATCGACGCAGCGGGGATCGCCAAGACCATCCGCCGCGCGGCGACGGCGAACGCGGCGGGCGCGGAGATCAAGGTGATGCCGGGGACGGGCGCTCGGCGGTGAGGCGTGCGAGGTCGGCCCCCGCTCCCCACTACACTCCGCCATGCCCAGACGGGTCCTGCTGCTGGTGAATCGTGACAAGCCCGAGGTGTGCGCCGCGCTGGCGTCGCTGCGGTCAGTGATCACACGGGCCGGGGGCGTCATCGCGGCGGAGCTGGATGCGATCGCCGACGGGCCGCTGGACAGCGCCGTCGGGGCGGACCTGGTCGTCGTGCTGGGCGGCGATGGCACGCTGCTCTCGCAGGCGCGGCGGGTGGTGCACCTGGGGCGCCCGCTGCTGGGGATCAACTTCGGCAAGCTCGGCTTCCTCGCGGAGTTTGACCTGGCGGCCTTCACCGCGCAGGCCGCGAGCCTGATGGGCGAGAAGCCGCTGGTGCTGCAGGACCGCTACCTGCTGGCGGCGCGGGTGCACCGGGCCGCGGGCAACCGCGCGGACGAAGCCCGGCCCATGCTCGCGCTCAACGACGCGGTGATCGTGGCGGGCCCGCCCTTCCGCATGATCGCGGTGCGCGTGTCGATCGACGGGCACCCGGGGCCGACGGTGCAGGGCGACGGGCTGATCGTGACGACGCCGGTGGGGAGCACGGCGTACAACGCTTCGGCGGGCGGGCCGATCATCGCGCCCGAGGCGCGGGCGCTGGCGATCACGCCGATCGCGGCGCACACGCTGTCTTTTCGCCCGGTGGTGGTGTCTGGCGACAGCGCGATCGAACTGACGATGGAGCGTGTGAACGCCCCGCGGCCCGGCGCCCCCGAGGCGGGCACGAGCCTGGTGCTGGACGGGCGACTGGCGACGCCGCTGGGCGCGGGCGACCGCGTGGTGGTGCGTGTTCATGACCAGCCGGTGCGGTTCGTTCGCAACCCGTCGAGTTCGTACTGGTCGACGCTGATCACCAAGATGCACTGGGCGGCGCAGCCGCACACGCCGACGGCGGGGCCGGGGTGAATCGCAACCTGTCGGCGGCCAACGGGAAGAAGCTCTCATGAGCAAGCCCGAAGACACGGCACGCGAGTCACGCCCCCGAAGGGTGTTGGCACGAGTGCTGTGGATAGCCGGACTCTGTGTGGTTGTCGTCGTAGCGGCGGTGACCCCCGTGGCGCTCTCGTCCGGGCTCGGAATGGGGTGGTGGGCGGTGCCGATCTCCGCGCTGGTGGGCACGCTGATTCCGGCCTATTTCGTGCTCACTCAACGTCGCGTCTGGGGTTTGTCTGCGCCGGGTGACCGGGTGAAGCCAGCGGACGCTTCGCAACCCCAAGCTTGACGCTGGCTGCGGCCAGTCGGGGCTGCGCTCGCTGGAAGGTCACAGCGACCGCAAGAACGCGCCGGGGTCTTCGCCGCGCTCGATCGCGTCGATGAGGGCTGAACCGATGATCGCGCCGTCGGCGTGACCGGCGAGAGCCTGAACCTGCTGACGCGAGCGGATGCCGAAGCCGGCGCAGACGGGGACGGGGGAAGCCGCCCGCAGCGCGTCGAGATAGCCGGGCAGGTCGGTCGCGGCCGGGGGCGTGGCGTTTGCGCCGCCGGTGACGCCCGTGACGGTGACGGCGTACAGAAAGCCGTCGGACGCGCCGGCCAGTTCGCGCCGGCGGGCCTCGGGCGTGACGGGCGAGACGAGCTGGACGAGCCCGACGCCCCGGTTGTTGAGCGCCGCGCGGATGGGCTTCGATTCTTCCAGCGGCAGGTCGGGGATGATGATGGCGTCAACACCCGAGGCTTCGCAGTCGCGGGCGAGTTCGCTCAGGCCCATCGCGATCAGCGGGTTCAAGTAGGACATCAGGACACGCGGGGTGCCGATCTCGCCGCGGATGGCGCGGAGTTCGTCCAAGATCCACGCGAGCGTGACGCCGTTGCTGATCGCACGCCGGCTGGAGCGCTGGATGGTCACGCCGTCGGCCATGGGATCGCTGAAGGGCACGCCGATCTCGATGGCGGCGGCGAGCGGCGCGACGGCGCGGAGCTGGTGGCGGAGCGAATCCAGCGTGGGGAAGCCCGCGGTGAGATAAGGCACCAGCGCTGGCTTGTCGGGGCTGGACGCCCGGCGGATGGACTGGGCGAGATCGGTGTGGGGCATGGGAGGTCCGGGGCGGGGCGGGAGGCGCGAGGTGGGAAGCGGAGAAGCTGCCGGGCGGTGGGCGAAGACGGTTGATCAGGTGAGGTGCTTCATCAAGATGGGCATGTCCTTGTCGCCGCGGCCGCAGAGGTTGATGAGCAGGGTGGAGCCGGGGTGGGCGCGGGCGTGGGCCTTGGCGGCGGCGAGGGCGTGGCTGGGTTCGAGCGCGGGCAGGATGCCCTCGACGCGGCAGACGTCGCGAAGGGCGGCGAGCGCGTCGGCGTCGGTGACGGGGGCGTAACTCACGCGGCCGATGGCGCGGAGGAAAGCGTGCTCGGGACCGACACCGGGGTAGTCGAGGCCCGCGGAGATGGAGTGCGTGTCGCCGACCTGGCCGTGAGCGTCCTGGATGAGCATGGAGTAGCAGCCGTGAAGCACGCCCGGTCGGCCGTGGGCCATCGTCGCGGAGTGTTGGCCGGGCGCGGGCCCGTGCCCGCCGGCCTCGGCGCCGATGAGGGCGACGCGCGGGTCGCCTAGGAAGGCGTGGAAGAAGCCGATGGCGTTGGAACCGCCGCCCACGCAGGCGAAGGCGGCGTCGGGGAGGCGCGCGGCGCGATCCAGCATCTGCTGTCGTGCCTCGCGTCCGATGACGGACTGGAACGTGCGCACGAGCCAGGGGAAGGGGTGCGGGCCGACGGCGGAGCCGAGCAGGTAGTGCGTGCCGCGCGGGTCGCTGACCCAGTCGCGCAGGGCCTCGTCGATGGCGGCGCGGAGGGTCTGGTCGCCGGAAGTGACGGGCACCACCTCCGCGCCAAGCGTCTTCATGCGGAAGACGTTGGGGGCCTGGCGCTCCGCGTCGATCGCGCCCATGTAGACCCGGCAGGGGAACCCCAGGCGGGCGCAGGCGGCGGCGGTGGCGACGCCGTGCTGGCCCGCGCCGGTTTCGGCGATGATGCGTTTGACGCCCAGTCGCCTGGCGAGCAGGGCCTGGCCTAGGGCGTTGTTGATCTTGTGAGCGCCGGTGTGGGCGAGGTCTTCGCGCTTGAGCCAGACATCAGCGTCCCAGAGGCGGCTGAGCCCCTCGGCGCGGGCGAGGGGCGTGGGGCGGCCCACCCACTCGCGCTGGTGGACGCCGAGTTCATCGAGGAAGGCGGGGTCGGTGAGGGCGTGGCGCGCGACTTCTTCGAGTCGCGTGATCGCGGGCATGAGCGTTTCGGGCACGAAGCGCCCGCCGAAGGGGCCGAAGCGGCCGTGGGCGTCGGGGTACGCGCCGCCGATGAGTTTGGCGAGCTCGGCGGCGCGGGCCTGCGGCGTGTCGGCGGTCCAATTGGGCGCGAGTTCAAGAGTCATGGGCGGTCCTTGGCGGCGGGCGGATGGGCGGGCGCGTCGGCCTCGCGCACCGCGCGGATGAAGGCACGGATGAGCGCGGGATCCTTGACACCCGGCGCGGACTCGACGCCGCTGGACACGTCGACGGCGGCGGGTCGGACGGTGTGGATGGCGCGGGCGACGTTGGCGGGGTCAAGCCCGCCGGCGAGGATGATCGCGCGGTCGCCCTTGGCGCGGGCGACCAGTTCCCAGTCCACCGGCGTGCCGGCGCCGGAGCGCGGACCCTCAACAAGCGCGAGCGCGGCGGCGGGGTGCGCGGCCAAGCCGGGGATCGCGCCCTCGCCCGCACGAAACACCGGGATGAACGGGATGTGCGGGCACACCTGGGTGAAGACGCCAGCATCCGAGACATCAGACTGCACGGCGTGGAACACACCCAGACCGGCGACGCGCGCCACCAGGTCCGCTTCGGGGTGCTTGAAGACCGCGACTCGGGCGACGCGCGGGTCGGCTCCGATGAGAAGACGTGCCGCCTCTTCGGGCTCGATGCGCCGCGGCGAGGGCGCGAAGACGCAGCCCACGGCGTCGGCCCCCGCGTCGATGGTTGAACGCAGCGCGTCGGCTGTGCGCAGCCCGCAGACCTTGGCCCGCGTGCGGCCCAGGAAGGCGGGCGCGCCCAGCGCGGCGAGATGGGCAGCACGGCGCATCTCCCGCACCAGACCGGCCGGGGAGGGCAAGCGCATGAGCGCGGTGCCCACCAGCACGCCGGTGTAGCCCATCGAAGCGGCGCGGGCCACATCCGCGGGCGTGTGCATGCCGCTCTCGGCGATGCAGGCGAATCCCGGCGGGAAAGCGGCGACGGCGCTTTCCAGTCGAGCGCCGCTGACACCCAGCGTGCCCAGGTCGCGCGTGTTGATGCCCAGCAGCACGCGGTCGCGCGGCAGGGAGGGCACAGCGGCGAGGGCCCGGGGCACGCGCGCCAGTTCCGCAGGGTCGAAGGCCTCGATCAGCGTGAGCATGCCGCACTCAGCGACGGCTTGCAGCATCGCGTCAAGATCAGCGTCGCTGAGCATCCGCAGGATGAGCAGGACCGCTGAGCAGCCGGCGGCGCGCGCTTCATACACCTGCGCCGGGTGGAGCAGGAAGTCCTTGCGCATCACGGGCACACTCACGGACCGCGCCGCCGCGGCGGCGTGGGACAGATCGCCGGCGAAGGCCGAGGGCTCGGTGAGCACGCTGATGAGGCTCGCGCCGCCGGCTTCGTAGTCGCGGGCGCGGGCCGCGGCGAACGCGGGGCCGTCGTTGTCGTCGCTCAGCCGGCCCTCGCTGGGGGAGGCCCGCTTCACTTCCGCGATGACCGTGAAAGGCAACGGCGGCAGGCGCCGGGGCGCGGCGGCGGCCAACGCGGCGGCCCGAAGTGCATCAAGCGGAACGCGCGCGAGCAAAGCCCGCGCCCGCTCCGTGCTTGATCGCGCCATGGACTCGAGGAAGTCAGCCATGCTCACCTCCGCCCGGAACCGAGTCGCAACCGAATGCGGCGAGAGCGCCCAGCAGGGCGGCCAGTCGCCCATCGGCGATGACACGGTCGGCGAGTTGCAGGCCCGCGTGGCGGGTTTGCGCTGCACCGGCGATGTGCAACGCCAGCCCCGCGCCGAGGACCACGGCGTCGCGATGGGCGGAGCGCTCGCCCTCCGCCAGTCGGCGAAGGGCGCGGGCGTTGTGGGCCGCGTCGCCACCCTTGAGATCGTCGGCGGCGCAGCGCGGAAGGCCCAGGCTCACGGGGTCCACGCGCTCCTCGCGGACCCCCGCGCTGCCGAAGTGGACCACGGTGAACGCGCACGCGGGCGTGGGCTCGTCGGAACCGTCGTCGGCGTGCACCACCGCGCCGCAAGGCGAGCCCAGCGCGGCGCACGCACGGGCCATGTGCCGCGCGGCGTCGAGCGCGTAGGCACCCAGCAGCGCGTGGCGCGGCTGGGCGGGGTTGGTGAGCGGGCCCAGCAGGTTGAAGATCGTCCGCACGCCCAGGGCACGCCGGATGCCGGCGATCCTGGCCGTCGCGGCGTGGTAGTGCGGGGCGAAGAGGAACGTAAACCCCGTGCGCTGCAGGCACCGCGCGGCGACGGTCGCGTCCATCGGCATGGGCAGGCCCAACTCGGCCAGCACGTCCGCCGAGCCTGACTTGCTGGTGATCGCGCGGTTGCCGTGCTTGATGACCGGCACGCCGGCGGCGGCGCACACCAGCGCGGCGGCGGTGGAGAGGTTGAAGGTGCCCGAGGAATCGCCGCCGGTGCCGACGATGTCGAGCGCGCGGTCGCGGATGTCGCGCGGGATGTCCGGACGGGCGGCCAGGGCGCGGAGCCCGCGCGCGAACCCCTCGATCTCCGCCGGGGCTTCGCCCTTGGTGCGCAGCGCGGCGAGGATCGCGCCGGCCAGGGCGGGGCTGGCGTCTTCAGAGGCGAGCGCACGCACGAGGGCCTCGGCCTGCGGCGCGGAAAGGTCCTCCCGGCGCACGAGTTGGTCGAGGATCGCGGTCAGCATGAGAGGAAGTTCCGCAGCAGGCGCGGGCCGTCGGGTGTGAGGACGCTTTCAGGGTGGAACTGCACGCCCTCGCAGCGCCACGACTCATGGCGGATGCCCATGATCTCGCCCTGATCAGTCTGCGCCGAGACCACGAAGCCGCGCGGCATCCGGCCCGGCTCGATGGCCAGCGAGTGGTATCGCCCGGCCTGCATGGGGCTGCTGAGGCCGCGGAACAGGCCCGCGCCGTCGTGGGTGACGGGCGAGGCCTTGCCGTGCATGAGCCGCGGGGCGCGCGCCACGCGCCCGCCGAAGACCTCGGCCATCGCCTGATGCCCCAGGCACACGCCCAGCACGGGCATTCGCGGGGCGAAGTGCTCGATCATCGCCATGGACACGCCGGCCTCGCGCGGGCCGCCGGGGCCGGGCGATATGACCAGGTGCGTGAAGCCCAGGGCCTGTGCGCCGGCGGGGGAGATTTCGTCGTTGCGCTTCACGATCACCTCCGCTCCCAGCGTGCGCAGCAGTTGCACGAGGTTGAAGGTGAACGAGTCGTAGTTGTCGATCATGAGCACTCGCGACATCACAGCCCCTCCTCGGCCAGCTCCAGCGCGGCGCGCGAGGCCCGCACCTTGGCCAGAATCTCGTCGTGCTCCGCTTCGGGCACGCTGGCCTCCACGATCCCCGCGCCGGCCTGATACGCGTAGCCGCCCTCGCGGAACATGAGCGTGCGGATGGCGATGGCCTGGTCCATCGCGCCGCTCTTGGCGAAGTAGCCGACGGTGCCGGCGTAGAACCCGCGCCGCGCGGGCTCGAGCTCGTCGATGATCTGCATGGCGCGGATCTTGGGGGCCCCCACCACCGTGCCCGCGGGGAACGTGGCCGCGAGCAGGTCAAACGCGTCGCGCCCCGCCTCCAGCCGGCCCTGCACGCCGCTGACGATGTGCATCACATGGCTGTAGCGTTCGATGGCGCGGTAAGGCTCGACCACGATGCTCCCCGGCTCGCCCACGCGGCCCAGGTCGTTGCGGGCCAGGTCCACGAGCATCACGTGCTCGGCGCCCTCCTTGGGGTCGGCCAGCAGCTCGCGCTCCAGCGCCTGGTCCGCCGCCTCGGTCTCGCCGCGCGGCCGCGTGCCGGCGATGGGCCGCAGGCTCGCGATACCGCCCGTGAACTTCACCAGCGCCTCGGGCGACGAGCCGACCACCTGCGCGTCGCCGAACTCGAAGAAGTACATGTAGGGCGAGGGGTTCAGCAGCCGCAGGGCGCGATACACCTCGAAGGGATCGGTGAGGCACCGCCCGCTGAAGCGGATCGAGAGCACGAGCTGGAAGACGTCGCCCGCGGCGATGTGCTCCTTCACCGTGCCCACGCGCGAGAGGAACTCTTCACGCGAGAGGCTGGGCGTGGCGGGCTCGTGGCCCGAGCGGATGGGCGCGGGCGGCATCGCGCCGCGCAGGGCCGCGATGATCTCGCGCCGCAGCGATTGCCGTTCCCACTCCGGCCCGCTGTGCAGCAGGGCCACGCGGCGGGTGAGGTGGTCGAAGACGAGCATGGAGCGCGGCGCGATGAGCGCCACCTCCGCCTCGCCCGCGCGGGCCGACGACCGCGCGGGCAACCGCTCAAGCCTGCGCACGAAGTCATACCCGATGAGCCCCACCAGCCCGCCGTCAAGCGGGAGCCCGGGCACCTCGGGCAGCAGGCGCGGGGCCCGGGCGAGCGCGGCCCGCAGGGCGGTGAGCAGCGCGGCGCGATC
>JALHNL010000089.1 GCA_022843545.1 Phycisphaerales bacterium | reverse complement strand
CACGCCATCACCAGCAGCACGCCCAGCATGGGCAGGCCGGGGATGAGCAGGACCCAGTCGGGCGCGACGCCCGCCACCGGGATCGCCTTCGCCGCGTGGGCGGCGGCGTGCCCCGCGGACTGGTGGGCCGCTTCGCCCGCGGGCGCGACCGCCAGCGTCGCCGCGTTGATCATCAAGCCGAGTTGGGCCAGCCAGGTCGTCATGGTGCTCACCGAACCGGCCCGGGGCGCCGGCGTCTTCCGCGATCGCGATCAGCCCTTCATCTCACGCCACGCCGAGCTGTCCAGCGTCTCCTTGCGACGGAACAGCAGCACCACCAAAGCCAGCGCCATCGCCGCCTCGGCCGCCGCCACCGTCAGCACGAAGATCACAAACGTCTCGCCCGTGTGGTTCATCCAGAACCGCGAGAACGCGATCAGCGCGATCCCCGCCGCCTGGAACATCAGTTCGGTACACAGGAACATGATGATCAGGTTCCGACGGGTCAAAAACCCGATCAGCCCGATCACGAACATCGCCGCCGAGGTGAACAGGAAGTGGTACAGCGTCACCCCCGACATCACGTTCGGGAGCTCACCCTGCGCCAGCGTAGCGGTAAAGAGGGCCGTCATGAGGGCGACCCTCCCTCGCCCACACCGGGGGGCGAGTAGCGACCTTCGATGCCCAGTTCGTCACCCGCCTCGGACGACTTCTCGCGGGCCGCGGCCTGGGCCTTGGCCTGCTCATCCATGTCCACCTTCTTGCGTGCAAGAACGACCGCGCCCAGCATCGCCAACAGCAGGATCACGCCGGCGATCTCGATCGACCCCGGGTGCTCGACGATCAGGGCGTGGGCGACACCCTCGGTGTTGCTCAGCCGAAGGGCCTCGGGCCACTCGCCGCTGGTCAGCGTCCGCACCTCGCCGCTGGGCTGGACGATCTTGATCGTCCGGGCCTTCACGTCCATCGCGAGCTTGCCGTTCTCGACCAGGATCGTTTCCTTGTTCCCCAGTTGCCCGGCATCGCGCAAAATCCGCTCGACCTTCTTGGTCATGACCTCCAGGCCGCGGTCGCCCGAAGCCTTGGCCGGGTCAAACCGCAGACCCGCCGACCCGCTGGCGAGCATGCTCGACAAAGCCGCCAGGAGGATGAACCCGGCCAGCGTCGCCATGACCGGCTCGCGCGACACCCGGTCGTACTCGTTGAGCACGTCGGGCTGCTCTTCCGAGGGGCTCTCGGTGGCCAGCATGATGACGAAGATGTACGTGATCAGGATCGCGCCGGCGTAGACAATGATCAGCGCGAACGACATGAACTCCGCCGACAGGATCAGGTAAAGACCTGCCGAGGCGAGGATCGTGAGAATGAAGTACAAGGCCGCGTAGACCGGGCGTGGGTGCGTGATCACCCGCAGCGAGGCCCCCAGTGCGATCGCGGAGAAGATGTAGTAGTGATAGTTCGGGATCTTGTCGGGATACGTGGCCCCAAGCCCGATCCACACCACACCCACACCCGCGGCGGCGATCAGCGAACCGATCGGGAACAGCGAAAACCGAGCCCGAGGCAGGCTCAGGATCACGCCGATGGCCCCCACGGCACACCCGATGTACAGCAGAATCGGGCTCAAAACCTGCGGCAACCCAGCGTCTCCTGACCAACAGTCCCGCCGGACAAGACGGATCACCGCCCCACCGGAAGGGAGTCAGGATACGGCCCCGACGGGGCAAGGGCAAGACGGATCGCGACCGACCCGGATCGTCCCGAGCGTGTCGGTACCGTGCGCGACCGCCGGATTCACGCCGCCCGCTTGGCCTCGGCCTCGCCCGGCCGCTCGCCGCGGGCCATGCTCGCGATCCGTTCGCCCTCCATGGGCTTGCCGAAGAGGTAACCCTGGGCGTACCGGCAATCCAGAGCCTGAAGGACGGCGACCTGATCCGCGGACTCAACGCCCTCCGCGACGACCTCCATGCCCAGGTTGCCCGCGAGCGTGACCAGGGCCTGGACCAGGGCGGAGTATGCACGCCCCTGCGTGGTGTTCATGACGAACGACCGGTCGAGCTTGAGGACGTCCAGGGGGAACTGGTGGAGCGTGGACAGCGACGAATAGCCCGTGCCGAAATCGTCCAGCGAAAGACGGAAGCCCGCGTCCTTCAGGCGGCGCAGGGCGCTGGCGGCGGCCTTGTGGTCGCGCATCACCGCGGTCTCGGTGACCTCCAGGCACAGCGCGCCCGGCTCCAGCCCCACTTCGCGCAGCATGCCGGTCAGCCGGTCGACCAGTTCGAGGGTGCCCAGTTCCACGCGCGAGATGTTCACGCTCACGCGGGGCGTGCGCTCGGGCCCCAGTTCGCGTTGCCACCGACGGATCTGGGCGCACGACTCGCGCACCACCCAGTCGGTGATGCTCTGGATCGCGCCCGATTCCTCCGCGATGGGGATGAACTCCGCGGGCGACACGCGCCCGAACGACACGTGGTCCCATCGCACCAGCGCCTCCACGGCCTTGAGGTCGCCCGTCGCCAGCTCCACGATGGGCTGGAAGAGCACCGAGATCTCACCCCGGGCCGCGGCCTCGCGCACGTCGCGCTCCAGCGCCGCGCGGCGCACCACGCGCTCGCGCATCGCGGCGTCGAACACCACGTAACGTCCCCTGCCCGCCGCCTTGGCCTCGTACATCGCGGTGTCCGCGTCGCGCAGCAGCTCGGCCGCCTGCGTGTAGCCCGGCCCGCCGTGAACCACGCCGATGCTGGCCGTGCTGATCACCGCGTGCTCGCCGATCCGGTGGGGCTCGCCCAGGATGCGGACGAGATCGCCCGCGATCTTCTCGGCCTCATCGGGCCCGTTCAGCCCGTCGAGCAGCACGACGAACTCATCGCCGCCCAGCCGCGCGGCGCTGTGCCCGCTGACTTCTTCGAGCCGGATGGACTCGGCGGGGCGCAGCGCCTGCCGCAGCCTGGCGGCGATGCCCACCAGCAGCGCGTCGCCCGCCTCGTGCCCCATCGTGTCGTTGATGATCTTGAAGCGGTCAAAGTCGAGGAACAGCAGCGCGTAGTGCGTACTGCCGTCGGCCCGCGCCCTGGCCATCGCCCGCTCCAGCCTGTCGATGATCAACGCCCGGTTGGGCAGACCCGTCAGCCGGTCGGTCAGCGCCTGCGCCTCAAGCTCGCGCTCCGCGTTCTTGCGCGATGTGATGTCGTTGCGGATCGACACGTACTTTTCGATGCACCCATCCGCGCCCACGAACGGCGCGATGATGCTGTCCACCCAGTAGATCGATCCATCCTTGGCCCGATTGCACACCTCCCCCCGCCAGGGCTTCCCGGACGCGATCGTCCGCCACACCGCCTTCCAGAACGCCTTGGGGTGCGTGCCCGAGTTCACGATCCGGTGGTCGCGCCCGATGAGTTCGTCGCGCGGGTAGCCGCTGATCCGGCAGAACTCGTCGTTGACCGCGGTGATCCGCCCTCTGGCGTCCGCCACCGACACGATGGAGTGCGAGTTGAGCGTGCCGTGCAGCACCTGCGCCTCGCGCAGGGCCGACTCCGCGGCGGACTTCGCGGCTTCGAGGTCCGTCGTCATCCCCCGCGCCAGCGCCAGCGCCCGCCCCCGCGCCGTCACGAGCGAGAAGGCGAAGCCCGCGCCCAGCACGCTCAGCAGCCCGCCACCGATGCCGAGCACTCGGGGCGTCGAACGGTCGATGCCCGCATCGAACGCCGGCGTCGTGCTGGTCGTGAACGTCCACACGCGCCCGCCCACTACCTGCCGCGTCTCGGCGTCGAAAGTTCGCCCCCTGAACAGGTCGCTCGTCACCGAGCCGGTCACCCCGTCCAGGTGACGGTCGTGATCGAACAACTGCACTTCCTTGTGCGCGATCTCGCCGTCGAAGACCTCAAAGTCCAATTCGCCGCCCACCGACTCGGCGACATCCACCAGCGCCTCTTCGAGGATGATCGGGGCGTAAACCACGCCCACCAGTTCGCGCCGGCGATCCTCGGGCGAGTCCAGCCGAGAGCCGTTGCGGTAGACCGGGAGGTAGTACAGAAAGCCCGCACGATCCCGCCCGTCCTGCACCAGCGCGATCCGGCCCGTGATGGTCGGCTCGCCCGTCGCGATCGCGCGCTCGATGGCCTCGCGCCGTACCGGCTCAGAGCCAACGTCCAAACCCCACGCTTTGGTGTTGCGATCCCGCGGGAAGCAGTGCTTGATGACGTACAGGTCTGGCGCATGAGCCAGGGGAGATCCCGGCGCGGCCAGCCCGTACACGGTGAATTCCGGCGCCCCGTCGGCTCGCTCACGCGCGATGAACGCGTCCAGTTCCGTGCGCTTGACACGCTCGATGAACCCGAACCCGATCGCGCCGGGAAACTCGAGGGCCATGTCGCGCGACCGTACGTACGCCTCGAACTCAAGCCGTTCGACGTTCTCGTTGCTCGCGTACACCCCGCGGGCGCCCGCCAGCCCGTAGCGCACCTGGTCCACCCGCTTGGCCGCCGAGAGCGTCAGCCTTTCGGTCAGCCGGTCAAATCGCCCGCGCGCCTGAGCCATGACGTCGCGCTCCGCGAACGCCACCGCCAGCCCCGTGAAGCTCAGCCCCACGACCAGCACTGACGCCGTGGCGGTTATCGCTCTCCACCCGCTCGATCGCGTCGCGGCGGGTAGATCACCCCGAAGCCCAGCCAACTGGGATGCAAGCAATCTCACGATGCCGACCAGAGAGTTCATCGCACCTGCACTTCCTCACGCACTCCGCCCGCGTTCTCGGACGCGGACAGAGGTGATCGAAGGTGCGCATCGACCGACTCACCCGTCGGGTTCACCCGCCCGCGATATTTCAGCGGGGACGTGCCGGTCCAACCCCCGGGTCACCGGCAGGCCCCCACTTACGAAGGGCGACCCCGAAGCCGCCCATCGGCGTTATCCCTTACACTCTGGGCATGCTTGCCCGCGTCCAGTCGTTCCTGCTCGAGGGCATCGACGCCCGCCCCTGCGAGGTGGAGGTCGATCATGATGACGTGGGCATGGACCCCCGCGCCACCGTGGTGGGGCTGGCCGACACCGCCGTCAAGGAATCGCTGGAGCGCGTCCGCTCCGCTCTGGTCAACGCGGGCTTTGCTTTCCCCGGCGGGCGTGTGCTCATCAACCTCGCCCCCGCCGACGTGCGCAAGGAGGGCCCCGCCTATGACCTGCCCATCGCGCTGGGCGTGCTGATGGTGCAGGGGATCGGGGGCCCGGCCGCCGCGCCGAAGGTCGCGACGCGCAAGCCGCAGGCGCTGCAGGGCACGGGCGTGCGCAAGAGCCCTGCGCCCGGCGCTCCCGCCGGCCCTGGGCCCGCGAGCCCTCCCTCGCCCGACGATGCGGATTTCCTCGCTGACCTTGACGCCCTGACGCCCGAACCGCTGGACCCGCGCCGCTACCTCTTTGCGGGCGAACTGGCGCTCGACGGCCGCCTGCGGCCCATCAAGGGCGTGATCGCGATGGCCGCGCTGGCCGCGGAGCGCGGGTACGCCGGCGTGGTGGTGCCCAAGGAGAACGCCGCCGAGGCCGCGGTGGTGCCGGGCATCGAGGCGATCGGCGCGTCGACGCTGGTGGAGATCGTGGGGTTCCTGACCGGGCGGCTCACGCCCGAGCCGCACCCGCCGACGGACATCGCCGCGATGCTCTCCACCGCCGCGCCGGAGATCGACTTCGCCGACGTGCGCGGGCAGGAAGCGGTGAAGCGGGCGCTGGTGATCGCCGCCGCGGGCGGGCACAACCTGCTCATGCTCGGGCCGGCGGGCACGGGCAAGAGCATGATGGCCAAGGCCTTCCCGGGCATTTTGCCGCCGCTGACGCCCCAGGAGGCGATCGAGGTCACGCGGGTGTACTCCGCCGCGGGCGCGCTGCCGCCGGGCGTGGGGCTCGTCGCCACCCGCCCCGTGCGCTGCCCCCACCACACCGCGTCGCAGCCGGCGATCATCGGCGGGGGCATAGTCCCGCGCCCGGGCGAGGCCTCGCTCTCGCACCGCGGCGTGCTCTTCCTGGACGAACTGGCGGAGTTCCAGCGCTACGTGCTCGAGACGCTGCGCCAGCCCATGGAGGACCACGTGGTGACGATCGCGCGCTCGCACAGCGCGGTGAAGTTCCCCGCGTCGTTCCAGCTCTTGGCTGCGATGAACCCCACGCCCAAGGGCGACATGCCCGTCAACGAGGTCGGGCAGCGCGCCATGGACCGCTACCTCGCCAAGCTCTCCGGCCCGCTCATCGACCGCATCGACATCCACGTCGAGGCCCCGGCCGTGCCGTGGAAGCAGCTCAGCGACACCACCGCGCCGCGCGGCACCTCCAGCGCCGCCATGCGCGCCGAGGTTCAGAAGGCCCGCGCGCTGGCCGCGCAGCGTCAGGGCGAGGGCATCCCCAACGCCCGCCTGTCAGGTCGCAAACTGGACGAACTCGCGCCGCTCGCCGACGACGCCAAGGCCATGCTGGGCCAGGCCATGACCGAACTGGGCCTCTCCGCCCGCGCTTACGACAAAATCCGCCGCGTGGCCCGCACCATCGCGGACCTGGCCGGCTCGCCCACGCTCAAGTTAGAGCATGTGGCGGAGGCGGTGGGGTATCGGTTGCTGGATCGGAGGGTGTGAGCGACCTCAGACCCGCTTCGCCTCCATCTGCTCCGCCGTCGGCACGCGCACCCGCCGTGCCAGGCCCACCCACGACATCGCCACGATGATCAGGTAGCTCACGTCCACCTGCCACCACTTCAGCCCGTGGCGGGCCGAGTTAGGGAAGGCGTGGTGGTTGTTGTGCCAGCCCTCGCCCAGGGCGAGCACGCCGAAGACCGGGTTATTGCGGCTTTCGTCGCTGCTCTTGAAGGCCCGCGTGCCCCAAAGGTGGCACACCGAGTTGATGCTCCACGTCACGTGGTGGACCAGCAGCAGGCGAACGCCCCCGCCCCACAGCATGCCCAGCAGCACGCCCATCCACGTTCCGGTGAGCAGCCCGCCCAGCGCCGCCGGGATCGCCAGGCCCAGCACCACCCACAACGGGAAGAGCCGGCTGATCACGCGGATGAGTTTGCTCTTGCGCAGGTCGGCGCTATACCGCTCCAGGCCCGGCGGATGATCGGTGAAGAACCAGCCCATGTGCGCGAAGGCGAAGCCCTTGAGCACGCCCGCCACGCCCCCGCCGTGGTTGTGCGGCGAGTGCGGATCGTCGTGCCCGTCGCTGTGCTGGTGGTGCCGGCGGTGATACGCCACCCAGTCGATCACCGAGCCCTCGGCGGCCATGCCGCCCATGACGCCCAGGGCGGCGACCACGGGCGCGGGAGCCTCGAATGAACGGTGAGTGAAGAGGCGGTGATAACCCACGGTGATGCCGACAGCGGAGACCAGGTACATCCCGGCCATGAGGGCCAGGTACACCCAACTGAACGCGACGCCCCAGAGCAGGACGATGGCGACCACGAGCGCCACGAAAGGCAGGCTCACCGCCGCGAGCGTGGCGAGTTCCTCGCCCCAATGCCGCGCCACGCGGTCAGCGGGCTGGCCCGCCGCCGGAACAGAATTCGGAGAAGTAGACACAGATGACCTCAATCCCTGCGATGCGATTCTGGAACGCTTGGGTCCGTGGCAACGCAGGGCGCGGACCGGCAATCAATGAGACGAGCCTCAGCATAGCCCTGTTCGGTGATCGGCCCGATTGATTCGAAGTGTGAACTTTGCTTGAGGGGCGGCGCATCGCGCACCGGGTCAAATGCTCAGGCCGATCGCTCGCGAGTGCGGAAACTCAGACCCCGCCCCACCACCACGCCGCCCACACCACCGCCGCCGCCTGCACGCCCGCGACCAGGTCATCGAGCAAAATGCCCCATCCCCCGCGGACGCGCTGCAGCGCGCCCGCCGGCCACAGCTTCACGATGTCCGCCACGCGGAACGCCACAAACGCCAGCGCCAGCGTGTACAGCGCGCTCCACGTCGCGCCCAGCGGCGCGTGCGGCAAGAGCAGGATCGTCAGCGCCATGCCCGCGGTCTCGTCGGCCACCACCTGCCCCGGGTCTTTCTTGCCGAAGGCCGCCTCGGCTTCATCACCGCGCAACACGCACGCCCATGAGAACGCCAGCAGCATGAATCCGAAGATCGCGTACCAAGGCACGCCCCACGCCCCGCACACCGGCGGAGCCTGATGCAGCAGCACCAGCGCGGCGCCCAGCACCACCGGCGGCAGCGAGCCCCACGTGCCGCTTGCCGGGCGCAAATACCCGAGCCCGAACGTGGTGATCACGCGCAATCGCGCCGCACGGATCATCGCGCTCCTCCGCCCGCGCCCGCTCCGTCCTTCACCCGCAGCAGCGAGAACCCCTTGGTGACGTAGGGCACGCCCGACAGCAGCGTCACGCCCACCATGGTCCACGCGATCACGTCCACCGCGATGCGGCCCGCCGTCGCGTGCCAGCCGGGGTCGCCCGCGCTCACCACCGGCGCGGTGGGCCACAGCGCGATGATCGCCAGGATCGCCGGGATGCCCGCGGACTGGAAGATCATCTTGAGTTTGCCGGCCCACACCGCGCCGAAGCGCACACCCTGGGCCTCCAGCACGCCGCGGATGCTCGTCACCATGAGTTCGCGCGCGATGATCGCCACGACCATCCAGGGATAGATCCCGCTGATCTGGATCCCGCTGCCCGCCAGCCGGGCCGCGTGCCCCTCGGGGAATCGCCACCAGAAGTCCGGCCCCGCGAGGAACACCAGCGCACCCAGCACGAGCACCTTGTCGGCGAACGGGTCCATGATCCGCCCGAAGGCCGACTCCACGTTCCACCGCCGCGCCAAGTAGCCGTCGAGCGCGTCGGTGAGCGTGGCGACCGCGAAGAGCGCGGCGCAGGCGAGCAGCAGGGCGTCAACGCCCCCGGTCTGGGCCGCCGAGCCGTCCCAGCGCCACAGCGTGAGGATCGCGAAGAACACCACCGCCATCACGACGCGCGAGACGGTGAGCCAGTTGGGCAACGCGCGCATGAACGCGGAAGGAACGGCCGGCGCGAGGGGAGCCCGGGTTGCGGCGGCGCTGGAGTTCACGGGCGGATTGTACCGGCGGGTGGGCTCAGGCCTTGTCGGTCTTGCCGATCTGCCACTCTTCGAGCTCGACGGGCGCCTGGCGACCGAAGATGGTGACCAGCACGCGGACCATGCCCTTGTCGGGGAGCAGTTCGTCCACCGTGCCCTCGTAGCCCTGGAAGGGGCCTTCCTTGATCGTGACGTTCTCGCCCTTCTCGAAGACGAGCTTGACGGTGGGCTGATCCTCGACCTTGAGCGAAGCGGCGAGCATCTTCTCGATCTCGTGCTGCTTCATGGGCGTGGGGCGGCCCTTGGTGCCCACGAAGTCGCCCACGCCCGTGGTCTCCTTGATCAGGAAGAACACGTCCTGCGGGATGCGGCCGTCGTCCTCGAGCTTCATCTCCACGAACACATAGCCCGGGTACAGCTTGGTCTCGGTCACGCGCTGCTTGCCGGCCTTGATCGTCTTGGTCTTCTCGGTGGGCACCAAGATGCGCCCCACCAGGTGCCCCATGTTTTCGATCTGCACCTTGCGGAGCAGCGTGTCGCGAACGCCCGACTCCTTGTTGCTCGCCACGCGGAGCACGAACCAGTTCATGCCCGGGCGGTTGAGCGGGTCGCCCGGCTTGGCGTGCCCGAGGTCGTCGGGCGGCAGCGTCCCGTTGCTGCCGGCCGCGGGGGCTTCTTCGGGCGAGTGCAAAATGGCAAAGAGTTCGCGCATAGGGGGTCACCAGTTCGGTTCGGTCGCTGTCCCGCGGGCAGCGCGGTCAGGTCTGGATGTGCAGCACGTCGATCAGCCGGAAGAAGAACTGAAGGATCGTGTCGAAGAAGAACAGCGTCGTCGCCAGGAACACGCTCACGATCACCACCACCCAGGTGCTCCCCACCACTTCCCGCGGCGTCGACCAGTTCACCTTCTTCATCTCAAAGTCGGTGGCGATCAGGAACTCCACCGTCTTGACACGCGACGCCGCGAAGTACCACGCCAGAACCGTCCCCAGCAGGATCACCACCGACGCCACGATGCCCTTCACCAGCACCGGCTCCACCGGCGGCAGGCTGCTCACCGATTTGTCCTGGATCCGCGCCACGATCTGCGGCGACGCCGGGTCACCCACCACCAACTGGACCGTGCCCGCCGGATCGGTCGCGGCGCCCGAGTATTCGATCGCGCCCACCGTGGCGATCCTTTCCGCCACGTCAAAGTTCACCACCTGCCCCTTGCCCAGCGTGGGCACCGACTGGCCCTCCACGGCCTTGCCCAGAAGCGTCACGCTCTGGCCCGCGGCGAGGGTCGCGTTGTCCACCACCTTGCCCTGCGCGTCCACGAAGCGGTCCACCCGCATCGTGTGCTTGGACTTGGGCAGCCGTTCAACGATCAGCGACGTCTGGTCCCACGACCACGCCGCCAGCGCGACCGTCACCAGGCCGATGATCGTCGCCGTCATCACCCGGACCCAGTATCCCTGACCCGGCTTATGAATGCCCAGTGCCATGCGGCTTGCCTCGTAACGCGCCCGCCCGCCCCCGAGCGTTCCTCCCGGGGCCGCGGCGCGCTGATGATCACCCTAGAACACGGCGGGAGGGAATCGAACCCGCAACCTGCGGATTTGGAATCCGCTGCTCTACCAATTGAGCTACCGCCGTCCGAACAGGTCCGCACGCCCGGGCCGGGCCCATGCCCAGTGCCTGATGCCCGGTGCCTGCATCGACCGCTTACTTGCGCTTGATCTTATGAAGCGTGTGCCGGCGCAGGCGCGGGCAGTACTTCTTGAAGCCCGCCTTGATCTTGTCGCTGATGCCGCCCTTGACCAGGATCTCGGTGCGGTAGTTCAGGTCACCGGTCTCGGTGCACTGCAGCCACACGTACTCACGATTCAGCGTTCCACCCTTGGCCATGACTTGCTCCTTGCTCTGACAAAGCCGGCCCATCGGGAATCCCCGATGGGCCGGTGTGATTCTTGGCAAGATCGGGAGTTCTCCGGGAGCCCCGGGCCCTTCCCGGCGGCCCTCGCTCCCACCCGACCTCTATGTTCCGACTCCGTCACTGATCACGGTTCACTGACGACTGATCTCTTCTTCTCTCAGGCGATGATCTCGGTCACGACGCCCGAGCCGATGGTGCGGCCACCCTCGCGGACGGCGAAGCGGAGGCCCTTCTCCATCGCGACGGGCTTGTCGCCCAGGTCCACCTCGAGCAGGACGTTGTCGCCCGGCATGCACATCTCGACGCCGGCGGGCAGCTTCACGGAGCCGGTCACGTCGGTGGTGCGGAAGTAGAACTGCGGCTTGTAGCCGGTGAAGAACGGGGTCGCGCGGCCGCCCTCGTCCTTGGTGAGGATGTAGACCTCGCCCTTGAACTTGGTGTGCGGCTTGATCGAGCCGGGCTTGCAGATGACCTGCCCGCGCTCGATGTCTTCCTTCTCGAGGCCGCGGAGCAGCGCGCCGACGTTGTCGCCGGCCTGGCCGCTGTCCAGCGTCTTCTGGAACATTTCGACGCCGGTGATCGTCGAGGTCTTGTTCTCCTTGCGGAGGCCCACGATCTCGACCGGATCACCGACCTTCACCACGCCACGGTCGATACGACCCGTGGCCACGGTGCCGCGGCCCTTGATCGAGAAGACGTCTTCGACCGACATCAGGAACGGCTTGTCGATCTCGCGAACCGGCTCGGGGATGAACGAGTCGATCGCCTCGAACAGGTCGTCGATCGGCTTGCAGATCTTGTCGTCCTTGGGGTTCTCGAGCGCGGCCTTGGACTGCCCGCGGATGATCGGGGTCTTGTCGCCGGGGAAGTTGTACTTGTTCAGCAGGTCGCGGATTTCCGACTCCACCAGCTCCAGCAGGTCCGGGTCGTCCACCAGGTCAACCTTGTTCAGGAAGACCACGATGTACGGCACACCGACCTGACGGGCCAGCAGAACGTGCTCGCGGGTCTGCGGCATCGGGCCGTCAGCCGCGGACACGACCAGGATCGCGCCGTCCATCTGGGCGGCGCCGGTGATCATGTTCTTCACGAAGTCGGCGTGGCCCGGGCAGTCCACGTGGGCGTAGTGACGGTTCTTGGTCTCGTACTCGGTGTGCGACGACGCGATCGTCACCGTCTTGTTCGCGTCACGGACCGTGCCGCCCTTGGTGATTTCGGCGTACGACTTGATGATGCCGCCGAACACAGCCGCGGAGCGGGCCGAGAGGGCGGCCGTGAGGGTCGACTTGCCGTGGTCGATGTGACCGATGGTGCCGACGTTCACGTGGGGCTTGCTGCGGACAAACGTGCCTTTCGCCATGACGCCTATCTCCGGGTCAGAAGTCTCTGTCGAACCTGCTTCCGCGAACCTGATCGCGTGCTGTGTGTCTACCGGCCGACTCTCCCGGGCTTGTCCGCCCGAGAGGGGCTAATCCAATCCCCCAAAACCCTCCGTGTCCACTCCACCCCCCGCCCACGCCCCAGATTCCTCCCGGGACGACCCCAACCCCAACCTCACCCCCACCCACCCGACCGAACCCCGCATTCCCCCGCGGGGAGGGAAAAAGCCGCTGGTGAGATTTGAACTCACGACCTCAGCCTTACCAAGGATGCGCTCTACCACTGAGCTACAGCGGCACGACACCGGCTATCCGCCGGCCATGCTCCAAATTGTCGGCCGCCGAAGCGCACCGCCCGCGCAAGGCCAAGGCCCGGCGCGGGGACAATGATAGAGCCCTGACGCGGGCGGTCAACCGGTGAGGCTCACCTCACCTCCCCGCCGCCTCCCCATCCATTTTCTCCAGCTCTTCGCGCCACGCCCCGCCCCCCAGCGTCGGGTCGGCGGCCCGCAGTTGGCGGATCCGCAGCCTCACCGCCGCCGCCGCGCCAGGGCTCGGGTCGCGGTCCAGTTGAATCCGCAGCGCGCGGGCCCAGGCCTCCCAGAAGGCCGGCGGGCGCTGGCCGGCGAGGGCTTGCTCAAATCGACCGGTGATCCGCTCCAGCGTTTTCAGCGCGTCGTCATCGCGCGACAGCGCCCGCTGCTGCGCCGCCATCGCCAAGAGCACGCGGTCCAGGTCGCCCGGCACATACGGCGCGAGCGCACCATCGCTCAGCGCCTCCCACTCCGCCAGCGCGCCCGCGTGGTCGCCCGCGCGGGCCCGCGCCTCCGCCAGCGTCACACGCCACGCCGCCAGTTGGTACGGCTGCCGCTTGAACGTGGGCAAGTCGCCCAGCGTCTGGAGGTCGCGCGAGAGCGCCCCCGCGTCGGCCTCGTTCTTCTTGGGGTGCCGCTGCTCAAGCCACTGGCGCGAGAGGTTCACGGTCTCGCCCGTCACGGCGGGGTCGTCCCACACCGCGCGGAGCACCTCGATCGCCTTGTCGCCCCATTGCCCGCGGGCCTTGCCCGCGCGGATGGCCATGCGGGCCACGCGCTGCTCCAGCCTTGCGCGGGTGGAGTCGGTCCGCCCCATCGCCCCCAGCACCGAGACCACGCGCCAGCTCGCCGCGTTGATCGCGATGATGTCCGCGTCGAGCGCCACGTCCGCCGGCGGCTTGGCCCGGCGCCAGGGCCCGTCCATGATCGCCCGCTCCCACTCCTCCAAGCAGCGCGTGGCGCGGCGCAGGGCTTCGTCGGCGCGCCTGCCCTTGGGCGCACGCTCGATGAACCGGCACACCGTCTCGATCTCGTCGGCGCGGGCGCGGGGCGAGGCCGCGGCGTGCACATCCGCCAGCCGCCACAGCGCGTCCAGGGCTTCCTCGGTCTTGCCGGCGCGGTCCACCGCCGCCTGCACCCGCGCGGGGTCGGCGCTGGCCAGCAGCGCATCGGTCGGCAGTCGATCCGCGTCGGGCTCGACGGCGGTGAGCGCCGCGATCTTCGCATCGGCCAGGTCCTTGGCACGCTCGCCCGAGAGTTCGCCCAGCGGGCCGCGCCCGATCTCTCGCAGCGGGTCCAGGGCCGGGTTCCACGCCTCGCGCGGCG
>JALHNL010000088.1 GCA_022843545.1 Phycisphaerales bacterium | reverse complement strand
GAGCCCGAGCCCGAGCCCGAGCCTGACCCCGCGCCCCGACCCCGCGCCCGCCCAGCCGCCCGCTGAGGTGTTGCCTGTCGCGTCGTCGCGAGCGCCCAGGGGCAGCCCCGCGGCGGACGTGGCTTCCCGGGTTCTGCAACCGGCTTCGCCCGACGCCTCCGCGCCCGCCGCCCTGCGCGATGAGCTCGCCGCCATCCGCCGGATGGTGGGGCAGGTGCTGCAGGCTCAGGCCCGCGGGACAGTCGGAGCCGAGGGCCTGCCCCCGCCCGCGCCGGCGATGCCCGACGCGCTGCTGAAGCACTATTGCCGGCTGATCGAGAACGAGGTGGCCCGCGAACTGGCGGACCAGTTGGTCGCGGAAGTGCGCGACGAACTCTCGCCCGCGGAACTGGGCGACGAGGGCATCGTGCGGACCACGGTGCTCCGCAAGCTCGAATCCCTGATCCCCGTCGAGCCCGGCGCCGCGGCCCCGCCCCGCCCGGAGGGCGGACGCCCGCTCACCATCGCGCTGGTCGGCCCCACCGGCGTGGGCAAGACCACCACCATCGCCAAGCTCGCCGCCGCCTACAAACTCCGGCACGGCAAGCGCGTGGGGCTCATCACCAGCGACACCTACCGCATCGCGGCGGTGGACCAGCTCCGCACGTACGCCAACATCATCGGCGTGCCGCTGAAGGTGGTGCTGACCCCCGACGAGATGGCCCAGGCCTGCGAATCGCTGGGCGCGATGGACGTGATCCTGATCGACACCGCCGGCCGCTCGCCGGGGGACAGCGAGAGGCTGGAGGAACTCCGGTCGTTCGTCCACGCGGCGCGGCCTCACCAGACCCACCTGGTGCTGTCGTCGGTGCTCAGCGAGGCCAGCCTGGTGCGGACCGTCGAGCGGTTCGCGGTGCTGGAGCCGTCGCAGGTCATCTTCACCAAACTGGACGAAGCCGCGAATTTCGGCGTGCTGGTGAGCGTGGCCCGGCGGCTCTCGGCCCGGCTGAGCTATGTCACCACCGGGCAGGAAGTGCCCGACGACATCGAGCCCGGACGGGCCGACCGGCTCGCCCGTCTGGTGCTTGACGGGCAGAACCCCGCGCCGGCCCAGCGCGCGACGCTCGCCCCGGTGTGAACCCATGCCCTCGGCGACGACCATCCCGCCCCAGGCCGCGCCCGGCGCTTTGCGCAGGCCCGATCAGGCCTCACGCCTGCGGGCGCTCTTCGAGGCCCCCGCGCCCCGCGCTCACCCCGCGCCGGCGGAGCCCGCGCAGCGCCGTGCTCCCGCGGCGGTCATCTCGGTCGCCTCGGGCAAGGGCGGCGTGGGCAAGAGCAACATCGCGGTGAACCTGTCCATCGCCCTGGCCGCCGGCGGCGTGCCGACCACCCTGCTCGATGCCGATCTGGGCGTGGCCAATGCGGATGTGCTCTGCGGGCTCTCGCCCGGGGCGCGGATCGACCACGTTCTGGCGCGCGGGGGCGACCTTTCGGACGTGGCGGTCGCTGCGCCGGGCGGATTCCGGCTCGTGCCCGGGGCGGTGGGGCTCTCTCGACTGGCGGAACTGTCGCCCACCCAGCGGGCGTGGCTGGTGGGGGCCATGGAGGAACTGGAGGCCACGTCGCGGGCGATCGTGATCGACTCGCCCGCGGGCGTGGGCTCGACGGTCATGGCGATGTGCGGCGCGGCGGACCTGACCCTGGTGGTGGTCACGCCCGAGCCCACGGCGATCGCCGACGCCTACGCGCTGCTCAAGTGCCTGCGTGCTGAGAGCGGGGCGTGGCGCGAGGGGGCCACGGTGGGTCTGGTGGTGAACCAAGCCTCCGGAGAAGCCGAGGCTCACTCCACGCACCAGCGCATCGACGCGGTGGCACGCCGGTTTCTGGGCGTGCAGGTCCCCATGATCGGCTGGGTCCCCGCCGACCCCGCGGTGCCGCTGGCCGTGCGCGCTCGAACGCCCTTCAGCCTGCGGACGCCGCGCTGCCCGGCGGCGGGAGGAGTCGGGAAGCTCGCCCTGGCGGTCGGCGCGGCGGTGGGGGTGCCGGTGCGAGAGCCCCGGAAGCGCCGGTGGTGGTGGTGAGGAGCGGTAAGGCCGCGAAGAGCCCGCAGAAGAGCGCCCGGCGGGCGATCGGTTGGGGTCATCCGCGTGTCTGGGGCAACTGAATCAGGCCGCCAGCGCGCCCACGCTGGGTGAGAGCGTGGCGATGAGTTTGGCGATCTGGTCGGGCGCGAGGCTGGTGTCGCTGGCGCCGGCGGTGTCGACCGCCTTGGGCATGCCATAGACCACGCACGTCGAGCCGGCCTGGGTCACCATGGTTCCTCCGCGGGCCTTGATGGCCTTGGCGCCGATCATCCCGTCGTCGCCCATGCCCGTGCAGACGACGCCGCAGGCCTTGGAACCCAGCACGGCCGCGGCGCTGGCGAAGAGCTCGTTGACGCTGGGTCGATAGATGGCGGCGCGGGGCTCTTCGGAGATCTCGAGCACCAGCCCGGTGCCGCTGCGCTGCACGCGGGTGTGGAGACCGCCGGGGGCGATATAGGCGGTGCCGGGGATCAGACGCATGCCGGGCTCGCCATGGGCGACGGTGAGGGCGGACTCGTGGTCCAGCCGCTCAGCGAGGCTCTTGGTGAAGATCGGGGGCATGTGCTGGGAGATCACGATGGGGCAGGGCAGGTCGGCGGGGAGCCCCGTGAGGATGGTCTCGAGCACGGGCGGGCCGCCGGTGGATGAGCCGATGCACACCAGGTCAAACTGGCGCGGGCGGAAGCGGGTGATGGTGCCCGCCTTGATCGGCACGGGGGCCGGGGCTGCGGCGAAGTGCCGGCTTGCGTGAGTCTGCCCGATGGCCTTGACCTTCGCGACCAGTTCGTCGCGCATGGCGTCCATGTGCAGGCTGAACTGGCTGCCGGCCTTGGCGATCACGTCCGCCGCGCCAAGGCGCATGGCGAGCAGGGCCTCGTGGCTGCCCTCTTTCGTCAGGCTGGAGCACATGAGCACCGCGGGGGTGGGCATCTTGACCGCTGCGCAGTGCGAGGAGAGCTTCTTGAGCACGCTGATGCCGTCCAGCACGGGCATCTCGATGTCGAGAGTCACCACGTCGGGGCGGAGTTGGTGGATCTTGTCCAGCCCGTCCTGCCCGTCGCGGGCGGTGCCCAGGACCTGGATCTGCGGGTCGCTGGAGAGCAGGCGCGTGAGGGCGGTCCGCATGAAGGCGGAGTCGTCGACGATCAGGACCTTGATCGGGGCCGGGGGCACGAAGGGAACATCGGTCCAAAAAGGGGACCGAGTGAGCCGCCCCGGGGGGTGGCCCCCCGGTCTAAACCCCGAAATGCCCAGGAGAGGATTTGAACCTCCATGCCCTTGCGGGCGCTACCACCTCAAGGTAGTGCGTCTGCCAATTTCGCCACCTGGGCTGCATGTCGCCGGGCCTTCCCGGCAGGGGGGAAGAATAGACGGGCGGGCGGGCGGGGTCGAGCAGCGGGCGGTCGCTTCCTAGGCTTAGGCATGACCGCCCATGCTTCGGTGAGTTCCGACCTGCTGTCCACCGTGGCCGCCAAGGCCCGTGCCGCTGGCGTTTTCGCGGGCGTGGAGATCAAGGGCTCGATGGTCCAGTGCGCCGCCCTGGAATGCCCCGAACCCGCCTTCTACCGCCTCGCCGACGAGGGCGGGCGGTGGTGGGTGTCGTTCGTGACCCCCGCGCGCTACCTCAGCCAGTCCATCGAGGCGGACCTGGTCCACACGGGCGACAAACTGCACGATCTGCTGAACGAGGAGATCGTGGCCCTCGACGGCGCGGGGACCTGCACCAACATGGAGCACTTCCGCTCGCCCGACAAGCTCTACACCTTCCGCGCCGCGCTTCCTGCGGGGGCCGACGCGGCGGTCGCCGCCCGCTGGCTGCTCGCGCTTGAGCAGGCTTTCCGTCCGCTGGGCGATGTGAGCGCGGGCGGCGAAGACGAGTGAGCCCTTCCGGAATCCAAACCGCGCCGAGTGCCGCGAAGGTGAATCCCTCACACCATACGGCTAACCTTGGCCGCGCTGCCCGATCCCCGGCGGCATTCTATTGAGTGACGCCCGAGACCTCGGGCCCAAGCCGGAGCCGACGCATGCGCATCGTGATGCTGGGTTGGGAGTTTCCGCCGTTCATCAGCGGCGGGCTAGGCACCGCGTGCCATGGGCTGACCAAGGCGCTGGACCGCCTGGGTCACGAGGTGTACTTCATCCTGCCGCGCCCGGTGGACCGGTCGCACGCGACGCACATCAAGCTGCTGAGCCCCGACGAACTGACGGCGCAGCGGATCAACGCGGCGGCCACGCCCGGCGGGCGGGCCGGGCAGGTGGACCCGATCACGGGTCTTCCGCCGCGGCATGGGGTGTCGGGCGCGATGGCGCTGGGGTTTGAGAACGCCAAGTTCATCGGGGTTCCGGCATCGTTTTCGAGCCCGTACCCGGGCACGCAGCCGCCGACCAGCACGGGGCGGGGCTTCCTGCGAGCGGGCACGAAGCGGGCCGACGGGAGCGTGGTGCTCGAGACCGACGCGGACGTGGAGGAGTACCTGGAGCCGATCCAGTCGTTCCCGCACACGGCCGGGGCGGGCCCGATGTTCGGGCGGCACGGAGCGGGCCCGGGGTACCAGGGCGACCTGTTCGCGGAGGCGGAGCGCTATGCGCGCCTGGTGGTGGCGCTGACGCGCGGGCTGAACCCGGATGTGATCCATGCGCACGACTGGCTGACGTTCCCCGCGGGCATCGCGCTGGCGCGGGTGACGGGGCGGCCCCTGGTGGCGCACGTTCACAGCACCGAGTTTGACCGCTCGGGCGACAACGTGAACCAGCGGGTGTACGACATCGAACGCCGCGGCATGCTCTCGGCGGTGCGGGTCATGTGCGTGTCTGAACTCACTCGCTCGCTGGCGGTGCGTCGCTACGGCATCCCCCCGGCCAAGTGCGACGTGGTGTACAACGGGATCGACCAGGACATGCTCCAGCCCGCCGCGGGGGGCATCATCAAGAGCGCGACAGACAAGATCGTGCTGTTCCTGGGGCGGATCACGATGCAGAAGGGCCCGGAGTATTTCATCTCGGCGGCGCAGAAGGTGCTGGAGAAGGTGCCCGAGGCCAAGTTCATCGTCGCGGGCGCGGGCGACATGGAAACGCGGATGATCGAACTGGCCGCGCAGCTCGGGATCGGGCACCGCGTGCTGTTCACCGGGTTCCTGCGGGGCAAGGACGTAGAGCGGATCTACCGCATGGCGGACTGCTACGTGATGCCCAGCGTGTCGGAGCCCTTCGGGCTGGCCCCGCTGGAGGCCATGCGGGCCGACGTGCCGGTGATCATCAGCAAGCAGTCGGGCGTCAGCGAGGTGCTCACGCACGCGCTGAAGGTGGACTTCTGGGACACCGCCGAGATGGCCAACAAGATCGTCGCCGTGCTGCGGCATCCCCCGCTGGGGCAGACGCTGCGCGAGCACGGGTCGGTGGAGATCAAGCGGCTGACGTGGGACGGCGCGGCGGGCGCGGTGGTGGAGAGCTACCAGCGCGCCATCGACGACATGGCGAGCATGGCCGTGGGCGTGCCGAGGATGTGAGGTCCCCCGAGGACAGTCGCGAGGGGCGCGCCCAGCGCGCTCACTTGGGCTTGTTGGGCTCGGAGCCGTCGAGCAACTGAACGTTGGGGTTCTTGCGGAGCTGCTCGGCGAGCTGGGCGTCGCGCTCGCGGGCCGCCTGGAGCGCGGCTTCCTGCTCGGCGGTCATGACCATCGGCTCGGGCTTGGACCCGAAGATGGTGATGATCCCCGCGGCGTCGGCCAGCAGCACGCCGGCGACCGCCAGCAGCGCGCCCGCGATCACGAGCTTCTTGGTGTTGGCCCCGCCGAGTTCGATCTTCGGAGCGGAGAATGAGGAACCGGAAGAAGAGCTGCGAAGAGCCATGATGCACTACTCCATGCGGGACGAAGAGGCGGAATCTTAGTCCCCGGCCGGGCGGGGGCGTTGCTCGGGCGGGAGCTGCTCGATGCGCTCCTGCTCCTGCTGCTGAATCTGGTTGGAACGCTCGATCTCTTCGACCACTTCCGGGGGCAGCGGGGGCTCCGGGGGCACCCCGCCCCAGAGGGTGATGATCCCGAAGTGGTGGGCCAGAAGCGTCCCCGCGACCGAGATGCACAGCGCCACCACGATGAGGTGCGACGGCTTGAGCCCGGGGCGCGAGCCCCCACCCCGCCCCGAATCGGGTTCGCTCGCCGCGCCGCCCGATCCGGCCTTGGCGGCCAAGGGGTCGATGCGCCCGCCCTTGGCGGGCTTGGCGTTCTTGTCGTTGCGATCGGCGATGCCGGAGAGCAGGTCTCGACGTTCCATGTACGAATCACCTCGCGAGAATCAGCCGACGTCCCGGCGCTGGAAGAGCAGGATCGCGACGCTCAGGAACGCGACGATCTGGCACAGGGCGTACAGCCCCACCAGCGCGACATGCGAGAAGGGTATGGGCATGTTCTGGGCGACGGCGTCGAGCAGCCAGAAGAAATGCAGGTTGGGCAGCATTCCCCAGATTGCCAGCGCCGGGAAGTTGACCCGGGTGGGCGCGGCGAACACGAAATCGCCCGCCTGGGGAGGGCGGGAGATGCCCAGCGGGCCCGACCCGATGTGCTTGATCGTCAGGCTGTTGGTCTTGGCGTCGTACGCCGTCACCACGATCGCCGGCTCGGCGGTCAGGACGCGATCACGCGCCAGCTCGGCGGTGTCGCCCGTGAAGGGGCGGAAGGGCGGGACCACCATGGCCAGCCCGTTGGCGGCGGGGCCGTAGTAGAAGGAGTCGCCCGGCTTGGGTTCGCGGGGTGGGGGGGTCTTGAGGGCGACCTCGTAGACGTGCCCGGTGTCGGCAAAGGAACGGTACATCTCGGCGGTGGGGCGGGCCTCGCCGATCATGGAGAGCGGGGTGTTGGTGTAGGCGTGACGCCCGATGAAGACGGTGGAGAGCAGCCCCAGCACGAAGACGCCGAAGCACAGCACGATCGTCATGACCTGGCCCAGGCGCGTGGAGGCGGCGACCGCGATCGCGCAGAGCACGGGCATGGAAAAGATCAGACACAGGCAGGCCAGGGTGGTCTGGGGCTTGAGGTCGGTGGCGATGGGCTGCAGGGCCCACTTCTTGTTGATGAACAGCGTGAGCCCGAACGCGACCAGTTGCAGGGGCAGCAGCCAGAGCGACACCGTCTGCGGGAATGACCAGCCGTAGAAGAAGTTCCCCCACACACCCGCGAAAGCCGCGATCAGGAGCCCGGCGACCGAGAAGATGATGACCGGCCAGTCCGGGTCGTCGGCGGCGGTGGACATGACCTTGTGCCGCAGGGAAAGGAAGAGGAAGATCGAGAGGATGAGCACGCCCACCATGACCGCGCCGGTGACGCCGATGTACTTGCCCAGCACCACCACCGGCCGCCCGATGGGCTTGCTCACGATGGTGAGGACGGTCTTGTTCTCGATCTCGCGCGACATCGAACTGGTGGCGATGAACCCGGCCATGAGCACGCCGGTGACGAAGACCGTCGCCATGTTGATGTCGAGGAGCTGGCGGTTGTCGGCGGAGACCTCGGCGGCCTCCGAGAAGCCCATGGAGTAGCCGGTGGACCAGGTGGACAGCAGAATCCCCAGGCCCCCCAGCAGGATCAGCACCATGAAAATGGGCTGCCGCAGGGCCTCAATGAAGGTCGTGCGCGCAATGGGAAGGGCGGGGAGGAGCATGGGCGGATGACGGAAAGGCGGCGTCGGTGAGGGTGGCCGGTGAATCCGGCAAGACGCCCGCGAGAGGGGCGACAGTAGGTACGTGCTTCGACCCCAGGCGGATCGGGCGCGGATGGAGGAGGTGTTCGGGAATCGACAGGTCAGTTTTGCGCCACCGGATGGCACCTGCTGCGAATGAACCAGACCGCGCGAACCGAGGGCGCTCCGGGTCGTATGTCCGGGTGCTCCCCGGGAGACGGGGAGGCTTGACCTCCCTACGCTCCCGGCCCGAAAGGGACGACTGGGGTGGGGGGTGTGGACAAACTTGGGGGAGAGGGCCAAAACTTGGCTCTCACCTTCCGGGGGAGGAAATCGAGGTATCGTCACCCGGCGTTCTGTCGGTGATACTTCGCGGGAGGAAGGGCGGGCCGGGCCGTCAGGTCGGGCTCAAGCGGCTTCTTTCCGGCAGGCGTCATGACCGGACTCTCGTTTGATCGGCAATGTTCTGAGGCTCTCCTCTCGCTCTGGATTGCTGCCCACCCATGAAGGCCGACCACCTTACGTATCAACGCGCCGCGACCGTCAGCGTCTGGGGTTTGCTTATCCAGCTCGGGCTGGGGCTGATCCTGCTGATCTACTCGATCTTGGGCGCGGACCACGCCGCCCAGACCGCGGCGATCTTCGTTCTTGCCGGCATCGTGCCCTGGCTGACGCTGGCGATCGTCTTCGACCAGCATCGGCGTGAGCGGCTGGAGTCGCTGGAGGCGGAGACGCTGGACGCTCAGAGCGCCCGCGAGGCCTCGGCGTTCGCCGGGACCGACGACCTGCGCGTGCAGGCCGGTCGGCTGGCGTGGATGCACCGGTGGCTGGTGCCCGCGGTGAGCCTGGCGCTGGCGGCGGGCCTTTTGGCCGTGGCATTTGTCAGGTTCCGTTCGGGTGCGGCGAAGCTGGGCTTTGACAAGGCCGGCATCGACCAGTTCGCCAAGCCCGACGACCGGGGCTGGGCCATCGCGGTGGGCATCGCCCTGGCGGTCGTGGGCTTCGTGTTCGCCCGGTTCGTCTCGGGGATGGCCAAGCAGAAGGTGTGGCAGCCCTTGCGCGGCGGCTCGGCCTACGCGGTGGGTGCCTCGCTGCTGGGCGTGGCGATGGTGGTGGGGCAGATCTTCGATCTGGCCAACACCGACCTGGTGCTGCGTTACCTGCAGGTGATCATCCCGGGCTTCATGGGTCTGGTTGGCATCGAGATCGTGGTCTCGTTCCTGCTGAACCTCTACCGCCCGCGCAAGGTCGGTGAGATTCCCCGGCCGGCCTTCGACTCCCCGATCCTCTCGTTCGTCGCCTCGCCCGACCGCATCGCCAAGACCATCGGCGAGGCGATCAGTTACCAGTTCGGCGTGGATGTGACGGGCTCGTGGGCGTACCGCTTGGTGGCCCGGTATGTCGCGCTGCTGGTGGTGGTGGGCGCGCTGATCCTGTGGCTGCTGACCTGCTTCGCGGTGGTGGGGGCGGGCGAGCGCGGTCTGCGGGTTCGGAGCGGGCAGTTCATCGAAGAGGTCGGGCCCGGTCTCTATGTGAAGGCCCCCTGGCCCTTCGAGGTCATCGAGACGCACCCGGTGGGCGTGAACATCGCCTCCGACGGTTCGCCGGGCATGAACCTGACCAACGCGCGCCCGGGCGAGCGCGTGCCCGTCATCCTCTGGACCAACGAGCACAACAAGGACGAGGTGTACTCGGTCGTGCAGCCCTCGGCGACGGGGCAGGGCGGCGAGGGCGTGGGCGCGACGCGCGACCTGGCGCTGATCAAGACCGAGATCCCGCTGGTCTACACCATCCAGGACCTCAAGGCGTTCGACCAGTTGGCCCAGCCCGACTTCCGCGAGGACCTGATCCGTGCGGCCTCGCAGCGGCAGGTGTGGGCGTTCCTGGCGACGATCAGCGAAGAGCAACTGCTCGGGCCCGCGCGGGCCGAAGCCACTCACGAGTTGTCCAGGCGGATCGAAGATTCGCTGAAGTCCATGAGCTCGGGCGTGTCGGTGGTGTACACGGGGATCGAGGGCGTCCACCCGCCGCGCGAGGCGGCTGAGAAGTACGAGGCGCTGGTCCAGACCTCGCTGCAGGCGCAGCGTGTGGTTGAAGACGCGCGGGCCGCGGAGGCGACGACTTTGGCCAACGCCGCCGGCTCGGTGGAGAAGGCGCGCGAGATCGTGGCGGAGATCGAGAAGCTCCGGGCGATCCCGCCGGGCGCGGAGAACGACGCGGCCCGCATGGCCCAGGATCGGAAGATCGACGAACTGATCACCGGTGCGGGCGGCTCGGCGGCGCAGGCGCTGGCGCAGGCTCGGGCGGAGCGCTGGGCCAAGGTGATGGGGCAGCGCGGCCGCAGCGAGGCCTACCAGGGCCAGCTCGTCGCGTACCAGGCCAACCCGTTGTACTACAAGACGTCGCGCTACCTCGACGTTCTGGCCGAGATCATGAAGACCACCCGGGTGTACATCGTGCCCGACGGCATCGACAACAACTGGATGAACATCGATCTGCAGGACAAGGGCGTGCAGGGCGACGTCTTCCAGGCCGGCAGCACCGTCACCAACCCGTAACCCCTTTCGTCCGCTTCGCACTCTCGCCCGGGCCCGCCCGGGAAAACTCGGATCACTCTCGGAGACGTTCACGTGAACAGCCTCGTTCGAATCCTGATCGCGCTGCTGGTCGTGCTGGGCATCCTCGCCTTCATGACCACCTACACCGTGCGCTTCACCGAGAAGGCGGTGCTCACCACCTTCGGCCGGGTGAGCGAAGGCTCGGTGAAGACCGAGCCGGGCATGGGCTTCAAGTGGCCCTACCCGATCCAGAGCGTGATCAAGTACGACACGCGCCTGCGGTTCGTCGAGACGCGCAGCGAGACGACGCAGACCGCGGACCAGAAGCAGGTCATCCTGTCGATCTTCGTCACCTGGCGGGTGAGCGACCCGCTGAAGTTCTTCCAGACCTACGGCGCGCAGGGCAGCCGCGCGATCGACCACTTCCGCGCCGCCGATCAGGCGATGACGGGTCGTCTGCGGACCGCGGGCGCGCAGACCAGCAACTACAAGCTGGGCGAACTGCTGGGCATCGACGGCTCGGGGCGTCTGCAGGCGCTGGAGCAGTCGATCCTGACCTCGCTGCGGAGCGATTCGTCGGGCAAGTCGCTGGCCGACCAGGGGATCGAGGCGGTGGCGGTGGGCGTGTCGTCGCTCCGCCTGCCCGAGTCCACCACGCGTGAGGTGATCGAGCGCATGAAGTCAACCCGCGTGGCGCTGGCGACCACCGCCGCGTCTCAGGGCAACGCGCTGGCGAACAAGATCAAGAACGAGGCGGAGCAGCAGGCCAAGACGATCCTGGCCTTCGCCGAGCGCCGGGCCCAGGCCATCCGCTCTCAGGGCGAGCGTGAGGCGGGTCGCTACTACGAGACGATGAAGGAAAACTCCGAGCTCGCGGTCTTCCAGCGCTCGCTGGAGTTCATGCGTGGCATGGCCACCCGGCAGACGACGCTCATCCTGAGCCCGCAGACGGTGGGTCTGGGCCTCTTCAACCCTGACGTGCTCAAGAAGATGAGTTCCGGCCAAATCCCGCCCGCGGCGGCGCCCGCGCCCGAGCCCAAGCCGGCCGGCCGCGCCAGCGCGGCGGCTCCCGCGGGGCCCGACGTGGCGGTGGTGACCCCCGGTGCGCAGAACGGAGGCGGCAAGTGAGCCAGTTCAACGGCGACACACCCGACGCCGGCGCGCCGAATCCGGCGATGATGGTGGCGCGGCGCCGCCCCGCTTCGGTGAATCTGCGCGAGCAGAGCGACGGCGGCGTGGGCGCGATGATGGACCCGGCGAACCAGTCGCTGGCCGACGCGCTGAAGATCACCTACCGCCTGCTGCAACTGGGCATGGTGGCGCTGGTGGTCATCTTCCTGCTCTCGGGCTTCCAGTCCATCAAGAACTACGAGAAGGGCGTGCGCGTCACCTTCGGACAGGTGGACGCGGGCGAACTGGATCCGGGCTTCCGATTCTCGTGGCCCCGCCCGCTGGGCGAGATCATCCGTGTGCCCACGGGCAACGAGTCCGTGGACCTGCGCCGCGAGTTCTTCCCCAATCTGCCGCCCGACCAGGTGAACAAGACCCTCCAGGAACTCGCCAATTCGGGCCGCGGCGAGCTCAAGCCCGAACAGGACGGCTACGTCGTCACGCGCGACCTGGGCGTGGCCCACGGTCGCTTCACCGCCACCTGGCGGCGCACCAACATCCGCAGCAACGTCCAGAACATCCGCGCTGATCAGGAGCTCAAGCTGGTGCAGACCGCGGTGATGCGCGGCGTGGTGCACGCGTCCGCCCAGCTCAGCCTGGGCGAGTTCCTCTACGGCACGCCCGAAGGCGACCGCACGGGCACGCTGCCCGACGCGACGCAGTTGATCCAGGCCCGCGCCAACCAGACGCTGGAGGAGATGGGCGCGGGCATCGAGGTCACGAACCTGACCATCCAGGACCGCACGCCCCCGCTGCTGCTCATCACCGAGTTCAACAACGTCCAGACTCAGCAGCAGAAGTCGCAGACCGAGATCGAGGTCGCCCGGCGGACCGCCACCGAGACGCTCTCGGGCGCCGCGGGCGAGGCGACCGAGGCCCTGCTGGGGCAGATCGCCGAGTATGACGCCGCGCTCGCGACGGGCGACGACGCGAAGGCGGAGGCGATCCTCGCGGTCATCGACGCGGTGCTCGAAGGCCGGGAGACCGTGATCAACGGGCAGAAGATGACGCTTCGGGCCAGCGGCGCGGCGGGCCAGGCGATCGTCGAGGCTCAGCAGTACCGCAGCACGGTCGTGAGCAAGGCGCAGGGCGAGGCCGAGGCCTTCGCGGCGCGGCTGCAGGCGTTCAAGACCAACCCCGGCGTGGTGCTGGTGAGCGACTGGACGGACGCGTACCGGGCGCTCCTGGCCCGGCCGGAGTTTGAACTGTGGATGCTCCCCCCGGGCGTGAGCACGATCCAGTTGCTGCTGAACCGCGACCCCGAGGTGGTGCGGAACCGCGAGCAGCTTCGCTTCAAGAGCGACCAGGAAGAGCTGGAGCGTGGGCGGCTCAAGCAGTTGCAGGACCAGCAGTTGAAGAAGTTCCAGGACACGTCCGCGCCCGTTGATGCCCGCTGAGGAAGCCCCATGAGCCAGTCCGCCGCGCGAGGGTCGATGTCGCCAGAGGCCTCCGGACGCGGAGAACGCGCCGCGGTGGTGGCGGTGCAGTCGCTCACCAAGACGTTCAAGGACTTCTGGCTCCGCACGCGGGCCAAGGCGGTGGACAACGTCTCGTTCCACATCAACCAGGGCGAGATCTTCGGCCTCCTGGGCCCCAACGGCTCGGGCAAGTCCACCACCATCAAGATCCTGCTGGGGCTCCTGAAGCAGACGTCGGGGCGGGTGGCGGTGTTCGGCAAGCCGCCCACCGACGTGGCGATCAAGAAGCGGATCGGCTACCTGCCCGAAGAGTCGTATCTGTACCCGTTCCTGAACGCGCGCGAGACGCTGGACTACTACGGCAAACTGTTCCAGATCGACCATCAGATTCGCAAGCGCCGCATCGACGAATTGCTGGAGATGGTGGGCCTGGCGAGCGTGCAGCACCGCGCGGTCCGCGAGTACTCCAAGGGCATGCAGCGCCGAATCGGCATCGCCCAGGCGCTCATCAACGACCCCGAACTGCTCATCCTCGACGAACCCACCACCGGGCTGGACCCCATCGGCACGCGACAGATCAAGGACCTCATCCTCACGCTCGGACGGCGCGGCAAGAGCATTCTGCTCTCCAGCCACCTGCTCGCCGACGTGGAGGACTGCGTGGATCGCATGGTCATCCTCTACGGCGGCAAGATCCGCGAAGAGGGCACCTGCGAAGACCTGCTCACCAGTTCCGAAAAGGCTGTGATCGAGACCGACGCGCTCGACGACGCCACCATCGCCGAGATCGACCAAGTCATCCGCCGGCGCTCCGGCGGGCAGAAGGGCATCAACCGCGTCAGCAAGCCGCGCCAGAAGCTCGAGGACAAGTTCATCGACATCGTCGACCGCGCCATCGCGGAGCGGGTGGAGACCTCGGGCGCCCGTCACGGCGGGGCGACCGCGTCGTTCCTGCAGGCGGGCGTTCAGGAGGGCGACGCGCTGATCGATTCGCTGGTGAAGGCGAGCGACGAGCCGCCCGCCGCGCCGCCCGCGCCGGTGGTCTCCTCCGCCGAGCAGCCCGACCCGACCAAGCCCGATGCGGGGCTGATCAGTTCGCTCACGGGCGACGCGCCCGCGGCGACG
>JALHNL010000087.1 GCA_022843545.1 Phycisphaerales bacterium | reverse complement strand
CCCCCCAGCCGCGGGAGGTGGCCCAGGCGCGGACGCGGGTCGAGACGGCGTCGAGGACGATGACGACGACCAGCACCAGCGCGAGGCAGGCCAAGGCGGCGGGGAAGTGGCGGTAGTCGAGGTAGTGCTTGATGTGCCAGCCGATGCCGCCGGCGTCGACGATGCCGAGGATGCTGGCGGCGCGGACGTTGTACTCGAGCATGAAGAGGGAAGAGGAAGCCAGGAGCGGGAGGGCGGCGGGCCAGACGGCGTGGACGAGACGTCGGAAGCGCGAGGCGCCGATGAGGGCCAGGGCGTCTTGCGGCCCGGTGGCGGCGGATTCGAAGGCCTCGTAGAAGAACTTGGTGAGGTAGCCCAGGGTGTAGGCGATGAGGGCCAGGACGCCGGCGAGCGGGCCGAAGCCGACGGCGGCGACGAAGAGCAGGGCCCAGACCAGGGCGGGGAGCGTGCGGATGACGTTGAGGAGTTGACGGACGCCGCGGCTGACCCAGGGGTGGGCGAGGTTGCGCGCGGCGAGGAAGGCCAGCGGCAGGGCGAGGATGGCGCCGAGCGTGGTCGCGATGAGGGACATCTGGATGGTTTGGAGCAGCGCGGCGGCGAGCTGGGCCCAGGGGAGTTCGGCGAGCTGCGCGAAGGAAGCGGGCCAGAGGTCGCGGAGGAAGGCGGCCAGGCCGGCGGGGGCCTGCGCGAGCTGGGCACGGTCTACGCCGATGCCGGCGAAGGCCCAGGCGTAGACGATGACGACCACGAGGGCCAGCAGCGCCAAGGTCCAGGGGCGGAGGCCCCGGCCGTCGATCGCGGCGAGGGGGTCGGGGGGGGTGGGGGTGGCGGAGGGGGCGTGGGGGGCGGTGGAGGCGTGGTCGCAGGGCTGAGCGCCACAGCGTGCGGCGGGGGTGGATCGGGCGCTGGGGGCGAGCGGGAGGGGGCAGGTGGCGGAGAGCCGGCCGCGGTCGAGGTAGAGGGTGCGCGAACAGAACTCGCGGGCGAGGGCGGGGTCGTGGAGGACGGCGACGAGGGCGACCTCGCGCTCGGAGGCGAGGTCGGTGAGGAGGGCGAGGATCTGGCGCGCGGTGACGGGGTCGAGGCTGGCGACGGGCTCGTCGGCGAGGATGATGGCGGGCTGCTGCATCAGGGCGCGGGCGATGGCGACGCGCTGTTGTTCGCCGCCGGAGAGCGTGGAGACGCGGGCGTGCAGACGGTGAGCGAGCCCGACGCGGCGGACGAGGTCGATGGCGGCGGCCCGCTCGTGGGGCGGGAAGCCCAGGAGCGTGGTGGCGCGGCCGAGTGAGCCGTGGAGGACGTTGGCGAGGACGGAGGCCTGCGGGACGAGTCGGAGGTCTTGGTGGATGAGGGCGACGGGCCCGAGCGTGCGGACATCGCCGGCCTGGAGACGGATGCGCTGAGCGATGCAGGCGAGCAGCGTGGTTTTGCCGGAGCCGGAGGGCCCGAGGATGGCGAGGCGCTCGCCGGCGTGGACGTCGAGGTCGAGCTCGTCGAGGATGCCGGGCTGTGAGCCGTACGCGACGCAGAGCCCGCGGACGCAGACGGCGCAGGGGGCGGCCGCGGCGGGGGCGGCCGCGGCGGAGGCTGCGCGAGCGGGGGCGGTGGGTATGGGCGGGGCGGAGGGGCTCACTTGGCGAAGCTCTCGATGGGGAGGCCCAGGCGGCTGAGGGCGTCGCGGGCTGGGCGTGTGTGCTCGTCGGTGTCGACGGAGCGGAAGGCGGTGGCGCCGTAGACGGCGCGGACGAGTTCGGGTCGCTGCTGGGCGAGGGCGCGGAGCTCGGCGGCGATGCGGGCGGCGAGGTCGGGGTCCAGGCCGGCGCGGGCGGTGATGACGTGCGTGGGGACGCGCGGGATGCGGTGGAGGACGCGGAGGCGGGCGCGCTCGTCGGACTTGAGGTAGACGTCGGCGGTGGAGCCCTCGACGGTGTAGGCGCTGACGGCGGCGACATCGGCGCGGTTGTCGAGGACCTGGCGGAGGGCGAGGGTGTATGAGCCGGCGAAGGCGACGGCGCCGAAGGCGTCGCGCGTGGGCTGACCGGGCTTGATGACGCCGGTGTCGAGCAGGTCGGCGGCGGGGAAGACGTAGCCGGAGGTGCTGGTGGTGCTGGTGAAGCAGAGGCGGACCTGCTTGGCGCGGGCCTTGAGGTCGTCGAAGGTCTTCAGCGGCGAGGCGGTGGGGACGACGAGGACGGCGTCGTAGTTCGTGCGCGGGACGCCGGCGGCGTCGGGACGCTCCTCGGCGAGCAGGAGGGAGGCCTGGCCGTCGCGCTGCGCGAGGAGGAAGGGGATCACCGAGACATAGGCGATGTCGGCCCGGCGGCTGACCAGGGCCTGGACGGAGGCGGCGTAGTCGGAAGGTACGACGGCGCGGACGGGACGACCCAGGCGCTGCGCGAGGATCTCGGCGAGTTCGTCGGCCTTGGCCTTGATGTTGGTGGGGTCGGCTTGTTTTTGGAAGACGAAGACGAGAGGGGTGGTGTCGTCGCCGGTGGTGGGGGTGGGGGTGGGGGTCGGGGGGGTGGGCGAGCGGGCGCCGGCGAAGCTGATGGCCAGCGCGCCGAGGGTGGTGATCGCGGCGAGCAGGGGGAGAAGAAGGGGGTGGAGGGAGGGGCTGAGGATGGCGGCTTGTCGTGGCATGGGTGACTCCGACGGGGAGATTCGTTGAGACTGAGTCTCAAGAGCGTAGGTGCGAAAGGGGGCACTGGGTGCCCGGAATAGGTGGCAGGGGTGGGGGAGGGGGGGTGGGGGGGGCGGGGCGTCGGTCGGTGACGCTTTGCTCTTTGGCACTTTGGCCCTTCCGCAGACAACCCCCTCCCGTCCACCCCCACGCACGGGGCACTTCGCCCCGACCGCCCCTGTCTTCCATGTCTTGCCGCCGCCGACGGCTGCGTGGGCTTGAGACACCGTCGCTCACGCGACACGCCTCATCGGCGTGCGCGTTCATCGCCGCGAGCTCGGTGACCCTCGGTGTCCTCGGTGACTCGGTGGTGAAGAAGGGCGACCGGCGTGAACACGCCCACCTCGCGCGCGTCGGTCCCGTTTACCATCCCCCCATGTTCAATCCCAAGCCGATCCAGTCCGCACTCGCCGCCGAGCATTTGGGCGGGTGGTTGGTTCATGATTTTCGTCACAGCAACGCCGTGCTCGCCCGGCTGCTGCCGCATGAGGGGCCGCCGCGGCATCTGACGCGGCGGGTGGCGCTGTTTGTTCCGCTCGCGGGGCCCGCGACGCTCTTGGTGAGCCCGCTGGATGAGGGGCAGTTCGCCGCCGAGGCGCGGCTGGGCGCGGGCGTGGTGAACGTGAGGGTGTACAACGGGTGGCGCGGGTTTCATGAGGCGCTGCGGGAGGTGGTGGGGGGCGCGGCCCGCGTCGCGATGGAGTACGCCCCCGGCGCGGCCCTGCCGGTGGTGAGCGTGGTGGACGCGGGGACGATCGAACTGGTGCGCTCCTTCGGCGTGGAGGTGGTGAGTTCCGCCGATCTCATCCAGGCGACGGCGGCGGCGTGGCCGGAGAGTTCGGTGGGCCCGCACCTGGAGGCGGCGTGCGACGTCGATGGGATCAAGAACGCGGCGTTTGACCTCATCCGCGCGCGCCTCCGCGCCGCCGGGTCGGTGTTTGAGCACGAAGTCGCGGACTTCATCCGCGAGCAGTTCAAGATCAAGGGTTTGCAGTGGCCTGATGGCCCGATCGTCGCGGCCACGCACCACGCCGCCGACCCGCACTACGCGCCCGACGCCTCGCGGCCGCACCCGATCCGCCCGGGCGATCTGGTGATGATCGACCTGTGGGCGCGCAGGCCGGGCGATGAGCACCTGTATAGCGATGTGACGTGGATGGGCGTGGCGACCGGGTCGTTTGAGGTGTCCTCGCGCCTCGCCCCGCGGCTGGCGGTCTATCGCGAGGTCTTTGACGTGGTGAAGAACGCCCGCGATGCCGCGCTCAAGGCGGCGCAGGACGCGTGGAGCGCGGGGCGTGCGATCCAGGGGTGGGAACTGGACGAGGCGGCCCGGCGGGTCATCATCGCCGCGGGTCTAGAGCGCGGCATTAAGCACCGCACCGGTCACAGCCTCTCGCCGGGGGCGATGGTCCACGGGCTGGGCATGAACCTCGACAACCTCGAAACGCGCGACACGCGGCGGATGATGCCGCGGACCGGCTTCACCATCGAGCCCGGCGTGTACATCCCCAATGACCCGAAGTACGGCTTCGGCGTGCGCAGCGAGATCAACGTGTACGTGGACCCGGCGCGCGGGCCGATCGTGACCAGCGGGGTGCAGACGGAGTTGATTGAGTGTGGGTGAGCGGAGTAGATGGGGCAAACACGGCCAAGGGCGACAGAAGAAGGCGTCGGGCACTGGGCAACAGGCCATGGAGGGTGGGGAGAGAGACTCGCGGTTTGCCCCGCACTCATCGCTCATCGCTCGCAACGTCCTCAGAACGGCGCCTCCGGCTGCCGCGACCGCCCCGGGACATTCGCGTCCGGATTGAAGTAGTAGGTGTAGGTGGACGTGGTGATCGCGCTCATGGGGTGTTCGATCCGCGCCGAGCCGTCAAGAAAGGCGTGCTGACCGTACTCGTATCCATGCCACCATCCCACCACGATCCCGCTTCCGCCGATGCTGTCGCGCTCGGCCTCGGTGTAGCGCCCCGCGGCGCTCACGCCCGCGTCGCTCACGATGATGAGGCGGGAAGGGGTGACGACCGCGCTGTGCGGGCCGTAGATGGGGCGGTAGCTGCCGGTGGGGGAGTTGAAGCTCCTGGCCCGGGTGTCGCAGTAGAGCCACGAGTTGGCCTGGTAACTGGTGCCCAGTTGCGAGAAGACGTTCCGGTTCTTGTCTTCCGCCGCGCTGCCGGAGCCGAAGGTGTCCCACACTACGGGTTGACCGGTGCGGTTGTAGACCATGCCCACGTCGGAAGGGCAACGGAAGATCTCCGCCCGCGCCGTCTCGGTCTCGCCGGCGGCGATGTACGGATTCACGGGGCGTTTGCCGTCAAGGAATGACGCCGAGACACCCGGCGTGGTGGGCGTGCCGTCGGGGTTGAAGCCGTACCAGTGCACGCCCCCCCAGGCCCAGCGGAGCATGTTCCACTGATTGTCGGGGTGCACGGGGAAGGTGTCGAAGTCCTGCGCGTAGGTGGTCCACGCGATGCCGATCTGGCGCAGGTTGGAAAGGCACCGCGTGCTCTTGGCGGCGGCGCGTGCGCCGCGGAGCGCCGGCAGCAACAGCGCCAGCAAGAGCGCGATGACGGTGATCACCACGAGCATCTCAATGAGCGTGAACGCGCGCGGTGAGGGGGGATGCGGGCGGCGTGGCATGGCGGGCTCGAAGGGAGTTTAACCCGGGAGAGGCGCACGGGGGCGAGAGAGCGGCATCCGGCAGTAGGCCATAGGCAAGGGGCAATCGGAGAGAGTTCTCCTCTGCGATTGCCGTTTGCCTATTCCCGATTGCCGATTCCAGAGTGCCTGATGCCCATTGCCTATTGCCTTCTTCCCCTTTGCCCCGTTTTCACCCCGCCTATTCTCACCCCGTGACGGCCCCTTCCCAGCCTCTTCCGTCTTCACCCGCCATGGCCGCGGCCGATCCGGTCGAGCAGGCTTTGCTCGACGGGCTGCGCAAGCGCGACAACGCGGCCTTCGAGCAGTTGATCCGGCTGTACGGCGGCCGCATGCTGGCGGTGACCACGCGGCTGCTCAAAAACCCCGCCGACGCGGAGGACGCGGTGCAGGAGGCGTTCATCTCCGCCTTCCGCAACATCGAGAAGTTCGAGGGCAACTCGCGGCTCTCCACCTGGCTGCACCGGATCGCGGTCAACGCCGCCCTGATGCGGCTCCGCAAGGCCAACCGGCTGGGCGAGGTGAACCTGGGGGACCTGCTGCCGGAGTTCTCGCCCGAGGGGTTCCAGCGGAACAAGGCCCGCCCGGTGCCCATGTCGACCCTTCAGGCCATGGAGCAGGACGAGTTACTGGACAAAGTCCGCAAGAAAATCGACGAACTTCCCGATGCCTACCGAACCGTGCTGCTTCTTCGTGACATCGAAGGGCTGGACACCCGGCAGGCGGCCGAGATGCTCGGGCTCACCGAGGCGGCCACCAAGGTTCGTTTGCACCGGGCGCGACAGGCTCTTCGCACTCTTCTGGAACGCTCACTGAGCTCGAAGTCATGACCACGTGCAAGGACTGCATCAACTTTCTGATGGCCTACCTCGACGGCGAACTGCCGCCCGAGCAGAAGGCCCGCTTCGACCAGCACATGAAGGCCTGCCCGCCCTGCCGTGATTACCTGGACTCGTACAAGCAGACCCTTAAGCTGACCACCGACGCCAAGGACTGCGGCTGCTGGTCCAAGCCCGCCGGGCTGCCCGACAAGATGGTCAATGCCATCCTCGACAGCCTGAAGGCGGGCGCGCCGAGCGAGTCGGGCAAGCCGACCTCCTAACGAAATCCGATAGCGACAGGCCTTTTCCGCCGATTGTGGGCACCCCACATGTGAGTGAGCGGTAAACTTCCCCGCATTACGCCGGGAGTTCCGCCACATGACGACAACGCCCGCCGCCCATCTTCATCCCACGAGCACGGCCGAAGGCGCCGGGTCGGTCGCGGGGGTTCGCCCGCGGCGCATCTACCAGTGGCCCTTGGCCCTGTTCGGCGGGGCTCCCCTGCCGGGTCAGGAAGAGCAGATCAACGCCACGGTGGAGGTCTACGGCCCCGAGTTCGGGCCCGACACCCGGATGTCGCCCCTGGTCTTCCTGCCGGGGCTGATCGGTCTCAACGAGCACTGGCAGCAGGTGGTGGAGCGGGTGTGCGATCGGGTGCCCTGCATCCTGTTCCAGTCGCCGTTGCTCAAGGTGCGGGGCGACATGGCCTCGACCCTGGGCTGGGCGCGGATCACCAGCGAGTTCATCCGCGACAGCGTGGGTCGGCCGGCGATCCTGGTGGGCAGCAGCTTCGGCGGGCACGTGGCCCTGCGGACGACGCTCCTGGTGCCCGAACTGGTGCGGGGTCTGGTCTTGACGGGCTCGTCGGGGATGGGCGAGAAGTCGGTGATCAGCGACAGCTCGGTGCGGGCCACGCCCGACTGGTGCCAGCGCCGCGTGAGCGAACTGTTCTTTGACCAGAAGCACGTGACCGAGGCGGAGGTGATGCGGGCGTTCATGGAACTGTCGGACCGCGGCAACGCCCGGACGATGCTCCGCCTGAGCAAGTCGGCCCGGCGCGACCACCTGACCGACGAACTGCACCTCATCACCCAGCCCGCGCTGCTCATCTGGGGCAAGCAGGACATCGTCACGCCCCCGGCGGCGTGCCGGGCCTTCCACCGCCTGCTCCGCGGGTCCAAGGTGGTGTGGTTCGACCAGTGCGGGCACGTGCCGATGGTGGAGCAGCCGGGGCCTTTCGCCGAGGCGATCGCCCGGTTCGCCGGCGAGGTGGCGACGCTCGCGGGTCCGTGAGGACGAAATCAGCTATGGGTAAGTACTCGCTCACATCGGCGCTGGGGCTGGGCATGCGTCTGGCTCTGGCGCGTCGCATCCGCCTGCTCAGCGACCTGGACTACTGGAAGCGGAACACCGCGAGGATCCAGGTCGACCAGTTGCGCTCGCTGCTGGAGCGCGCCAAGGGCACGCAGATCGGGCGCCAGCACCGCTTCGAACGGCTGGCGGCGATCGCCGACCCGCGAGAGCTGCTGCGGGCCTATCGCGAAGAGCTCCCCGCGCGCGACATCTCCGCCTTCCGCGAGCAGATCGCGATGATGCGAGAGGAAGCCCGCCCCGACGTGCTTTGGCCCGGGCTGGTCAAGCACTACGCCCAGACCAGCGGCACCACCGCCGGCGACAAGTTCATCCCCGTCTCCGCGGAGATGATGAAGAGCAACCGGCGCGCCGCCTTCGACATCTTCGCGAACGCCAACCGCTTCGGGCTGAATCTGCCCGCGCTCACCGGCGGCAAGTCGCTCTTCCTGGGCGGGTCAACCGAGTTCAGCGTGAGCCCCAAGGGGATCGCGACGGGCGACCTCTCGGGCATCGTCACCCCGCTGATCCGCTGGCCGCTCACCAAGGCCTATCTGCCGGGCAAGGACATCGCGCTGATGAGCCACTGGCCCTCCAAGATCGAGGCCATGGCGCGGCGCTGCGTGAATGAAGACGTGCGGATGGTCAGCGGCATGTGCTCGTGGATGCTCGTGCTGTTCGAGCGACTGGTGCAGATCGCCCGCGAGCAGGGCCGCGACGCCAAGACGCTCCGCGACGTGTGGCCCAACATGACCCTGCTGGTCCACGGCGGCGTGAAGTACGGGCCGTTCGACCCGCGCATGCGGGCGGCGTGGTCGGGCGCGGCGGACGGGGCCGACTTCCCCTGCCGCCTGGAGCTCTACCCCGCCAGCGAGGGCTTCATCGCGATGCAGGACACCCGCGGTGACCCCGGGCTGCGACTCTGCAGCGACATCGGCAACTTCTACGAGTTCATCCCCCTCTCGGAGATCGACGCGCCCCAGCCCCGCGCGTTCATGTGCCACGAGGTGCAGAAGGGCGTGCCCTACGTGGTGGTCATGTCCACCTGCGCCGGGCTCTACCGCTACATCATCGGCGATGTGGTGATGTTCGACACCATCCCCGGCGGCCTCGACGGCTCCGGCGGCGAGGGGCCCGCCCGGCTCCGCATCGTCGGTCGCCACCGCCACTTCATCAACGCTTTCGGCGAGAACCTGATCGTCGAGCACATCGAGAACGCCGTGACCGCCGCGATGAAGACCACCGGCGCGACCATCGGCGAGTTCACCGCCTCGCCCGTGTACCCCGGCGAGGGGCGGCGCGCGGGGCTGGAACTGGTCATCGAGTCGCCCGCGCCGCTGCCGGGGGCGTACGCGAAGGCCTTCGACGCGTCGCTCATGGAGCAGAACGTGGACTACGCCACCAAGCGCACCGGCGGCGTGGGCATGGTCGAGCCGACCGTGACCGTCGTGCCCATGGGCACCGTCCACCGCTGGATGGCCTCGCGCGGCAAACTCGGCGGGCAGCACAAGGTGCCCCGCTGCGCCAACCACCGCGATTTCGTGGATGCCCTCCGCGTTCACGCGGGCGTGGACGGCTCGCCCGCCATCACCACCCGCACCGGCGCGGCGCCCATCACGGCGTGACGGCCTCGCGCGCCTTGATCGCGTCCTTCACCGCGGACTCGATCGCCGCGCCGTGGTCGGCCAGATACGGCATCAACTTAGGGTTGTCCACCGGGTCATGGTCGTAGCGACGGGCTTCGTCGAGCGAGGTCTCGAAGGGCGTGCCCTGCGTGATCTTGCGGTAGAGCATGATGCACGCGCCGGTGCGCTGGCTGCCCGCGGCGCAGTGGACGAGCACCGGGTGGCTGGCGGGGTTGGTGATGATCGAAAGGGCCTCGATGTAGTTCCGGGGGTCACCGGTGCCGTCGCCGCGGAGGTTGAAGGTGTGGCGCGCCACGCCCAGGACCTTGGCGGTGCGGGCGGCGGCCTGCTCGCCCACCGGGTCGTCGGTGAAGCCGCCGAGGTCGACAATGGTCTTGATCTTGTGCTCGCGAACCACGCGCTCGAACCCCGCGGGGGTGAGCCCGCCGGAGCGGTAGACCTTGCCCTCCTCCACCACCCCGAAGCGTTTGGGAAAGAGCGGGTCGCGGAGCGCGGCGCGATAGAAGAGCACCCCCGCGATGATGACCAGCGGGATGAGCAGCAGTTTGGAGAGCATGAACGCTCTGGGCATGGCGCATAGTACGTTCGCCGCGCCGTCGCGGCGGCCATGAAAGAGGGCCGAGTTTGCCCGCTACCATCACAAGATGCCTCAAGGACGAGCGCCAGCACGCAGCGGCTACCCGGCGGCGGTGGATCGCCTGATCGGCGAATTGGCCCGGCTGCCGGGGATCGGGCGTCGCTCCGCGGAGCGGCTCGCGCTGCACCTGATGAAGACGAAGACCGAGGAGGCCCTGGCGCTGGCCAAGGCCATCGGCGATGTCAAGACCAGCGTCAGGCACTGCCTGGTGTGCTACAACCTCACCGACGCGGCGGGCGAGAAGGCCGCGCCGCTGTGCGCGATCTGCGCCTCGCCGGAGCGCGAGCGGCACAAGGTGCTGGTGGTTGAGCAGCCGCGCGACCTGCTGGCGCTTGAAGCCACGGGGCTGTGGCGCGGCGCGTACCACGTGCTGCTGGGGCGCGTGAGCCCTCTGGAGGGCATCGGCCCCGGCGACCTCACCATCCCCGCGCTTCTGGAGCGGGTGGACCATCCCGAGAGCCTGCCCGAGGCGGCGGGTCGGGCACGCGTCAGCGAGGTGCTTCTGGGCCTGAACCCCACGCTGGAAAGCGACGGAACCGGGCTGTACCTGGCCGAGCAACTCCAGGCCCGGGGGGTGAAAGTGACCCGGCTGGCCCGCGGGCTGCCCGCGGGTTCAACACTTGAGTTTGCTTCTCGTGCGGTTTTGGCCGATGCTCTAGAGGGCCGACAGGCGATGTAAGCCTCTGTCCCTCTTTCCCTCTTTCCCTCTATCCCTTCGTCCCTCCGTCCCTTCCTCGTCCCCATGCGCTTCGACGCTTCCCAACACATGCGGATGAGCCAGCAGATGAAGCTGGCGCCGCACATGATCCAGTCGATGGAGATCCTCCAGATGCCGCTGGCGGCTCTGGAGGAGCGCATCGAGCAGGAACTGGAGAACAACGCCACGCTCGAGCTGGCCGAGCCTGGCGAAGAGGCGCCCGCGGACCGCAACAAGGCCGCCGACGACGAGGCGATCCAGCGTGCCGAGGACGGCCCCCTACGGGTGGACGAGGGCTCGGCCGCCGATGACTTTGAGCGTCTGGACACCTTCGAGGCCACCGAAGAGCTCGCCGCCGAGAACGCGTTCGAGAGCGTCTCGGGCGATGATCGGCGCCCGGATCGCTCGCTGGATGACCTGCCCCGTAGCCGGTCGATGGATGACGGCGGGTCGGACGCCAAGAGCGAGGCGATGGCGAACACCGCCGACCGCGCCGAGCCGCCCGCCGAGCAGTTGCGAAAGCAGTGGGGGCTGGTGGAGGTGGACGAGCGCGTGCGGGCGCTGGGCGACCACATCATCGCCTACATCGAAGACGACGGGTATCTGCGCACGCCGCTGGAGACCATCGCCGATCGCGCGGCGCCCGACGCCTCGGGCGCCAAGCCCACGGCGGCGGAACTCGCCCGCGCGCTGCAGGCTGTGCAGCTGCTGCTGGAGCCGCCGGGCGTGGCGGCGCGCGACACCAAGGAGTGCCTGCTGCTGCAGATCGAGGCCAAGCGCGAGGAGGACCCCGCGGGCGCGGCGGACTGGCAGATGGCCCGCACGATCGTGGAGGGCCACCTCGATGACCTGGCCAACAACCGCCTGCCCAAGGTGGCGCAGAAGCTGGGCGTCACCATGGACGTTCTGAAGCGCGGCATCGAGCGGCTGCGCGGGCTGAGCCTTTCGCCCGGGCGGCAACTGCTGCAGGAGGCCGAGCCGGGGATCGTGCCCGACGCGTACGTGGAGTACGACCCCGAGAACGACCGGTACTACGCGTACCTGAACGATCGGCGGCTTCCCAACCTGCGGGTGAACCAGGAATATGCCAAGCTCGCCAAGGACAAGCAGGCCCCCAAGCCCACGCGCGAGTTCATCAAGACCAACCTGGGCAACGCGCAGTTCCTCATCGACGCCATCGAGCAGCGCAACCGCACCGTGCTCCGCGTCGTGGAGGCGGTGGTGGAAGCGCAGCGCGAGTACTTCGACTTCGGCCCTCAGGCCCTCCGCCCCCTGCCCATGACGCGCGTGGCGGAGCAGATGGGCGTGCACGTCGCCACCGTGTCGCGGGCCGTCGCGGGCAAGTGGCTCGCCACCCCGCGCGGGATGGTCGAACTGCGCAAGTTCTTCACCGGCGGCACCGAGAACGCCGAGGGCGAGGCCGTGTCGTGGGACGCGATCAAGGCCGCGCTCCAGGACGTGATCCAGGGCGAGGACAAGAAGCACCCGCTCAGCGACGATCAATTGGCCGCGGAACTCAAGAAGCGTGGTCTGGAGATTGCTCGGCGGACGGTGGCGAAGTACCGGGACCAGCTCGGGATCCCGACCGGGCGCTTGCGAAAGGCCCACTGAGCGGGACCAGCCCGTTCTGGTAGGCGATGTGCGAGAGTTCCACCGCGGTGCCCACGCCCAGCTTCTTGCCCAGCGACGCCCGGTGCCACTCGATGGTCTTGACCGACCGCCCCAGTTGCTCGGCGATCTGCGCCTGCGTGTAGCCCTGCGCGATCAGCGCCAGCACGTCGCGCTCGCGCGCCGTGAGCTGCGCCACCGGGATGGGCGGCGCGATCCGCGACCGCACCACGTCGTACATCGCGCGGTCGGGCGCCACGTTCGCGCTGGCGTGACCCACATGGTGGACGACCAGCGCCAGCGCCGGACTCTCCGCCGATCCGGGGATCGGGCGGATCACCGTCCGCGTCTGCGTGCCGAAGAGCGTGCACTCCACCAGCATGGGCCGCCCGCTGCCCGTCGCGGCGGCCACCTGCTCCATCCGCTCCGCGGCCAGGTCCTTGCCCAGCACCTGCGCGACGTTCTGGCCGATCACCTTGTCAGGGGTGGTGCCCAGCAGCCGCGCCTTGTCGGTCGAGCAGTAGCGGTACACCCCGCTCGCGTCGATCAGCGCCAGCGGCAGGTGCGTGTCCTGCAGCAAGGCCTGAACGACGGCCGAGGCCCTCGCGTCGGTGCGGTTCAGCAATTTCGGTTCGACGTACGCCATGCTCGCCCCCAACGATCCCGGCGAAACGAACGTCAACATGTTCACCCCTTCCCTGTTGGGGCGAGCCACCCCTTGATTGGCTCGCCCATCCTCCCATACCTATAGCCCGGCTTTGGGCGAAAGCCGGTAATCTGGGCGATTTGAAGTGAAGTTCCCCGGGGGATAACGGCTCGGGGAACCTTGCGGGGGTGGTTTCCCACGGGTTTTGCGCGGCGAATACGAACAAAGTGCTATCAGATCAGCCCGGTGGACCCGAAGCCCCCGCCCCCGCGCGCCGTTTCGTCGAGCTCCGCCACTTCCACCATCGTCGCCGTCGCGTGGCGGGCGATCACCATCTGGGCGATCCGCATGTCGTGCTCTACGACAAACGGCTCGCGGCCCAGGTTGATGAGGGCCACGACCATCTCCCCGCGATAGTCCGCGTCCACCGTTCCCGGCGAGTTGGGCACGGTGACGCCGAACTTGGTGGCCAGGCCCGAGCGCGGGCGGATCTGGGCCTCAAATCCCGGCTCCAGCGCCACGGCGAAGCCCAGCGGGATCTTGACGATCTGACCCGGCGCGATCGTGACCGGGCCCCCCGGCAGGCACGCGTGCAGGTCCATGCCCGCGGCGTGGGCGGTCTGGTAGCGCGGCGTGGTGGCCAGCGGAGAGAGTTTTTTGAGGCGGATGGAGGTCATTGAAGGAGGATACGGGAAGTGGGGGTGGGAAGAGGGGGAACAGGCATTGGGCATCGGGCATCAGGGATTGGGCGTGGTGCGTGGCGCGTGGGGAAGAAGTGCCGGGGCTTTGTGCCGGGCCACCCAGAGGCGGGTAACCTTGGCCCTATGTCGTTCAAGACTCGGCTCACGATCATCGGCGGCGGGAACATGGGCTCGGCGGTGGTGTCGGGCGCGATCTCGGCCGAGGTGCTGCGGGCCGATGAGGTCCTGGTCATCGAGCCCGACGAGCACAAGCGCGCGCTGCTCAGCAAGCAGAGCGTGCCCACCATGGCGAGCATCCCCTCCGGCGCCGACAGCCTGCGCATGGGTGAGCGCATCCTGCTGGCCGTCAAGCCGCAGACCTTTTCGCAGGTCGCGACGCAGCTCGCGGCGGGCGAGGTGTTGAAGCACGCGTCCGTGCTCTCGATCATGGCGGGCGTGCCGGTGGCGTCGCTGCGGGCCGCGCTCCCGGGCGTGCGCGGCGTGATCCGCCTGATGCCCAACCTGCCCGCGAGCATCGGGCAGGGGATCACCGCGATCACCTTCGACACGACCCACCAGCCCTCGCCCGAGGACCTGGACTTCGCCGACCGGCTGTTCAGCGCGGTGGGGGCGATCGTGCATCTTCCCGAGAACCTCATGGACGCGTACACCGCGCTGGCCGGCTCGGGCCCGGCGTACGTCTTTTATCTCGCCGAGGCGCTCACCAGGGCTGCCCGCACGCTGGGCTTCGCCCCCGAGCAGAGCGACGTGATCGTGCGCCAGACGCTCCTGGGCGCGTCGGTCCTGCTCGCCGGCTCCGACCACACGCCCGCCGAGCTCCGCGCCGCGGTGACCAGCAAGGGCGGCACGACCGCGGCGGCGGCGGCGGTGCTGGACGAGGCCAAGGTGATGGAGGCCTTCGACCGCGCGCTGGTGGCGGCGCGAGACCGGGGGCGGGCATTGGCGGGTGGGTGAGGGGAGGCGCGAATGGCGAATCGCGAGTGGCGAATGGGGAAGAGGTAGGGTGCGTGGTGCGTGGTGAATAGTGCGTGGTGGCTGGTGCCGAGTGCTGAGCGGTGGAGAGTGCATTGGCCGGGCTCCTGAGAGCCGTGTCCTCCCCCGTGCCGACCAGACTCGAAGCGTGAGCGAGCGTTCTTCAGTATCTGACGAGGCTGCAGCGCGGGCGCGCCCCGCCTGCGCTCCAGCGGCCCGGAAGCCAGGAAAGAAAAAGCCCCGTGTGGTCACGGGGC
>JALHNL010000086.1 GCA_022843545.1 Phycisphaerales bacterium | reverse complement strand
GACCACCGCGAACCCGCGCCCGTGCTCCCCGGCACGGGCCGCCTCGATGGCGGCGTTGAGCGCGAGCAAGTTGGTCTGGTCGGCAATGTCCTGGATGGTCGCCACGATGGCGCCGATCTGCTCGCTCTGCTTGCCCAGCGAGCCCACGACCTCGGCCGACTTGGTGACCTGCTCGGCGATGGCCTGGATCTCGTTGATCGTCTGCTGGACGACCTGCCCGCCGCTGGCCGCCTGCTTGCCCGAGGCGTCGGCCGCGCCCGAAGCGTCGCTGGACTTCTTGGCCACCTCGACGACGCTCTGGCTCATCTCCTCCACGGCGGCAGAGACCTGGGTGGTCTGCTCCTCCTGCCGCGAGAGACCCGTGGCCATCTGCTCGCTGCTGGCGGCGATCTGAGTGCTGGCGGCGGCGACCTGGCGAGTGGCGCCCGACACGTCGCGGATGATGCTCTGCAGCTTGCTCATGAAGGTGTCAAACCAGTGCCCGAGCTGCCCGATCTCGTCCTCCCGCTTGACGTCCAGACGCTTGGTCAGGTCGCCCTCGCCCGTCGCCACGTCCTTGAGCATCGCGATCAGACGCGAGACGGGCTTGGTCATCAGCACTCGCAGAACGAAGATGAACACCAGCACTCCCACCACCATCAGCGGGCCCGACCAGGCGAGTCCGTCGGTGATGAATCCGGCGACCTTCGCATCCGCCTTGCTCAGCGGCATGATCACCTCGTACGCGCCGTGCATGTCTCCCGGCTTCCAGCCCTCCATGGCGAAGCCCAGCGCGTCCTTTCCGTCCTTGTCGGTGTCATACTCGTTGCCCGGGCTGCCGTGACAAGACATGCAGCTCGCGTCGAGCCTGATCGCCCGCATGTAGTGCAGCGAGTTCGTCGCGGGGTCGATCATCGCCAACGACTCTTCACCGCCCCGCTCGACCTGAGCCGTCAACTCCGTCAAATGCTTGTGGGTGAACGAGCCCTTTTCCGGCTCGTTCTTCTTGTTCCGCGCGTCAAAGGACATGATGCGGAACTCGATCCCCTCCCGCTTCGCCGCGTTAGCCGCCGACTTCCAACCCACCACGACCGGCACGGCCTGGAAGAGCTTGGTCTCCTCGTACTTCACCCCGCGGTCGGTCGCTTCCTTCGCATCAGCCGCCAGCGCCTTCATGTCCAGCGCTCCCTGCGTGATCAGGCGAGCGGCGTGGTTCTTCGCCTCGTCCGCCACGGCCGTGAACGCCGCGGCACGCTCCTTCAACGCGTATTCCGCGTCCTCGCGGTAGCCGTTGATGAAGACCAGGTAGTTCACCGCCACCACGCTGACCATCACGAGCACCACCATCGAGATGATCTTGGCGGACAGACTCAGACGATTGAAGAAGCCCATGTCCCATCTCCAGTTCTTACGGCGTGCGAAGGCCCCAATCGCCAAAGCGGCGGGGGTAGCGGTTTTTCGTTGCATGCACACACGGTCTTGAGGAACTCAAATCCGGCGCGGGGTTTCCCGTGGCGAATCGTCCAAAACAGTCTCTTTATCTGGACGGCGTTATCCATATTTGCCTGATCGCGTTAGACTCTCGTGTCCGGGCGTTCGCCCGAGCAGGAGTTCCCATGTCCCGATCTGCGCGTCCCGTCATCGCTCTGTCCGCCCTCGTCCTCATCGCCCTCGCGGGCTGTCAGCATTCCGCCGACACCGGGGCTTCCTCCGCACTGGTGGGCGCACCGCCCGCCCCGCGCTGGCCCGAACAGCCCATCGCCGTGATCGACGGTGTCGAGCAGCCTTCGGGCCCGGCCCAGGGCGACCCACGGGTGATCGCGTCGATCCTGCGTCAGTCCCGCGTCGACAGCCGGGTCATGAGCACGCTGAAGGAACTGACCGACGCGGGCCCGCGCCTGACCGGCTCCTCGGGCCTTGACCGCGCCGAGAACTGGGCGGTGGATCGCTTCCAGTCCTACGGCGTGACGGCGCGGCGCGAAGCCTGGGGCGAAGTGGCGACGCGGTTTGACCGCGGGCCCTCTCGCGGCACGGTGTTCATCACCAAGGACCCCGCGCCGCAGCGCCAGCCGGAACGAACGGAACTGGAGAACGCCGCCCCCCCGCCCCTGGAGTGGACTGAAGGCCGGCAGATGCAGTTGTCGTGGCTCTCCTGGTCGCGGGGCACGGCGGGGCCCGTGCGGGGTCGGGCGATCCGGCTGCCGCAGAGCGAAGAGGAGTACGCGCGGCTCAAGAGCGAGGGGAAGCTCAAGGGCGCGTGGGTGATGCTGCCGAGCCAGCGCGTGGCGGGGCAGCGGGCGATGCGCGGTCGGGTGCAGAGCTACTTTGAGTCGCGCGCCGAGGCTCGCGAGAAGATGGCCAAGGGCGAGTGGACCCTCGCGCAGGTTCCGCTGCGCGACCGCCTGGCGTTTGACGAGGTCGCGGGGTTCATCTCCTCATCGCGCGACGAGCGGGTGTGGACCGGCGGCCTGCGCGGCTGGCGCGAGCGCGCGGCGGACCAGATCCCGCCGGACGTTCACGCGGTGGTGCGGCAGAGCGACTACGACTTCGTCAACTCCCGCCTCGCGGACGGCGAACAGGTCGAGCTCGAACTGGACCTGCAGGCGACGATCACCCCGGGCCCGTTCACCCAGTACAACGTGGTGGCCGAGATCCCCGGGAGCACGCGCCCGGGTGAGGTGATCATCATCTCCGGCCACCTCGACAGTTGGGACGGCCCCGGCTCCCAGGGCGCGATCGACAACGGCACGGGCTCAGCGGTGACGCTGGAGTCAGCCCGCCTGCTGGCGAACGCGTTCCGTGAGACGGGACTGCGCCCCGCGCGGACCATCCGGTTTGTGCTGTGGGGCGGCGAAGAGCAGGGCCTGCTGGGCTCCGCGCGCTATGTCGAGCAGCTCAAGGAGCGGGGCGAACTGGACGGCGTGTCGGTCATGCTCAACGACGACGGCGGGACCAACTGGCAGGGCGGCATCACGCCGGCGGACAACATGATCGATCAGCTCGCCGCGGCCTCGTCGCCCGTGAACAACCAGTTCTGGAGCTCCACCGACCAGCGGTGGATGAACGTGAATCTGAAGCGGGGCGGGGCGGCGATCCGCACGCACGGGTCCAGCGACCACGCGCCGTTCAACCGCGCGGGCGTGCCGGGGTTCTTCTGGGACGAGGTGGGCCGCGCCGACTACCCCTTCGGCTGGCACACGCAGAACGACAAGTTCGACCTGGCGATCCCGGAGTATCTGGTGCAATCGGCGGCAAACTCGGCGATCATCGCGTACAACATGGCGATGGACGGTTCGCTGCTGGCGCGCGCCCAGCCCGCCGAGATCGGGCCGATCCGCGACATGGGCCCCAACCTGCCGGCGCAGCGCAGCCAGGGAGGGGACTTTGACTCGCATGGCCACGATCATGATCACGACCACGATCACTGATCCACGTCGCGCCCGGGTACAGCACACGAGTCATTGACCATGCCGACCAAAGCCCGGAAGCCCGCGTCCAAGCGTGTCCCCGCCAAGGCCCCCTCGCGCGGCGCGGCCGCACGGCCCAAGGGCCGGGCCAAGGCGGTCGCACAGGCGCGAGCGCCGGTGGCTCCGCCCCCGATCCGCACGCCCAAGCCCAAGCCGTCCGCGAAGCTGAAGATCGCGTTCAAGCCCCGCGCGGGCGACATCACCGAGGTTCTCATCGGCTCGGCGCTGATCCCCGAAGCGGGCGAGGGGCTCTTGCGGTCTGGCGGCGCGGCGCTGGTAGTGATCGACGCGGGCCTGCCGCGCTCGCTGGTCGAGCCCTTGCTGCGGGCGCTGGACCGTACGGGCACGCGGTGGGACGTGGCGGTGGTCACGCCCAGCGAAGAGAACAAGTCGCTGGCGACGCTGGAGGACATCTTGTCGCACGCGGCGCGGGGGCGGATGGAGCGCGGCGACCTGTTGATCGCGGTGGGCGGGGGTGTGGCGTGCGACGTGGCCGGGCTGGCGGCCGCGCTGTACAGGCGCGGCGTCCGCCACGTGCTGTGCCCCACCACGCTGCTGGCGATGGTGGACGCATCAGTGGGCGGCAAGACCGCCGTGAACATCCGGGCGTCGCGCGAGCCCAAGGCCGCGCTGCTGAAAAACCTGGTCGGCGCGTTCCACCAGCCGGCGCGGGTGGTGTGCGACATGCAGGCGCTGGAGACCCTGCCCGCGAGGCACTTCGCCGCGGGGCTGGCCGAGTGCGTCAAGCACGGGCTGATCGGCGGCTCGTGCGGCGACGCGGGGCTGATGGACTGGCTGACCAAGAACCGGCCCCGACTGACGGCACGCGACCCCGTCGCGTGCGCGGACCTGGTCGCCCGCAACATCCGCCTGAAGGGACGCGTGGTGAGCGCCGACGAGCGCGAAGCGAGCCCCAAGCCCGACGGAGGCCGGATGATGCTCAACCTCGGGCACACCTTCGCGCACGCCATCGAGACGCTGCCCGGGCTGAGTTGGCGCGCCGCCGGCGACCGCACCGACGCGCAGCACCTGGCCGCGGTGACCCTGGGCCCGCTGCTTCACGGCGAAGCCGTGGGGCTGGGCCTGCTGTGCGCGGCTCACGCCGGCGAACGGCTGAAGGTTTCCCCGGCAGGTCTGGCAGACTCGCTGCGGGCCATGCTCGCGCGGATCGGCCTGCCCACGCGCGTGGAGGGCCTGCCGCCGAGCGAGCACGTGGCCGAGCGGATGATCGATGACAAGAAGACCCAGGGCGGCCGCCTTCGTCTGATCTTGCCGGCGAAGGGACGCAAAGCCAAGGTGATCCACGCCCCGCCGCGCGATGTGGTGATCGCGGCCATCAATAGTGTGCGGGGCTAGGCGGGAAGGCACAGGGAAGAAGACACTGGGCGCTGGGCACTGGCGGGCTGCAGATGGCCCTCAGCACCAACCCCCACGCACCACGCACCACGCACCAGCCTACTGCGCCTTCGCCGGCGTAACGGTTCCGCGGCATTCGCCAAAGCCGATGCGGCGGAAGCCGCTTCTCTCGCACCATCCGCGGAAGATGACCTCGTCGCCATCCTCCAGGAAGAGGCGCTTCTCGCCGGAGGGCAGTTCGATGGCCTTGCGCGGCTTGGGCTTGCCGTCGGGCCCGGTTCCGTCCCAGGTGCGCTCCAGCAGGCAGCCGCGTTCATCGGCCCCGGGGCCCGAGACGGTGCCGCTCGCCAAGAGATCGCCGGGGAGCAGATTGCACCCGTTGCTGGTGTGGTGGGTCACCAGTTGCGGGAGCGACCAGTACATGTTGGCAAATGACGTGCGCGAGATGGAGAGCGGCGAAAGCCCGCGCTCTCGCATCTGGGCGGACTGGATGAGCACCTCCAGGGTGATGTCCAGCGACCAGTCGCCCTCGCCCAGCAGATACGGCAGCGGCGCGGGGTCGCCCGCGGGTCGAGCGGGCGTGGGCACGCGGAAGGGCGCGAGCGCGTCCATCGGAACGATGAAGAGCGAAACCGTGGTCGCGAAGTTCTTGGCCAGGAACGGCCCCAGCGGCTGGTACTCCCACGCCTGCACGTCGCGCGCCGACCAGTCGTTCACCAGGCACAGCCCGGCGATGTGACCCGGGGCGTCGTTGATGCCGATGGGCTCGCCGATGGCGTTGCCTTCGCCGATCACACAGCCGACCTCCAATTCGTAATCCAGCCGCTTGGTGGGGCCGAAGGCGGGCGCGGCGGCGTCGTCGGGCTTGGTCTGGCCGAGCGGGCGGCGCACGGTCACCCCGCTGGGCACGATGGTGGAGGCCCGCCCGTGGTAACCGATGGGGACATGCTTGTAGTTGGGAAGCAGCGGGTTGTCCGGCCGGAACATGGAGCCCACGGTCCGGGCGTGGTCGATGGAGGCGTAAAAGTCCGTGTAGTTCCGCATGATGCAGGGGACGTTGAAGCGGGCCACGCCGGCGCGGGGGATCACCGCCTTGTCGCGCAGGCGCCGGCCCTGCTGGCCCGCGTGCTTGTCGAGCATGAAGTCCTGCACCCGCTCGCGGAGCACGCGGCGCAACACCGGGCTGGCGAGCACAAAGTTCGAGACGCCCGAGTGGACCGCGTCGTGCAGCCCGCGGGCGGCGTCGTCGTCGCCCAGCGCGCCGGCGTGCATGAGCATGTCCACGTCAACCACGCAGTCGCCGACCGCGATACCGATCGTCGGGCGCCCCTGCTCGCCCGCGAAGGAGCACAAGGGAAGATTCTGAAGCGGGAAGTCGGTGGCCGGGTCGTTCGCCGAAGACAGCCAGGACTTCAGGTCGGGGTTGAGCGTGGGGTCGGTGATCTCGGGCATGAAGCGAGCGTAGCCGATGACCCGGCCCCCCAGACGGGGTGCAACCGGAGCGCCGCAAAATCGGTTGAAAGGTCTTGCGTTCGGCGCATCATCGTCGATAATCGGCAACACGAGGGCGCGGTCGACCCGGCCCACCACCGGACCATGGCCAGTTGCACGGAGGTTTTCATGAACTCACGCGTACTCACGGGAGCCGGCCTGTTCACTCTTGGCGCGGGCGCCGCCGCCGCGGTGATCTTCATGTCGGGGGCGGGCGCGCCGCCGAACTCGGTTCTCGCGGCCGCGGAGGCTCGGGCGAATGCCCTACGCCAGCAACTGGAGCAGGCGGAGAGCGCCGCGTCAGACGCGACGGCCGTGCTGGAGTTCTGGGAGCGCGAGGCGGGGGACCAGGACTCGAACCTGGCGCGCCTCAGCACCTACGTGCCCGGCGACGCCGTGGGACCGATTCTCTTTGATCGCGCCAAGCAGTTGGCCTTCCGCTCAGCGGTGAGCATGCAGGACGCCAAGCTCCGCGCCCACACCACTCGGCAGAAGGTGGATCAGATCAAGGCCGCGCTGCTGACCCCTCCGTGAGTCCCCGGGCCGCCTCGTGCCTCTGCGGTCGCTCTATCTTGACCTGAACTCGTACTTCGCGAGCGTTGAGCAGCAGGACGACCCCGCGCTGCGCGGCCGCCCGGTCGCGGTTGTGCCCATGCACGCGGACAACACGGCGGTGCTGGCCGCGAGTTACGAGGCCAAGCGTCACGGCATCCGCACAGGCACGCGCGTGCGCGACGCGGTGCGGATGTGCCCGGACCTGAAGATGGTGCTGAGCCGGACCGAGCGGTACGTGGAGGTCCACCACGCCATGATCGCGGCGGTGGACACGGTGCTGCCGGTGGAGAAGGTGTGGTCGATCGACGAACTGTGCTGCGCCCTGCGCGGGCCGGACCAGGAGCCGGAAACGGCGCTGGACTTGGCACGGCGGATCAAGATCGCGCTGCGGTCGCGGGTGGGCGAGTGCATCACCGCCTCCATCGGCATCGCCCCCAACCGCTGGCTGGCCAAGATCGCCAGCGACATGCACAAGCCCGACGGGCTGACGATGATCCGCGATGAAGACCTGCCGTCGCGGCTGCACCACCTCTCGCTGCGCGACCTGCCGGGGGTGGGCCCGCGGATGGAGAAGCGGCTGCTCGCCGCTCGCATCGGCACGGTTGAGGAACTCTGCTCGCGCACCGAGACTCAACTGCGCGAGGCGTGGGGCGGGGTGACCGGCTCGTTCTACTACCATGCCCTGCGCGGCTCACCGATCCAGGACCAGCCCCACCCCAAGCGCTCGGTCGGGCACGAGCACGTGCTGGGGCCCGCGCGGCGAACCCAGGACGGAGCACGCGAGGTGCTGGTGCGCCTGGTCTCCAAGGCGGCGGCGCGGTGCCGGGGCTATGGGCTGGTGGCGGGGGAGTTCACGCTCTCGGTGCGGCTGCTGGACCCCGAGCCGCGGCGGGGGGCCTACACCGCCTCCAGCCTGAGGTGGGGCATGGCGGATGGGTGGCACGAGCGCGTGGCGCTGCAGCCCCCCACCGCCGACACGCTCGCGCTCACCGAGGCGCTCGCTCACGCGTGGGAGGCTCGCCCTCAGCACATCCGCGCGGGCACGCCGCTGAAGGTGGGCGTGACTCTGGCGGGCCTCGAGCCGGCGACGGGAGCGACCGGGTCGCTGTTTGAGCGCGTGCAGGCAGACACGCGGGTCTCCAAGGCGATGGACGCGATCAACGCGCGGTTCGGCAAGAGCGCGGTCTTCCTGGCCTCGATGCAGAAGGCCAAGGACTCCGCGCCCTCGCGGATCGCCTTCCAGAGCGTGCCCGAACTGGAACCCAAGGGCGGCGTGCGTGCCCCCAAGCGCCAAACCCCGCCCGGCCCCAAGACCTCGACCTAGAGCCGCCGATCCTTCCACGCCGGGAACTGCTCGCGCCACGACCGCACCGCTGCTGGGTCGATAAGCACGCTGAACACATCGCTGGCATCCCCCGCCTCCATGATGAGCGTGCCCTTGGGGTCTACCGCATACGACTCGCCGGCGTAGTGCAGGTGCGGGTCGTTGCCCGCGCGGTTCACGCAGATCACGTACGCCTGGTTCTCGATCGCCCGCGCGACCCCCAGCGCCACCCGGTGGATCTTCCGCGGCGTGGGCCAGTTGGCGCCGAGGGCAAACACCTCGGCCCCTTGGCGCAGCCCCTCGCGATACAACTCCGGGAATCGCAGGTCGTAGCAGATCGAGGGGCACACCGTCAGCGTGCCGCCGGGCGCTTCCCAGCGATAGACCAAGACCCGTGAGCCGCCGTCAAAGTGCTCCGGCTCCTTGCCGAAGGAGAACGGGTGGATCTTGTCGTACTCCGCGAGGATCGCCCCGTCGGGCGCGATGATCGACGCACGGTTGAGCCCGCGCTTGGGGTTGGCGGGGTTCAGCACCGTCCGGGCCCCTTGCAGCGTGACCTTGAACTCGCGGGCCACATCGCGCAGAAAGCCCAGGGTGGCCCCGTCCGAGTCCGCCGTCACACTCACCCGGAATGAAAAGCCCGTGTCGAACATCTCGGGGAGCACGACCAGGTCGCCGGGATTGATGCGACCGCGGGCGCCCTCGAGCAGGGCGCGGGTGCGCCGGTAGTTCTCGGCGCGGTCTTCCCAGGCGATATCCAGTTGAACCAGGTGAGCGTGCATGGAAGGGCCCCTTGGGCGGCGGGCGGGATATCGGTACGCTATCCGCGTGACCGGGCCCACGCCCAACCCGAGCCAGGCCCCCTCGCCCACCGCCCCCACCCCGCGGCTGGTGCTCGCCAGCCAGTCGCCGCGGCGGCGCGAACTGCTCGCCCGCGCGGGGTTCACGTTCGCGGTCCGCCCGCCGCGGATGGAAGATGCCGACCTGCACCCCGGGGAGATGCACACCGGCGCGTGGGCGGCGGCGCTGGGGTATGTGAAGGCCTCGGCGGTGGCCCGCGAGATGGCGGATCACGGCGAGCCGCGCGAGGGCGTGGTCATCCTCGGGTCCGACACCATCGTCGTCCTCGACGGCACGCTGATCGGCAAGGCCGCACACGAGGCGGAGGCCCGCGCCATGATCCGCGCCATGCGCGAGCGCGACCACGAGGTCGTGACGGGCGTCGCGGTGATCAACGCCGACACCGGCGACCGCCGCATCCTCTTTGACACGGCCCACGTCCACGTCGGTGCGATCTCGGACGGCGAGATCGACCGCTACGTCGTCAGCGGACAGTGGCGCGGCAAGGCCGGGGCGTACAACCTCTTTGAGCGTCAGGCGGCGGGGTGGCCCATCCGCGTCACGGGCGACGAGACCGCGGTGGTCGGGCTGCCGATGGGCAAGGTCGTGCCGCTGCTGGCATCGCTGGGCATCCGCCCGGGCGGAGGCGCAGCATGAGCGCCGCGTCGCAAGCGTCATCGCGCAAGGTCGTGGGGTGCATGACGGGCACGAGCATCGACGGCCTCGACGCCGCCCTGGTTGAGGTTTCGGGCGCGGGCCAGCACATGTCGGCCCGATTCGTCCGCGGGCTCTCCCGCCCGCTGGGCCCGCTGGCGTCGCCGCTGCGCGACCTCGCCAACCAAAGCCCCATGCCCGCCGGGCAGATCGCCGCCCTCGCCCGCGACCTGTCCCTCCTGCACGCCCGCGCCGTCACCGACCTTCTGAATGGCGAGCAGGCCGACCTGGTCGTCGCCCACGGACAGACGGTCTTCCACCAGCCGCCCCTCTCCTGGCAACTCCTGAACCCCGCCGTGCTGGCCCACGAACTGCGCGGGCCCGCCGTCATCACCGACCTTCGCGCCGCCGACCTGGCCGCGGGAGGGCAGGGCGCGCCCATCACCCCGCTGGCCGACTGGATCCTCTTCGCCCCCGACACCCCCACCGCCGTGGTGAATCTCGGCGGCTTCTGCAACATCACGCTCATGGCCCCCCGCGCCGGCGCAGACTGGCCGCCGCCCGCGACCGCGGTGCGAGGGCTGGACGTGTGCGTGTGCAATCAACTGCTCGACACCATCGCCCGGCGACTGCTGAACGCCCCGTTTGACGATGGCGGGCAAGCCGCCGCCGGCGCCGAGGCCGATGTCGACGCGCTCGACGACCTGCTGGGCGTGCTCACCGTCCAGGCCTCATCCAGACGCTCGCTGGGCACCGCTGATCAGGACATCGCGAGCTGGATCGGGCGTCACTGGCGGGGCGGCGCGGGGCTCACCGGACCCGTCATGGCCGCCACGGCCTGCGAGGCCATCGCCCAGACCATCGCCGACGCGGTGCACTCGGGCGGTCTGGACGTTCAGCGCATCCTGCTCGCCGGCGGCGGGGTGAAGAACGCCGCCCTGCGCCGCCATCTTGAGTCGGTCTCGACCGCCCGCGTCGAGACCACCGATGCCGCGGGCATCCCCGCGGACTACCGCGAGGCCGCCGCCATGGCCGTGCTGGGCGCGATGGGCGAGGACGGCGAGCCCATCACGCTGCGGCAGGTGACGGGATGCGTCAGCCCGCCCGTGGCCGGGCTCTGGACGCGGCCCGCACGTCCGCACTGATTGCCGCGCGGCGGGTGGCCGGCGTGGACGTCGTCGAAAGTCGGCGGACTCCGGCAGCCGGCATTGAAGTCCCACCTCGCGCCACGGAATTTCCGCTGATTGGGGCGTGGGAGGGGAGTCGGGACTTCACTGCTCCCCGACCGGGGCCCGAAGACGGCCAACGGAAGGGGCACGCGGCGAGCCGTCATAGACTTCAGGGCCACCTGCCGTCGATGCCACCTGCCTAGGCTGGAAGCACCATGTCTTTCAATATCGCGTGCTGGCTGGTGCTAGGGCTCACCCTGCTAATCACGGTGGCGGTGCTTTCAGTCGCGGGCAAGTCTGATTCTCTGTCCAATCAAAGACCGATCTACATTGCGCCAGGACTGTTGACGACAGCAGGATGGCTTTTGGTGATTCTGGCTGTCGCATCAATAGCTCTGATATTCAGTTATCTTGTCTTTAATCATGACTGGAGCAAGGGTCTGCCTACTGCCAGGAAGCAACCGTTGCTGTTTGGACTGACGATCACCTCTGCCGTTCCGTGGGTCATCGCTCGCTTGGCTTGGTTTGAAGCCGAAGTCGTCCGCATGAACGCTGCCGATCCCGATCATGGCAAGAGGTTCATGGCGGCATTCACCAAGGCCAAGGCCGAGCACGAAGCCATGATGGAACGCGATCGCCTCGCGAGAGAGAACGAGCGGAAGTCCCGTGGCCGGGGTCCGGAACCAAAGCCCTATGACATCGACCGCGGCTCCGAGACTTGATCGGGGCCGGTGCCCCTGAAGTCCTTCGCCACCCCGAGGCCGGTGGCCCTGGTCTTCGTCCTCGGTTCAGCCGGGCCGGCGATCGAGGCCGCCGGGGCCTTCCCCCCCCCCTCCCGAAGCCAGAGACCACAGCCCGCGTCCCGATAAAACCCCGCGCAAGGGCCGCCAAGCCGCCATTTGGCCCGGCCGCGACCCGAGCGGGCTGATCTTGCGCTCCGTTCGTCGCTGACATCGCCGCGATGTCAGCGATCTCCGGCATGGTGTTCGCGAACAGACCGGCGGTGTACGCGGACACCGGGCCGGTCACCGAAGTTGCCGCGGCGGCGTACGCGGACAGCGGGTCGGCTATCGAAGATGCCGCGGCGGTGTACCCGCACAGCGGCGCAAGGAACGGGTACACCGGCTGGGCATCCCCGCACACCGCCGCGCGGCGCCCGCGCACCGGCTCAGGAACCCCGCGCGCGGGCGAACACTCCCGCCGAAGGAGAGGGGCGGGCGGGTGCACGTGTCAAAAGGCCCCTGGGTATCACCCGCCGCGGGCGAAGACGCTCAACTCTCGCCCAATGCCGCGGGATCTTTGTGGCACCCGCCCCGGGCATGACTCGGCCTCCACACGCCTCCGCTCCCGCCCCGTGCCCACTCAAAAAACCCCGCCGACGACAACGCCCGGGCCGCGCTCCCTCGCGACCCGGGCGATCCGCCTTCGCGGCGAGTCATTCGATTACAGCGAGCCGATCTGCTCCACCGGCACGCACACCAGGTCGCGCCCGATCCGGATCTTCACCGTGCACACCGGCTCGCACGACTTCACGAACCCGCTCACCTTGAAGGGCGTGAGGCACTGGGTGACGAAGTCCGTGCGCCGCGGCGCGTAGTTGAACATCTGCGCCACGGGCTTGCCGTCGTCATAGCCCGCAAACGAGAGCGAGGTGGTGAACCCGCCGGTGGTGTTCTGCCCGACGGCGGTGATGATGATCACCTCGCCGGCCTGCACCGCCGTGAACGAGACCTCGTGCGGACGCACGTCGCGCGGACCGTGGATCACGACCGGCGCGGGGGGCGGGCAGGCGGCCACGGGCTGCTCGATGACGATCGGTCGAGAGGGCGGGCGCCAGCCGAAGTTGAAGTCCACGTCCACGCGGTCGCGGTCGCGGTCACGCCCCCAGCCGCGGCGCTCGCGCCAGTCGTCGCGGTCGTCGCGATCGTCGCGGCTCCACGAGCCTTCGCGGCCGCGCCCGTGCTGCCCGCCGAAGGACTCCGCGCTGTACGTGTACGAGCCCGACGCCGGCCCGCGCGCCAGCGCCAGGCCGGGCGAGGCGAAGTCGCCCCGCCCCGAGACCAGGGGCATGGGGTTCGCGCTGGTGAGTGCCTGAATGTCCTTGGGAGCCGCGCCCAGCGCCACGCTTGTGCCCAGGACCGAGACCAGAACGAACACCTTGCCGACCATGACCAGCTCCTTGTTGACCCGCCCGCGGATGCTCGCGAGCCCGGGTTCGCCTGTGCATTCGGCGCGGCGATTCGCAGGATTCGACCGGCCCGCGTGTACGCGGTTTCGCGCGAATTTCGCCGTGATTTGGCCTGTTGAGAACCACAAGGGAACCCGCCCGGGCCCCGGGCGTCCAACCCCGTTTGGCGCTCACCGGTCCGCCGGCGCCGCCGCGCCGCGCTCGCGCGCCACCGCCTCGTGCACGCTCCAAAAATGCTCGAACGACGCGGCGAACGAGAACCCCCGCATGAACTCCCGCGCCGCGCACCCCATCCTCCGCCGCCGCGCCTCGTCGCGCGCCAGCCGCTCGATCGCGCCCGCCCACGCCCGCTCATCGCGCCCCGCCACCACCAGCCCCGTCTCCCCGTCGCGCACCACCTCGCGCGGCCCGCCCTCATCGCCCACGATCACCGGCAGCCCCGACGCCTGCGCCTCCATCACCACCTGCCCCAGCGTGTCGGTCAGCGACGGAAACACGAACACATCCGCCGACGCGTACAGCCGCGCCAACTCCTCGCCGTGGCGAAAGCCCAGGAACAGCGCGTCGTGCCCCTCCAGCCCGCGCTGCATCGCCGCGCGATACGGCCCGTCGCCGATGACCACCAGTTGCGCACGCACCCCCCCCACGCCCCCCACCCCCCGCGCCTCCAGCGCGGCCCGCGCAACGGTCCACGCCCGCTCCAGCATCGGCAGGTTCTTCTCCACGCTCACCCGCCCGCAGTACAGCACCTTCACCGCCGCGGGGTCAGCCCCGGGGATCGTGTGCCACACCCGGACGTCGCGCCACTCCGCCCCGAACGCCGCCAGGTCGATCCCCGGCTTCAGCCGATGCACGCGCTCGCGCGCCACGCCCAGCCCCGCCACGATCTCCGCGTACTCCGCCGACCGCGTGAACACCGCGGCGAACGGGCGATAGAACCACCGCATCATCCGCGTCGTCAGATACGTGCACACCGTGTCGTCCACCAGGTGGCTCACATACGCCGGGAAGTCCGTGTGATACGTCCCCACCAGCGGCACGCCCAGCCGCCGCGCGATCTTCCGACCCGCGATCCCCACCGGCCCGGGCGTGCTCACGTGAATCACATCCGGCCTCAGCCCCTCGACGGCCCGCGACATCGCCCCCCGCCGCGGCCACACGATCTCGAGGTTCTCGTACTTGGGCATCCGCGTCGCCAGCCGCGGCGCGATGTTGATGATGTTCGCCTCGCGCGGCACCTCCAGCCGCGTGCTGGTGATCACCGTCAGTTCTCGCTGAGACTCCCTCGCCCGCGCCGCCGCGTTGCGGATGAACCGCGACACCCCATTCACATCCCCCAGCGTGTCGGTGAACAGGACCACGCGCATCGCCTAACTGTCGGCTCGCCGACCGGCGGCGGATTGACCAACATCGCCAAGTTCGTGTAAGCCCCCCCCGCCCCCCCGGCCCCCACTCCCTACCCCCTCCCCTCCCCCGCCGACATCGGGTATTGGCTGGTCTACAACGACCGCTGGCAGCACCTAGCCACCTTCCGCTGCGACACCTGGGTGGGGGGCCCCGACAAGTACGCCAAGGAACTCTTTGTCTACCACGCCGCGGGCCAAACCGGCCACGGCGGTTCGTCGTATATTGATGACGTGATCCTCCGCGACGCCGATGAAAGCACGATGGTGGGCAGCGTCCCGGCGGACAACTGGACCGGCACCGCCGACGACTCGCCCGAG